>DAOTTM010000044.1:0-6466 GCA_034437915.1 Dehalococcoidia bacterium | reverse complement strand
GGAGACATAGAGGAGCCCGCGGTTGTCCCGCCGGAGCCGGTCATACCCGAGGCCGATACCGGACAGGACGCCGGGGTCGTCCGATTCGATGAAAATGTCCGCCCGGCCGACCAACGCACGCAATTCCTCGCGTCCAGCGTCGGTGGCGAAGTCCACCACCTGACTCGTCTTCCCCAGCGACACCGCCGCCCAGAACAGCGAACCATCGGGCGAGGTTTCCTGAGCACGGGAGAATGGGCCACGCCTCCGCGAGGCCGATCCCCCGGGCGGCTCAATCTTCAGAACATCCGCGCCCAGGTCAGCGAGGACGCGTCCCGCCAGTTCGCCACGTTCAGTCGCGCAATCGATGACCCGTATGCCGCGGAGGGGACCCGGATGAGGTTGGTTCTGTGCTGTCACACGCGTAATCTACAGACTGTCCGGGTTGCCGTCACCGATGCAATGGAAAAAGCGCGATGCACCTTCGCGGCCCGCACATTAGCCTACTCCAATGAACTTCCTGATCATTTCTTGTAGCATCCGTCCTGGCGGACTCTCGCCGCGCGTGGTTCCACTGGTGCAACACGCGCTGACAGACGTTGGCCATCGTCCAGTAGCCTTCGACTTGCGGGCGCTCCCTTTTCACGGGGTCACGTCTCCGGCGGATTACCCCGCGGTCGTCGAGGAGTGGCGGCAGGCTGTGGCCACGAGCGATGGCGTCGTCTGGGTAACACCGACCTACCACAACACCCTACCGGGCGTCGCCAAGAGCGCCCTTGACCTCCTCGACGCGCGCGTCATGCGTGGCAAAGTCAATGGGATCATTGGCGCTTCCAACCTCACCGCCGAACCGGGCGTTATCGCTCTCGGCAACGTTGTGCGGTTTATCGGCGGGCTGCTGGCATTCGACGACCTCTATATCCCCTACCTGAAGGACGTCTGGCCGCGGGATACCGATCCGCCCTCGGAACTTGTTCAGCGCGTCAACCGTTGGACAGAGGGTTTCGCCGCCACCCTTTCGCCGACGCACTCACGCACCTGATCGTCGTCGATGCGCGGTCTTCGCCCCGATCGGGGCAGTCTTGCGCGGGACCCCGGACACCAGTTTCGCGAAAACGGTTTCGCCAACCGCTGACCGTGTGACAGGTTGTCCCACGTCGACGGGGGATACGCTGGTGCAAACACCGTCTGCGGTGAGCAAGACAATCCGCGGGCGCAACACTGCCTTTGCACCGAGTCGCGCCCGCGTACGAGCGCCTCCAGCTCCAACTGCTCTCTCGCTGTGCCTGTCACCAATTTGCTTTGAAGCACACGGGTGTCGCTCACTCTACTTACGAGACGCTCCACCAGCGGGCACCGGGACACGCCAAGCGCATCCTGGCTCCCGTATCACTCCATTGAGAATCAAGATCCGAGGACCCTAGTAGAACTTGAGCACGGTCCTCGCGACTTCGCCCGCCTTCATGGCGCGGAACGCCTCGTTCACGTCTTCGAGCCTGCCAGTGCGCGTGATCATGTCATCCAGGTTCAGGAGGCCGCGCTTGTAGAAGTCGATGTACTTCGGCATGTCCGTGCGGAAGCGGTTCGAACCCATGCTCGACCCCTGGAGCTTCTTCTCGCCGAGCAGGGAAGGCCCGTCGATCTCGACTTTCTGGCCCACCGGGATCATGCCGATGATCGTGGCCGTGCCGCCGCGCTCCAGCGCTTCGTAGCACTGCTCCGCCGCGCGCTTGTTGCCGATCGCCTCGAACGAATATTCGACGCCGCCGCCGGTGAGGTCCTTCACGGCCTGCACCGGGTCGTGCGAAGAGGCATCGACGACGTGCGTGGCGCCGAGGTCCCTGGCGGTCTTGAGCTTATTTTCAAGCATATCGACCGCGATGATCATGCCCGCGCCCGCGATCTTCGCGCCCTGGATAGCGGCGAGGCCAACGCCGCCCGCGCCCCAGACGGCGACCGTCGCGCCAGCCGGGACGCGGGCCGTGTTCAGCACCGCACCCACGCCCGTGGTCACGCCGCAGCCGATGAGCGCGGCCTGTTCGAAGCCGATGTCGTTTCCCATCTTCACGAGCGTGTTCTCGTGGACGAGCATCTTTTCGGCATAGCTGCCGAGGTTCGCGAACTGTGCAACGGGTGAGCCGTTGAGCGTGTACTTCGGCCGGTTGACGGTGCGGCGGCGCACTTCCGGGTTCTGGCAGAGGTTCGGCCGCCCCTGGAGGCAGTACTTGCAGGTCCCGCAGAACAGGCTCAGGCAGCCGATGACGTGGTCGCCGGCGGCGAACTGCACGACCTGGCTGCCGACCTTCTCGACGATGCCCGCGACTTCGTGGCCGAGGATGGCGGGGCCGGCCATCGGGTAGAGGCCATCGACAAAGTGCAGGTCGCTGTGGCAAACGCCGCTGGCCATGACTTTAACGATGACTTCGCGCTCCAGCGGTTCGTCGATCTCGACGTTCTCGATGAGCAGGGGCTGGTTCGGGCCGTGGAAGACGGCAGCTTTCATGGGTGGTCTCCTTCAAAGATTGCTCTCGCGAGCGCGTTGCCGATTCTACTCCACCCGGCGGCGGTTTGTACTCTTTGGCACGGGGGCCGATTTCAACGCCGGGAGCTGACCTAACAGGTCACGAGTGGCGGTCGTGACAGCTTCAACGGCAGCGTTGAACGCGTCCGCGTTTTTCGCGGCGGGGACGCGATAGCCGCTCACCTTCCGTACATACTGCAGCGCCGCCTCCGCAACCTCTTGCTCCGTCGCATCTGTTTCGAATCCCCGCAAGACCTTGATGCTCCGACACATAGAACGGCCTCCCGAGCGACACGATACCTGCCCTGCGCGCACACGGGAACCGTTCGTCCCGAGCTTGTCGAAGGATGAACCGCGCCGATTCGCGCAATTACCCTCCGCTCTCATATCCTGCGTATCCAGGGGGAGTCCATGGCCGAATCCAAGCTCATGAGCGCGCACGAAGCTATCGAACGGTTCGTCCACGACGGCGACTCGATCTACGTGGGCTACACGTCCGTCGCCTACGGCCTCGCTTTCGAAATCATCCGCCAGCAGAGGAAGAAGCTGGAGCTCTTCGGCGGCTCGATGGGCATGCAAGGGACGTTCATGGCGCTTGCCGGGTGTGCGGACCGGATGAGCACCGGCTATATCGGTGGCGCCCTTCGCCCCGGACTGACGACGCAGATGATGGACGATGGCCGCCTGCGCTTCGAGGACTACAGCAACCAGGCCATCGCTCTCATGCTCATGGCCGGCGCACTCGGCATCCCCTTCATCCCCACACGCTCCTTCCTCGGGACGGATTACCTGAAGCCCGAATACATCGATCATCCCGGCGGATATCTTGGCGAAAAGAAATGGGCACGGATGGAGTCCCCGTTCGACGGACAAAAGGTCGTGCTGCTGCCCGCCCTCCGCCCGGACGTGACGATCTTCCCGGCGCAGCGTGCCGATGCCGAGGGCAACGTGCAGGCATGGGGCCACCAGGGCGACGCAAAGTGGGCGCTCTGGGCCGCCAAGAACGTCATCGTCTCCGCCGAGGAGATCGTCCCGAGCGAAGCTATCCGCAGCGACGCCAGCCGCACGATCGTCCCCGGCTTCCGCGTCGCCGCAGTTGTGCATATGCCACGGGGCGCCCACCCCAGCGCGATCACGGGCTACTACGACACCGACTACGCCTTCCAGGCGAAGGTCTTCGGCGGGGTTGCCCGGGACCAGGCACGATTCGACGCCTTCCGCGCCGAGTGGATCGATGGCTGCCCCGATCGCGAAGCCTACCTCGCCCACTATCGTGAACTCTTTGGCGAAGACGCATTTGACAGCCACGCAGCCACAGTCGGCCCAATCGCCAATGGCACCTTCCCCTACACCCACGCCCCGGAGTTGCGCTTCAGGTAACTCCCATACGCCGAAACTCCCTTCTCCGATACTCTCTTCACGACAGGGAGCACGCATGACACCAACCGACTACACCCCAGCCAGCGCGATGGTCGTCGTCGCCCACCCGGATGACGCCGAGTTCATGGTCGCTGGCACGGTGGCCGCATGGGCGAAGAACGGCAGCGAGATCACCTTGGTCGTCATCACCCGCGGCGACAAGGGCAGCGAGGACCCGGAGATGACGCCCTCGCGCCTGACCGAGATCCGCGAGGCCGAGCAGCGCGCCGCCGGAGCCGTCCTCGGCGTGAAGAACTTCGTCTTCATGGGGTACGAAGACGGCTACCTCCAGCCGACGCTCCAGCTCCGGCGCGATATCACCCGCCTCATCCGGCAATACCGTCCGGAAATCGTGATGACCTTCGACCCCACGAACCGCATCTTTTCGGATACCTACGTGAACCACCCTGATCATCGCGCGGCGGGCGACGCTACGCTCGACGCCGTCTTCCCCAGCGCCCGCGATCGCCTCACCTTCCCCGAACTCCTGACCGAGAACCTGCTTCCTCACAAGGTCGCGCAGCTCTGGCTCGGCGGGACGAAAGAGCCGAATGTTTGGGTCGATATCTCCGCGACGATGGCCTTGAAGCGCCTCGCATTGGGCGCCCATCCGAGCCAGTTCGGCGAAGACATTATCGGATTTGTCGAGGAAATGTCGCGCGGATCAGCCACCGATCAGCCCTTCGAATACGCCGAAGCCTTTCGCCGCATCACCCTCGACTGAGTTCTGATTTCTCATGTCTCAGTGCGAGCTCTAAGATCAATCAAAGTGGTCCTCGAAAGGGAGGCTCACCGTTGTTTGTTGGAGTCAGCGGGGCAGCCGCGCTGGAAGCCACTGACAACTAAACCGGAATGCATTCCGCAAGGCGAAAGACCAGGAACTTCAGAACCGAGAACTCAGAACTTCCTACGCGGGCTGGATGTTGGCGTTGATGCGGAACATGTTTGTGGGGTCGTAGGCTTTCTTGATCTTCATCAGGCGGTCGATGCCGGGGCCGTAGGAGGCGCGCACCTTTTCGGGCGAGTCGTCGCCGGCGATATGGTTGATGTAGGCGCTGGAGGAGATGTTGGGTTCGATGCGGCCCCAGACGTCGCGCGTCCAGGCGATATGCTTCGGGGATTCCGATGGGTCCATCCACTGCGAGACGACGTTGCAATCCCATTGGGCCTGTCGCAGACCAACGGCCGTCTCGCTCGGGGGAACGCGCGTTGCCTGTCCGCTCACACGGATGAACAGCATGGCGCTCATCGGAGAGACGAAGGTCCCGGCCGCATCCACGGCTGTATCGATGAGACTGTCGTTGAAGTCCGCGCTATACCCGGACTTCCAATAGCGCTGGATGCCATGGATGGCATTGGGTTCATCGAGAAGGCCCTGACGGGCGCAGTAGCTCATGGGGCCAACGGTATCCTGGATCGGGCTGCCGAAAGCACGGGCGGGGGCAAGGACGCGTTCGCCTTCGGCTAAATCGCCGGTGTAGCCGAGGATCATCGCGACCACCGGCGGACCATCGGGGGCGGTGAGGAGACCCGCAAAGGCGGCCGCCTTGTCTGGCACGTTGGCGGAGAAGTCGCGGTAGAAGCGGAGGACTTTTGGGGCATCTTGCAGCAAATGAATGACCATGCCGCCGAGCACCTGCGGACCGACCGGGTGGACACGGAATTCGAACGAGGTGATGACGCCGAAGTTGCGCCGCCGCCGCGTACTGCCCAGAACAGGTCCGCGTTTTCCGTCGCGCTTGCGTGCTGGGCGCGACCGTCAGCGGTGACGATTTCGACGGACAGCAGGTTATCGACGCTGAGGCCGTGCTCACCCATCAGCCAGCCGATGCCGCCGCCCAGCGTGAGTCCCGCAACCCCGGTGTTCGACACCGTGCCGCCCGTGGTGGCGAGGCCGTAGACCTGGGTTTCGCGGTCGAAGTCGGCCCAAAGGACGCCACCCTGGGCGCGGGCGGTGCGGGCGACGGGGTCAACGTGGATGCCCTTCATGCCCGAGAGGTCGATTTGCATGCCGCCCTGGGTGGTGCCATTGCCCGCAGCGTTGTGCGCCCCGCCGCGGATGGCCACGAGGAGGTTCTTTGAGCGGGCGAAGTTCACGGCCGCCGGACATCGGCGACACCGGTGCAGCGCGCGACAAGGCCGGGAAAACGGTCGATATTGCCGTTCCAGACGCGGCGGGACGTTTCGTACTCGGCTTCGCCCTGGAGGAGGACGGGGCCGCGCATAGCCGAGCGGAGTCCCGCGATGTCGTCATCGGCGATTGTGACCGGGGCGCCGGCAAGGGTGAGGACTGTGGTTGCGGTCATAACGAAGTCTCCCGGACGTTTGATTTCGTGCCAGAGTATACGCGTGCGGCGGGTGGGCGGATCACCACGCGTTCGCAGTAGGGTGGGCGTCATTGTTTTGCACGGCAACGTGCTGGGTTCCGTTCGCCCTGAGCCTGTCGAAGGGCCGGTCACACTCGAACCATGGAGAGCGGCGTGTTCATCCTTCGACAGGCTCAGGACGAACGGGGGTGACAGGCGGAACGACGTGAAAATCGAACCA
>DAOTTM010000043.1:0-5258 GCA_034437915.1 Dehalococcoidia bacterium | reverse complement strand
TCGAGCGGGTAGGTATGCGTGACGAGCGGGGCGACGAGGTCCTGGTATTTCGCCAGCAGCGCCAGCGTCTCGTCGTAATCCGAACGTAGACCGACATTGTCGTAGCCGAACGAGCCGACGATCGTGAGTTCGTGGAAGAACACGCGACCGGTCTGGATCGATTGCGGCTCCGTATGGACGCCGAGGAGCAGGATGGTGCCGCCGCGCTCCACGACATCGATCGCCTGCTGGAGCGTGGGCGCGGATCCGCCGACCGTCTCCACGACGATGTCCCAGCCCATCCTCGATACAGGCGATCCGGGGCCGACTTCTTCGGAGGTGAAGACGTCCGTCGCGCCGAGGGAGCGAGCGGCCTCGGCCTGGTGTGGGTAGCGCGCCGTGATGCCGATCTTGCTCGCGCCCGCATCTCGGGCAACGAGCGCCGCGAAGAGCCCGATCGTCCCCGCGCCCAGGATGAGGACGCGGTCACCGCGCTTGATGCCCGCGCGCTTGAGGCCGTGGAGGCTGATCCCACACGGTTCGGAAAGCGCCGCCACCGTCCAGGGCATGCCGTCCGGCACGAGGTACACATAGTCCGCCTGCGCCATGAAGTACTCGCCCATGCCGCCAGGATACGTTCCGCCCCCGATGCGCAGCTTCGGACAGAGCTGATACCGCCCTCCACGGCAGAAGTGGCAGACTCCACAGACCTGCCCGGCCAGCATCGCGACGCGTGTGCCGACTGCGGGACCCGCAACGCCCGGCCCCAGCGCCGCCACTTCGCCCGCCAGTTCGTGGCCCGGCCCAATGCCAGGGATGAAACGCCGCGAACCAGTATGGAAGCCGTGCAAGTCGCTGCCGCAGATGCCACAGGCGCGGATGCGCACGAGCACTTCGCCCGGCCCCGGCGCCGCCACGGGCACATCGCTCACGCCGATGACGTTCGTATCGACCCAGAGCGCACTGCGCCCTGCGGTGGGAATGGGGTGCTCGGTCATGGTCATATCCTGCGTTGAGCGGTGGGCGCACTCTACCCGCCGCCGTCTCCGCGGACAACTCGGCGAAACGCTAGCCGGGAAACTCGTCCCAGAGCTTCACGTCGTTGAAGAGGATCTGACACTCGGCCGCCTTGCCGTTCGCCATCCGGAACGTCTGCACATACGGGTCCACGTGGGCGCCCGAGCTGTTCGTCCAGCTTGCGCTTGAACAGACGACGACGAACTCTCCGAAGCTCTTGATCGACTCCGGGGACACCTTGAACGTGCCCCCGGAACCTTCGAAGAGCTTGCCGAACCTGCCGAGCGCGGCGTCAACGTCGCTATAAACGCGCGCGAGCGGACCCGACCCGGGCCACACCCAGGTGATGTCTTGTCGAAGCAGTCGTTCTTGATCGTCTCGAGATTACGACTCAGAGGAACACCGGCCGACCGATCAGTGATATTCAGGACCTTATCGCGGTGGTCCGTCGCTGCATGGACCAACACAACCAGGTGGCTGAAGCGAAGGCGGCGCGGCCGGAGCAAGACTGGGAGCGAGCTGTGGCGATCGACCTCCCCGTCCTCGTATTGGAATTTGAGAACAATGTGCGCATTCCTTCAGGCCGCATGCAGGAGTTCGCAAAGCGCTTTCCACATGGGCGTTACATGCTCCTTCCCGAATCCGCGATGCCCCCTCCCTACGGCGAAGCGGAACTCTATCTCCAGGCCGTGATGGAGTTCCTCGGCCCAGTGCCTGTGGCTACGGCATCGGCCGGAGCGGTAGACGGAGGCCGGCTTTCCGCGCGCGAACGCGAGGTGCTGTGTCTGCTGGCGGCGGGACGCACGGAACCGGAGATCGCCACGGCGTTGTTTATCAGCCGCTTCACGGTCTCGCGCCACGTCGTCAGCGTCTATACGAAGATCGGCGCGCATCGCAAGGCCGAAGCGGTCGCGTGGGCGATCCGCCACGGCCTGGGCTAGCCGCGCCACTCCGTGAACGAACGGAGGGATTCGATGCGATACTGTTCAGGCTGATGGACACTCCTCGAACTCGCTTCGCGACCACGGTCGATGGCCAGGCAATCGCCTACGCGGTGAATGGCAGTGGGCCATATCTCGTGGCGTTGCCTTCGCCCCCGGATAATCACATCGAGCTGGAGTGGGCCGACCCGGATCGACGTGCGGTTCTCGAACAGCTTGGCCGCTACTGCTCGGTCGTTCGCTTCGATGGCCGCGGGACGGGCGCCTCGGATCGCGAAGCCACCGACTTCAGCCTGGACGCACGATTGCGGGATCTGGAGGCTGTGCTCGACCAGTTCGGGAACCCGCTGGTGATCCTCCTGACGGGCGGGCATGGCAGTCAACTTGCTATCGCCTATGCTGCGGCACACCAGGACCTCGTCACGAAGATCGTTCTCGTCGATCCCTTTACACGCGGCGAACAGTTCATGGAACGCGATCGGCTGGCGATGTGGCGGGGGATGCTGCAGACCGACTACGAGATGTTTACCGGCGCCCTCGGCGCGGAGATGTTCGGTTGGGGCCGCGAAGAGGGCCGCGAGTTCAGCGAGTACTTCCGCCGCTGTGCGAACGCCGACGCCGCCCTCGGCCTCTATAGTGCGATGCTTGAGGTGGACCTGACCGAGATGCTGCCCGCCGTCGAGGCCCCGACGCTCGTCATCCGATCGGTGGAAGAGCGCATGATTAGCCCCGCGATGGTCCGCGAATTTGCGGCGGCGATGCCAAACGCGCGACTCGAAACGGTGTCCGGTCGCGCCGCCGAGGGGACGAGCTATGAAGTCGCCCGCATGGTGGTCGACTTCCTCGGCGGCGAGTGGATCGACCCGGAGCGACCGATCGAGGCCGCGCGACCGCCGGTGCGCGAACCACAGCAGGTGGGGTTGCGAACGCTCTTCTTCACCGATCTCGTGGGCCATACGGAGATGATGTCTCAGCTCGGCGATGAGCTGGGACGCAGAGTATTGCGCGAACACGAACGGATAACGCGCGAAGCTCTCGCCCAGCATGATGGCCGCGAGGTGAAGACGATGGGCGACGGTTTCATGGCCAGCTTCATCTCAGCCCAGAAGGCGCTGGAGTGCGCGATCACGTTGCAACGCACCTTCACCCGCCTCGGCGAACGCGATGGGGAGTTGGCGGGCCTTCGCCTGCGCGTCGGCCTCAACGCCGGCGAACCAATCGAGGAAGACGACGACCTCTTCGGGCACTCCGTCATCGCCGCCGCCCGCGTCGCCTCCCATGCCCAGGGTTCCGAGGTCCTCGTTTCCGATGTCGTGCGCCAGCTTGTGGCGGGCAAAGGGTTCCTCTTCGCCGACCGGGGAGAGGTGGCGCTGAAGGGCTTCGAGGAGCCGATCCGGGTGTGGGAACTGAACTGGCAGTGAACGACACCGGTCGAAGAATGGCGCTCCATACGGTGCCCAGCCTATAACATGGACGCCGAAACGCTCCATGCTCCATACGTCGCCCAGCCTATAACATGGAAGTCGAAACGCTCCATACATCGCCCAGCCTATAACATGGACTCCGAAACGCTCCATACGTCTCCCAGCCTATAACATGGACGCCGAAACGGTCCATACATCGCCCAGCCTATAACATGGACTCCAAAACGCTCCATACGTCTCCCAGCCTATAACATGGACGCCGGAACGCTCCATACGTCGCCCAGCCTATAACATGGACGCCGAAACGCTCCATACGTCTCCCAGCCTATAACATGGACGCCGAAACGCTCCATACGTCGCCCAGCCTATAATACGGAACGACCGAACCGGTCTTATTAGAGGGACAGCGCCGTATGGAATCCCCTGAACGCTACAGCGTGGCCTCGGACCGGGCCGGGCGATACGTAATGCAGCCCACGGGATATCGCGCCTTCCTCCCCGCGCCGCTGCCGCCGGACCCACCTGTGGCGATCGCCGGCGAGCTACAAGCGCTGCTTTCGGAGGCGGACCGCGCCCTTGGCCGCCTCGACGGATCGATCCAAACGCTCCCCAACCCGGACCTCTTCGTCTTCATGTACGTGCGCAAGGAGGCGGTGCTTTCCAGCCAGATCGAGGGCACGCAGAGTTCGCTTCAGGACGTTCTCGCGGCGGAGGCGAAGATCCTGGCGCCGGATCGGCCCGCCGATGTAGACGAAGTCGTGAACTACGTGCGTGCCATGAACCATGGCCTCCAGCGCCTTGCCGCACTCCCCGTGTCGGTCCGTTTGATCCGCGAGATTCACGCCGAATTGCTGCAAGGTGTGCGCGGCTCCCACCTCACCCCGGGAGATCTTCGGACCAGCCAGAACTGGATCGGACCCGCCGGCTGTACCCTCAACGAGGCGACCTTCGTGCCGCCTCCGCCCCATGCGATAGCCGATGCTCTGTCCAACCTTGAGCGTTTTCTGCACGGCGCTGATACCCTCCCGCTGCTGGTCAAGGTCGGGCTCGCCCACGCGCAGTTCGAAACCATACACCCGTTTCTCGATGGCAATGGACGCGTGGGGCGGCTGCTCATCACCTTCCTGCTCTGCGAACAAAAGGTGCTGGTGAAGCCCGTTCTCTACCTCTCGTACTACTTCAAGCGGCACCGCCAGGAGTATTACGAAGAGCTGCAATCCGTCCGTGACAATGGCACGTGGGAGCGGTGGCTCGCCTTCTTCCTGCGCGGAGTGGTGGAGGTGAGCAGCCAGGCGACGGACATGGCCCGTCAGATCCTCACGCTTCGCGAAACGCACAGGAACGTCATCGCGGAGAAACTCGGGCGGGCCGCCGGGAATGGCCACCGTGTGTTGGAGTACCTCTACGAGCACCCCATCGTCTCCGTGAACGAAGTGCAGTCGTTGATCGGGACAACCTACGCCGCCGCCAACGACCTCGTTGGGCGACTCGTGGACGTGGGGATCCTCGAGGAGGTGACTGGACGGGCGCGAAACCGGCGATTCAATTATGGAAGCTACATCGAGCTCTTCAACGAGGCGGACCTGGAGGACCAAGCGTGAACGGCGCGCCGTCCGTGGCGGCGTCTCCATACGTCGCCCAGCCTATAATATGGACGCCCAAACGCTCCATACGTCGCGCAGCCTATAACATGGACGCCAAAACGCTCCATACATCGCCCAGCCTATAATATGGACGGGTGGGCGTCAGAGTTTTGCACGGCAACGTGCTGGGTTCCCTTCGCCCTGAGCCTGTCGAAGGGCCGGTCACACTCGAACCATGGAGAGCGGCGTGTTCATCCTTCGACAGGCTCAGGACGAACGGGGGTGACAGGCGGAACGACGTGAAAATCGAACCA
>DAOTTM010000042.1:0-42920 GCA_034437915.1 Dehalococcoidia bacterium | reverse complement strand
ATCCAACAGGTGACGTGGGAGTTCGACGTTAAGTAGCGGGCGGCTTTAGCACGGCGCGGGCTCAATGATAGCGCTCATGCTGCCCGCCGAAATCTCCATCAAGGGGTCGGCGCCATAGGCGTGGATGGCGTCCTGCTTGAGCTCCATCTCCGCCTTGGAACCCGTCATGACGATCGCTCGGCCGTCCTTATCGACGATGCAGGCGATAGCGAAGCCTTTGTCGCGTGAGTACCCGAAAATCGCCGCCATCATGCCGATCACGTACGCATAACTGTGGGCGTCGTCATCGAGGAGGATGAGGTGGTAGGGCGGCTCGACCTCCTTCTCGGTATCATCGAGGACGCGGGTATCGGGGCTTGTGATCGTCGTCGCCATCAACGCCGATCCTAGCGACTTTCGGCCCGCGGAGGCAAGAGGGAGGGGAGCGAGAGCCGAGAGGCGAGTCTACGAGTCCAGGAGCCGGGCGGGTGTTGGCGGCAGGAAGTTCCGGGGCGTGACGACGGGCTGGCCGGTCTGCTCTTCGAGTTCGAGCCTGGCGCGCTTTGCGATGCCGCCCCCACGTATGGCTGCGCCCCTGTTTTCCGGCATACCGGTGGCTTCGACGCGTTCGGCGATCTGGCGAGTGGGTAGCTCGGCGAGGGCGGTGAAGATGAGCTCGGCTTCGGTCATGTGGTCGCGGAGGTTTTGCGTCTTCCGCCCCTTCAGCGACTTGTGCTCCTGCACGGAAACGTCGGCCCATTCCTCGTGGATGATGTTGGTCAGGATAGCGAACTCCTGCCCCTGCTTGATGTCGTGGGCAGACCAGTAGTCCGTGAGCTTGTTGGGGGTTTCCTGCCCGGTCATGGGCTGCTGGATCCACTTTTCGCTGCGGCCGTGCTTCTGCCAGGTTTCGCGGGCGCGATCGATGGAGAGCGCGGGGTCAGCCAGCTCCTGCATGCGTTCGTAGCCGACTTTCGCGAGCCAGAGCTTGATCGGCTCGGCCTTCGGGCTGGGGACGCTCTGGACGAGGCGAAGGAGGACTTCGGGGCTGGCGACGTCGGTTTCGCGCATCTTCCCGTCGTCGGCGCGCATCTTCAACCGGTTACAGTTTGTAACCAGTTCGCTGCCTTCCTTTGCGAGGCGGTTCTTGAGCACCTTCCAGTAGTTGCGGGCGGCCTGGAAGTCCGGCTGCTGGGTGAGACTTGCGGAAGATTGTTGGGCGGTGGTACATGCGTTCGTGACCTATTGATTCAGGCCATGATCTCGGCCCATCCCACGCCAGCAAGCTGGGAAACTGGTAAGCTGGCAGAATGAAGACAACGATAGACCTCCCCGACGCACTTGTGAAAGAAGTGAAGCTCCTCGCCGTGATGGAGGGCAAGAAGCTGAAAGACGAGATGGCGGACCTTCTCCGCAAAGGCCTGGCCGCCAGCCCACGCAAACCCACCGAGGTGCCCAGCCCAGACGCCGAGACGATGAGACGGCGCGGAGAGGTTTTCGACAAATTCATGACGGGCGAGTGGAGCGTCGAATTTGAGGGATATGAAGAAGCAAAGGCAGCAGAGCGCGAGAAGGAACTACGAACAGCGGCGCTTTGGCGAGAGTAGTGTCGGTTCTGATCGACACCAGTATTTGGATAGATTTCACTCGACGCCGAACGCCCCGGACGGTGAGGAGCCAGATTCGGACCATCATCTCTGATCCCCACGTCAGCCTCTCGGAACCAATAGTTTTCGAAGTCCTGCGACATGCGAGCGAACATGAAGCCGCCCGCATGCGCCGCGTGTTTGCCGAACTTCCCGTGCTATCGACTCCGCTTAACCTCTGGAGTCTTGCCATCGAACTCGGGCAACGTTGCCGTCGTGCGGGCATCGTGGCGGGGCCGCTTGATCTGCCGATCGCCACCGTGGCGATACACCACGAGGCGGAACTCGTCACCTTCGACTGGGGTTTCCAACGAATCGCAAGCGTTTCCGCCCTGCGCGTCAACGTTCTCGAGCGACCGACCGCTGAGTAACGCCGTGAGTCCCGTTCCGAATATTGCAGAAATCGCACGAATTGGCTAAATTGAACATATAGCTCAGGCGGCCCAAAGGAGAGACCTCAACATGCAGACCATCACCGCTAGCAGAGCGAAGACCCACTTCGGCGAGTTCTTGGACCGTGCGCAACGCGGACCGGTGTGCGTGACACGGCATGACCGCGTGGTCGGCATCATGGTGAGCGCCCACGACTACGAGGGAATGCGAAGATTCTACGCCGACCGCCTCATCAAGATAATGGACGAAACCGCCGCTGCGGCCGCCGCCCGGGGCCTGACTCCGGAAATCCTGGAAGAGTTGCTGGCGGACGAAAGCTGAGCCGGTTCGAGGCGGAGCCATGCGAATAGTCATTGACACAAACGTGTGGATCAGCAGTCTCCTCTCCAGCTACGGACCACCGGCGCGTGTGGCACTCAACCAGCATGAACCGGCCTTCTCAGCCCAGACATTCGAAGAACTGGAAACGCGGCTGTGGCGACCAAAGTTCGATCGCCATGTGACCAGAGAGGAGCGCGACCGTTTTCTCGGGAGCCTGGTCGAATTCTTAGGCGGGGGTCGCACGGTGATCCCGCCGGAAATTGCTGCCGTTCGCTACTCCCGCGACCCCGATGACGACAAGTTCATCCACGCTGCCCTGGCCGCACACGCGCCTTGGCTCGTCACAGGTGATCGCGACCTGCTCGACGTTGCGCCGATCCCCGGGCTCCGCATCCTCTCTCCCGCAGACGCTATTGCCCTGCCAGACTTTCTGGGAACGGCTGACCAGCCCGCTCCACCTCTGTCCTGACACATCCTGTCGCCATGCATCCCCAAACCCGACCCGCCGTTTGCTACACTGGGTGCATGGCTTCCTATGCTCCGGTCCTGCCGCGCGGCGAGTTCACCCTCGTCTCCGATTACCTGCCCACGGGCGACCAGCCGGATGCGATCGCGAAGCTTGTCGAGGGCCTGAACCGCGGCGACCGTTACCAGACGCTGCTCGGCGTCACTGGTTCCGGCAAGACCTTCACGATGGCGAACGTCATCCAACAGACCGGGCGCACGACGCTCGTCCTTGCCCACAACAAGACCCTCGCCGCCCAGCTCTGTTCGGAACTCAAAGAGTTCTTCCCGGAGAACGCCGTCGAATTCTTCGTCAGCTACTACGACTACTACCAGCCCGAGGCCTACATCCCGCGCAGCGACACCTACATCGCCAAGGACGCGGACATCAACGAGGAGATCGACAAGCTCCGCCACGCCGCCACGCGCTCGCTGTTCACGCGCAAGGACGTGATCATCGTCGCGAGCGTGAGCTGCATTTATGGCCTGGGCGAGCCGGAGCAGTACCAGGAGTTCGTCCTCAACTTCAAGGTCGGCGCGAAGTTCGCGCGCGGCGAGGCCATCCGCCGCATGGTCGCCATGCAATACGAGCGCAACGACATGGATGTGCGCCGCGGCAAGTTCCGCATCCGCGGTGATTCCCTCACCATCCTCCCGAGCTACGACGAACTCGCCGTGCGCGTCGATTTCTTCGGCGACGAGGTCGAGCGCATAGTCGAGCTGGACCCGCTGACCGGTGAAATCATGGCGGAGCGGGACGAGATCGAAATCTTCCCCGCGAAGCACTTCGTCACCACCCAGGACCGCATGTCCGACGCCGTCGCGGGGATCGAAGCGGAACTCAAGGACCAGCTCGAATTCTTTCGCGGGCAGGGCAAAATCCTCGAAGCGGCGCGGCTCGAAGAGCGCACACATTACGACATCGAGTCGATGCGCGAGACCGGCTATTGTGCTGGCGTCGAGAACTATTCGCGCCACCTCCAACTGCGCGAACCGGGCTCCACCCCCTGGTGCCTGCTCGACTACTTCCCCGACGACTGGCTGCTTATCGTCGATGAATCGCATATGACGCTACCCCAAGTGCAAGGGCAGTACTTCGGCGATCGCCGCCGCAAGGAGACGCTGGTCGAATTCGGCTTCCGCTTGCCGAGTGCGATGGACAACCGACCCCAGACGTTCGAAGAGTTCGACCAGCACATCCACCAGGCCGTCTTCGTGAGCGCCACGCCCGCCGCCTACGAGATCGAGCGTTCGACCCAGGTCGTCGAGCAGGTCATCCGCCCAACCGGGCTACTCGACCCGCAGATCGAGGTTCGCCCCACCAAGAACCAGGTCGATGACCTCATGGAAGAGATCAAGCGGGTCGTCGATAAGGGCCAGCGCACCCTCGTCACGACGCTGACGAAGAAGATGGCCGAAGACCTCGCCGACTACCTCACGGAGATGGGCATCAAGACGCACTACCTCCACAGCGAAGTGCAGACGATGGACCGCGTCGAGATCCTGCGCGACCTGCGTCTCGGCATCTACGACGTCGTCGTCGGCATCAACCTCCTGCGCGAAGGGCTGGACCTGCCCGAGGTCTCGCTCGTCTGCATCCTTGATGCGGACAAGGAGGGGTACCTGCGTTCGAACCGGTCGCTCATCCAGACGATCGGACGGGCGGCGCGCCACATCGAGGGCAAGGTCGTGATGTACGCCGACAAGATCACGGTCAGCATGCAGACCGCGATCGACGAGACCTACCGCCGGCGCGGGGTCCAGCTCCAGTACAATACTGACCACGGCATCGAGGCGGCGGGCATCCAGAAGGCCGTGCGCGACATCACCGACCAGGTGCGCATGCTCGCCGAAGAGAAGACGCCCTACGATGCCCGCGCCAAGGAGATGCCTCGCGACGACGTCCTCCGCCTCGTGAAGGACTTGGAGACGCAGATGAAGGCGGCCGCCAAGAATCTCGAGTTCGAAAAAGCCGCCGGCCTCCGCGACCACGTCGTCGAACTGCGCCGCACGCTCGTGGGCAGCGACCAGGAAGAGCTCGCCGCCTTCGCCGAAGCCGCCGGCAAGAGCGGACCCCTGCGCTATGGCCGCAGCCAGGCCGGCGGTCGCCGCCGAGGCCGACGATAAGGCCGAAGTGTAGTCACGGACCGCCGTGTCCGGGGGCCACGTCAACCATCGTTGGCTTTGCCCGCAGTCGGGCAGGTGCAGCGGCGCGGGGCGTGCGTTCGATGCCCGGGGCGTCCGATTTGTAGTCACGGCCCCCTTTGGCCGGGGTCACCGCGACCGTGCCCAGCGCCTGTACGACCATCGCCAGGGTGCCCGCCGCCCGGCGTGAGGTCACACGGGAACGCACGCCCGCCTCTTACGCTCGCGGCTCTGATTGGCGCCGCAGCATCGCTCTCGGCCCTCGCTATTTCGTGAGGTGGAGGTTGAAGATGAGGAGGAGGTAGCCCACGGGGTCGCCCACGTGCACGCCGGTATCAGTGAGCACGCCATCGACGAGCAGGCCGAGCAAGCTCCCGAACTCGTTGATGCAGGGCGGTTCGCGGCCCTGCCCGCCGGCGGCGTAATCCACGCGGTATCCGCCCGCCGCGGCTGTGAAGGCCGATGGGCCGGGAAGACCGTTGAAGGTGAGCGTAATGAGTGTCCCGGCGGGGGCTGGTTGGCCGTTGATCGTGAAGAGGCCGATGACGGTGTTCGGTGGGGCAGGGGGTCCCCCGCTGACAGGGACGCAATAGCCGGGGCCCGGCGGGGGTGGCTTCACCGTCACGGCCGGAGCGACTTCGCGGGAGAGCCCTGGCACGATCGCCTGGCGCTGGAGGACGGGTGCGCCGTCGTCCAATGCGCGCACAGCCACGGCTCCGAGGGTCAAGAGCCCGAACAGAAAGACGGCGAGGAGGGGGAGCCTGGAGATCACCATAGGACAGTTAGCATAACGCACGAAGGGACGACGTAGCGGATCGACCGTGTAAAGGGGTCGACAGTCAACGTTTTGCGCGCGCCTTGTCTTGGTTCGATTTTCAGGTCGTCCCGCCTGCGACCCCGTTCGTCCTGAGCTTGTCGAAGGATGAACACGCCGCTGTCCATGGTTCGAGTGTGACCGGCCCTTCGACAGGCTGCTCTGAAACGACCGGCTCAGGACGAACGGCGAACTCGAACCCGCAACGACGCCCACCCGCGCGCCCGTTTCATCCCGGTGTGGCCAAAGGGCATCGATGGCTCAGGGCGAACGGAACCCAACTCGTCACGACTCAGCACCATGGTGGGAACGACGTGACTGTCCCGCTCCACGATTCGATAACCGTGGGGCTGCTCGCGGCCATCGGATCGTGGAACCCAAGCACTTCGAGACCTCGTCGGCTGAGCTGATTGAGCGCCTATTCGCTTAGGCCGGATGCTCCGAGGAGCGTGTTATCCTTTGCGCTTGACCGGCTTCACCTGGGACGAGACGCTCTTCGCGGGCGCGGCGAAGTATTACGACCGCGGTCGGCTGCCCTACGCGCCGGGACTCGCGGACGCGATGGCGGAGGCCCTTGGGCTCGATGGCACGGGGCGCCTGCTCGATGTTGGCTGCGGGCCGGGGACAGTGGCGCTGCGGTTCGCCCACCTCTTCGAAGCGGTTGTGGGCGTCGATGCGGACGGCGACATGCTGACCGAGGGCGCGCGGATCGCCGCCGAGCGCGAGATTGCGAACGCCTCGTGGGTGCGCCTGTTGGCGGAGGAACTGCCCGCGGGACTCGGCGCATTCCGGGTCATCACGTTCGCTGCATCGTTCCACTGGATGGACCGGGGCAGGGTGGCCCGCATCGTGCGCGGCATGCTGGAACCCGGCGGCGCCCTCGTCCACGTCGATAACCGCCACCAGGTAGGCGTGGCCCCGGAAGCCGGGCTGCCTCATCCACCACCCCCGGCGGAAGTCAGCGGACTCATCGCGCGCTATCTCGGTCCGCGGCGAAGGGCCGGCCTATCCTTCCTCGACCGGTCACCGGACAACGAGGCCACGGTCTTTCGCGCGGTCGGGTTCGAAGGGCCTGACCAGGTGAATGTCCCCGATGGCCGCCTGCTGACGCGCACGATCGACGACATCGTCGCCAACACGTTTTCCAGTTCATTCGCCGCGCCCCATCTCTTCGGCGAACGCGTCGAGGAGTTCGAAACCGACCTCAGGGCGCTCCTCCGCCGCGCTTCCCCCACGGGCCAGTTCTCCGTCCGCCTCGCGGATAACGTCCTCAATATCTGGCGGCCGGTGTAGCCCGGAAACTCGCCGCTCGTTGAAAGCAAACCAGCCTAGAACCCCAGATAGAGCGCGGGGTTCACGGGGGCGTTGTTGATGCGGATCTCGAAGTGCAGGTGTTCGCCAGTGGTGAAGCCCGTCACGCCGCTAACGCCGAGGACCGTGCCCTGGCTGACGCGTTGACCGGGCGTGACGAGGATCTGGCTCATGTGCGAATACAGCGTCGTGAAACCGTCGCCGCAATCGACGACTACGTGGTAGCCATAGCTATACGTGAGGTATTCAGTGCGGACGACAGTGCCATTGCAGGCGGAAAAGATGTTGGCGTGGTGGTAGCCCCAGAGGCCGAGGTCGATGCCCGTGTGGATGGTTCCGCCGCCACGGTCACCTCCGAAGGCGTCCGTGACGCCGTTCCATGCCGCCAGGGGGAAGTTAAAACGGCCCCCGCTCGCGGGCGGCGCCGATCCCGTGCCGCCGCCGGAACCGGGGCGAGGGGCGGGTACAATCACGGGTGGCGGGGGTGGTGGCGGCTTCACTGTGGCGCCCGGGAGCAGCAGGTAGTCGCCCGGCTTCAGGCTTCCACCGGTCGAAAGGCCATTCGGGCGATAATCGACCGCCGTATCGCTCGTGATGTTGTCGAACTGCTTGACGATGCTGGCAACGGTGTCTCCACTGTTTACTTTATAAAGGATACCGTCTTTGCGCGGGACGACGAGTGTCAGGTCCTTCTGGATCAGCTCCCGATTGCTCACGGTGGGGTTGTTGTCGAGCAATGTGGTCATGGAGATACCGTACTTTGCCGCGATCAGGCTGACACTGTCCCCGGCTTGCGTCTGGTAAAGGACAAACGGCTTACTCGGATCGACGATCTCTGCCAAGGGTTTCGTGCCCGCGCCGACTTCGCCCGAACTCGCGCTGGCCGCGCTGACGCCGGCCGAGAAGGAGGCCACGGGGGAAACCGCGCCGGCGGAACGGACGCTCGCGACATCGGTCGCGCTCACCAGAAGAGCGACGGAATCGCGCGTCTGGAGGCTCGTCCCCGGCTTGAAATAGACGCTCGTCATGCCCTGTCCGCCACCGGCCACGCCGGAAAGGGAGTAGCTGGGGATGATATCGAGCTGGTTGGCGTTGGAATTTTCCGGGTATCGGGCGGCGAGGGCGACGGCGGCGACCGCCAGCGAGACCACCAGGAGGTGGACTGTGATACGCCCGTGGCGTCTGCCGTGCGCGTGCGACCGTGCGCGTGTTCCCTTTGTACCCATAAGCGTTCGTGACCGGGCGCGTATTGGCGACGATGCGAACCGTCTCCAATGGCTGAACGTGCCTAGCCTTGCTCTCTTGCTCCTTCGGCGCTATCCGTGTGCGCTGTATACCGGTTCGTTGGACTGCCTAGGGGAATGCCCTGGCAATCCTTCGTCAGGTTTGAGCGGAACTCCTCGTTCGCGGCTGGTTCTGGACTCCACGCGCGCGCAACTCGCGCTGGGACACGCCTGGACGCGAATTGCGATGCTCCCGGCATCATAGGTGTCATGCGCCAAAGGAACCAATCGGGTAGTGGGACGGTCAGGGGGCAGGCGTGCGAAGCGCCGGAGTGCCTTCCATCTCGTACCGCTCGGCGCGGCCCTCGGCGATCAATCGCTCAACCAGCACGGTCCTTGTCGTGGGGTCATCCGTGACATGGCCACTCCGCCATTTGGTCACGAAATAGTTGTGACCCACGAATCCTTCGCGGAAGTGTTGCTCCGCGTCCTGAAGTGCTTTGAGGCATCCCTCCACTTCACCATCTGAAAGCGCATGGGTACCGCCGGGAACGGAGATCCCCGGTTCGACTTTCGCGGATGGAGTTGCGGGCGTTACATCCCGTTCTGACTGCTCCGTTGGGGCCAGAACCCGCATCGCCCTGTCGCCGCTCGGAGCGTCGTAGACTTCGACGCGGCCCAACTCCACGAGTCGATTGAGGACGCGCTGTCTTGCCGCCGGGTTCTCTTCCAGGCGGTCCGCCCGCCATCGGTTAAGGAAAAAGCTGACGCCGACGAAGCCGTCTTCGAACCGCCGTTGCGCCAGGAAGAGTTCCGCCACGAACACGTCCTCGCTTGCCTCGTTGTTCTCCATGACGTCTTGAGCAGCGAAAGGAGCGGGCCCACCGGTCGCGAAATCGTCCAGTCCATCTAGCAGGTCGATGTGGTCGAAAGCGGCCCTCCGCAATCGGGAAGCAAGCCCGGAGCCACCCCAGGTCGCCACGTACACCTGTTTGCCCAATCCCCGGACCCCTTCGACAGCGGGCGCAAGGTCCGCATCACCCGAAACCACCACCGCGATATCGAACGCATTCACCGCCGCGAGGCGAAGCATGTCCGCGACAAGCGTTGTATCAACTTCTTTTTCCGTTGTGAACTGGACGAGGGCGCCGCAGGAGGGGCAGGTGTTCTGCCTGGACTTCCTTGGGAAGCGGAAGACAAAGAACCCCGTCTGGGCCTCAAGCATATCGAGGAATCCGGCCAGCCTTCGCTGTCGCTCGGCGCCGTCCGGCTCTTGGAGGCCAGTCTCTATTCCGGTGTAGTAGTAGGCGCCCGCGAAGTAGGAACCATTCGCGCGCTCGACAATCCAGTCCGCAAGTATCTTGAAGCTTTCGATCTGTCTGCGGGCCGCGTTGGCGCGCCATCCCGAATAGAAGTTCTTGCCGTCGAAAAAGATGGCTACGCGCATGGACCGTTCCCAAAAAAAAATGGACCGGACATGGGAGCGTCCGGTCCGTAAATGGGTTGAGGACGGACACTTAGTGCATCCAGACCTCAGCAACGTACACACGAACAGCCGAACAAACGACTGGTCGCGGAATAACTCTCGCAATCGTGCACTGTTCTGGAAGAACGTGTCAAGTGACGGTTCGGGCAATGAAGCGCCCGCTATTCATTTGGGCGGAGCATAGCGCCAGTCCGTTCCGGCCTTGAAACCTGACAGACCGCGCCCCTACAGGTCCGTCTTGAGGCTCGAGAGGAACTCGTCGTTGGTGGAGGTGCGCGCGAGGCGTTCGAGCAGGCGCTCCGTCGCTTCCAGCTGGTTTGGGGAGTTCTGCGAAATCATGGCCGTCATGCGGCGCACGAGCCACACGCCCTTGAGCGCTTTCTCGTCCATCAGCAGCTCTTCGCGGCGTGTGGAACTGGCCTGGATATCGATCGCCGGGTAGAAGCGGCGCTCCGCGAGCTTGCGGTCCAGCCGCAGTTCGAGGTTGCCGGTGCCCTTGAACTCTTCGAACGTGACTTCGTCCGCGCGGCTGCCGGTATCCACGAGGCATGTGGCGAGCACCGTGAGCGAGCCGCCCTCTTCGCATTTGCGGGCGGCGCCGAACAGCCGCTTGGGCGGATACAGCGCCACCGGGTCGATACCGCCGGAGAGCGTGCGCCCACTCGGTGGGAGCGCGAGGTTGTAGGCGCGAACCAGCCGGGTGATCGAATCCATCAGGATGACGACATCCTTGCCGCCTTCGACCAGCCGCTTGGCGCGTTCGAAAGCCATCTCCGCGACGCGCGTGTGGTCTTCGACCGGTTCATCGAACGTGCTGCTGATCACCTCGCCGCGCACGTTGCGCTGCATGTCCGTCACTTCCTCCGGGCGCTCACCAATGAGCACGACCATGAGGTGGACATCCGGGTGGTTCGTCGTGATGCCGTTGGCGATGTTCTTGAGAAGGATCGTCTTGCCCGCCTTGGGGGGCGAAACGATAAGTCCGCGGGAACCCTTC
The DNA here is from genome assembly GCA_034437915.1 of Dehalococcoidia bacterium. Classification (GTDB taxonomy): domain Bacteria; phylum Chloroflexota; class Dehalococcoidia; order Tepidiformales; family Tepidiformaceae; genus JACRBT01. Next base: position 32,101 of record DAOTTM010000042.1, on the reverse strand, counting down.
CCGAGGGGAGCGATCAGGTCAATGATGCGATGCGTGAGGTTGTCGGCCGTCGTTTCCAGGTGCAGCTGTTGGTTCGGGAAGATGGCCGTGAGGTTTTCGAAGAAGGGGCGCTTCTTCGCCGTCTCCGGGTCCATGCCGTTGACGGCTTCGACCTTGAGCAGCCCATAGAACTTCTCGTTGTCCTTGGGGTGGCGCACCTGTCCCGTGACGTAGTCGCCCGCGCGCAAGGCGAACTTGCGCAGCTGCGATTGCGACACGTAGATGTCGTGGGGCCCCGGGAGCATGCGTTCACCGCGCAGGAAGCCGTAGTTCCCGTCATCGCTGACTTCGAGGAAGCCCCCGGAGAAGATGTTGCCGCGCGATTCCGCCTGCGATTGCAGGAGGCGGAAGATGAGGTCCGGTTTGCGCAGGCTCTCGATGCCTTCGACGCCATCGAGCGTGAGCTGGTTGGCGATTTCGAGCAGGGCTTCGCGTGTCATCACTTCGAGTTCCGCGATGTTCAACGCCGGGAGGGCGGGGCCATCGCGACGCGGGCGCGCTTCGTATTCGGCCTCGTCGCGCTCGGTGTAACGGTCGTCCATCATCTGGGGGAAGCGATTGTCCTGGTAGCGGTTGGGATCGATGAAGCGGCGTTCCTGGTTGCCGAAATTGCCCTGGTTGCCCTGGTTCTGATTGCCCTGTTGGGGGCGCTGTTGGTCGCGCCGGAACCGGCGTTCGCCCTCATCACGCTGGAAGCGCTGCTGCTGTTGCGGGCGGTCGTTCTGACGGTTGTCGGTGTGTTGACGGTTTTCATTTTGCTGGCGCTGGGGGCGTTCGCTCCCACCATCGCGTCGTTGGAACTGGCGCTCGGTGGGCCGGTCGGCGGGGCGGTCGTCGCGCTGGGGCTGTCCTTCCGCCAGGGCCTGTGCCGCGTCCGTGTGCTCGCCCTGCGCGCGTTCCCCGTTCTGGCGTTCCTGCCGTTCCCTCCGCCAAGAGCGTCGCCCCTCCGTGGGAGCGCCATCGCCATCTTCGCGCAGCTGGCTATCGCGCGATTGTTCGATCGGAAGCGCCTGCTGCGCTTCCTCCGGGGCGGCGGGGGCGGCGGCGCGTGAACGTGAGCGCGTGGCGCGCACCGGAGCGTCCGGGATGGCTTCCATCGCCGCGCCGTTTTCGTGCGCGTGGCCGTTTTCGGAAGGCCCGCTCGCGATGAAGGCTTCGGTATCGGCCACCTTCGTGGTGGTGCGGCGGGCACGCGTCGCGCGCACGGGCGAAACGGGAGTTTCAGCGTCGGGTACAGTCATGGGGTTCTCGAGTGTGAAGGATTTGGTGTTCGCGGGGCTCAGTGGAGGCTCTCTCGTGCGGGGATGTGGTTGGGGGGGTGGTCCGGGGGGCGCGAGCGCGGGGCTTGTGGAGACCGTGTGGTTCAACGGGTGCGCCGCATGTCCGGCGAAATGGGCGGCCCCAGAGCGGGCACCGCAATGCATTACCCTTCCAGCATACGATGTCGCCCGATCGTTTGTAAATGGCGGTGGCCGCAAGCGTTTTCCCCCGCATCAACTCGTCGAGCGTGCGTCCACCGCTGGGCAACGTCGGGAGTCCCTGCGAAACCTTTACCCCACCCTGCGGCGGGGCGGACGCAAAGCATTGGTTACCGTGCCTCCAGCGTTTCAACCCTCCCCGCCAACCGCATCGCCGTGCCACCCAGCACCATCTCCAACTCCACCTCTCCCAACCCCATCGCGCGGATCCGATCCACCTGTGCTTCCACGGCGGTCGGGTTGTTCGGCGAATCGCTCCCGAACAAGAACCGTCCCCTGGGCCGGGATAACTGCTTCGCCTCGAGATCCACGGGCCTGTCCCACACCGGCGTGAGGTCGCCGAACAGGTTCTCGAATCGCTCCATCAGCTTGATCGTCGTCGCCGTCGCCGGAAACCCACTGTGCGCGAGGATGAGCGTGAGTCCCGGATGCGCCACCATCACGGGCACAATTTCTTCCACTTCATCCGCTGCCGATTCGCCCCCCGAACGGTATCCCGCGTGCACGACGACCGGAACTCCGAGCCGCTCGGCCGTGCTCCAGAGCGGCTCCAGCCGCTTGTCGCTCGCCAGGAACTGCCCGACCGAACAGTGCAGCTTCACCACCCGCAATCGCAGATCGACGAGGGCCCGCTCCACCAGCCGCCCGAAATCCAGGTCCCCCGGGTGAAACGTCGCGCCCGCGACGAGCCATGGGAACTTCGTCACCTCCGTCGCCGCCCATTCGTTCACGCTTTCAGCCACCCCGGCGCGGTGGGCATACGGCAGCACCCAGGCGTGATCGAATCCTGAAGCCTGGACGCCGGCCGCGACATCCCCGATGAGGACACCACCCGTCAACCCGCCGCGCTCGTTCATCCGCGCCCGCACCGCGAGGGCGAGGCGATCCGGAAACGCATGGACGTGCGCATCGACCCGAATGGCGGCCACGTTATTCGCCCGTGAACCGCGCCTCGCGCTTCTCGAGGAAGGACGCCACGGCTTCGCGGCTGTCGCGGCTCATGCCGGCCAACCGCTGGTGCGTCGCTTCGTGGTCCAGCAGTTCCGCCAGCGTGGCCGTTTCCGCAAAGGCGAGGTTGTCCTTCATGCGTCCGTAGGCTGCGGTCGGACCCGTCGCCAGTTTCGCGCAGAACGCCAACCCCTCCGCCAACAGGTCGTCGCCCGCCACCACACAGCTCACAATGCCCAGCTCCAGCGCCCGTGACGCATCCAATATCTCCGCGCTGAAGAAGAGTTCGCGCGCCTTCGTCGGACCCACGATTCGGGGGAGAAAGTAGCTGCTCCCGTAGTCGCCGCTCAGGCCCACATTGCGAAACGCCGTCCCAAATTTCGCCCGGTCGCTCCCGATGCGGATGTCGCAGGCAAGGGCGATACTCAGGCCCGCCCCCACCGCGTGGCCGTTCACCAGCGCCACCGTCGGCTTGCCCATCGTGTGCAGCCTCAGACTCGTCGCCCGCTGCGAACGCTTCAGCTCCCGTGTTAGCCGTTCCAGGTGGACGATCGTGTTCGTTGGGCTGTTCGCATCCTCCGATTGGCGGTCGTTGCGCTTCTGCATGCCGCCAATATCGCCACCCGCGCAGAACGCCCGCCCCGCTCCGGTGAGCGCCACGCAGCGCACCGCCGGGTCCCGTTCGCAGTCGATCAGGTGCTCCTCCAACAACGGCACCAAATCGCCGCCCAGCGAGTTCAGGCTCTCCGGGCGATTGAGCGTAATCAGCGCAACGCCATCCTGGCGCTTTTCAATAAGGCAATCCGACATTTTCAGGTGACTCCGAGGGGCGGGTGTTGCCGAATCCTACGCCATTCCCGGGCTGTATTCAGCGAAACGAATCCCTCGCTGGGTGGCAAATCGAATCCGCGATAACGACCGCTACGTGCTCTCGCCGATTTCGAAGCGCTCCAGCGCGCGGATCGCGATCCAGAGCGTAACGGCCGTCCCCACGACCATGAGGATCGCCGCCGTTGAGCCATTCAATCGCGCTTCGAAATCGCGCGGCGATATGCTCGTGAGGCCATCCGCGATCCCCAGCGTGGCCTGGCGCACGCTCAGGAAGCGCGTTCCCTTGAAGAGCGAGTTGATCACCGCTTCCCACAGGAAGACGTAGATGAGTCCAACGATCAGCGCTCGCGATGTCAGGATGCTGAGCATCACGAAGGCGGTGCAGTACACCAGCGAACCAAGGACCACCGCCACGCCGAACGCAACGACAACCTCGCCGCCCGGTTCCCCGGCGATAACGATGCCGCCGCTGATCACCGCCGCCGCGAACACGAGAACCGATGTCGCGAGCCACGCCGCCAGGACCTTCGGCAACACGATCCGCCAGCGCGGGATGGGTTTCGCCAGCAAGTAGACCGCTGTCCCATCTTCGATCTCGGCCCCCAACGCAGCCGTGCCAAAAATCAGCGCGGTGAGCGGCAAGACGATCGCAACGACGAGGCCGCTCAACAGCCCGTTCGCGACGAATTGGACGCGGTCCGTTTCGTCAGCAGCGAGACGGTAAATGATAGCGATGGCAATGGGCAAGGCCGCGAAGAGCAGCATCAGCAACGTCCGCTTCTGGCCCGCGAGCTGGCGCAACGTGAGCATGAAGATGACGCGGCTCATCGCTTCACCAGGTAGGAGAAAACGCTCTCCAGGGATTCGTCCGTGGGGCGCAGTTCGAACAACGTCACGCCTTCGCGGCGCGCGACGCGGGGCGCGGCGAGCGTGAAAGCGGCGAAATCGGACGTACTCACTTTCACCCAATCGGTGTCCAGTTCGATCGCGAAGACGGACGGGTCGGCGACGAGCGCGCTCCCCAGTCGGCGGTTGTCGCTTGAACGGACGGTGAAGGTGTGCGGCCGGTCCGTCATCAGGCGGCGGATCTCGCGGAAGTCGCCGCTCGCCGCCAGCCGCCCCGAGACGATGACGAGAACGTTCTCCGCCAGCCGCTCGACCTCTTCGAGGATGTGCGAAGAGAAGACGATCGTGCGCCCGTCCGCCGCCATCTGCTTCAGCATCGCCATCATGTGCAGACGCTGGCGTGGGTCGGCGCCGTTGAACGGCTCGTCGAGCAGCAACACCTCGGGTTCGTGGACGATGGCGGCGGCGATCTTCACGCGCTGCTTCATGCCCTTGGAATAGCCCCCGCAGGCGCGGTCCTGCGCGAACTCGAGGTCCACCAGGTGGATTGCCCGCGCCGCCGCCCCTTCGGGGTTCGGTAGGCCCTGGAGCTGGGCCGCCTGGATGACGAACTCCTTGCCCGTCAGGAACGAGTACACCGACTCGCGTTCCGGGACCAGGCCGACCTGCCGGTACATCTCCGGGTTCTTCCAGGTCGACTTCCCGTTGATGGCCACGAGGCCCGCGGAAGGGCGGAGGAAGCCAGCGAGCATGTGCAAAAGCGTCGATTTGCCCGCCCCGTTCGGGCCAAGAAGGCCGTGGATGCCGGGGCCGAGCCCGAAGGAGATGTCGTTCACTGCCACGAGGTTTCCGTACCACTTCGAGACCTTCGTGACCTCGACCGCGTGCCCGACGACAAACGGCTGTGGCGTTGCTTCGCCCGCGGGCAGGTGTGCGAGTGTCGTCATGCGGCCACCTTCTGGTAGCGGCGGTACACCAGCCAAAACGTCAACGCGACGATGGCCACGGCCAGCACCGCATACCAATACAGGTCGAGCCCGGCGAGGACGAGGTCACCCCCGGGGCCGTTGCTCGTGCCGTCGGGTTGCAGTTCCGGCGTAAGGTCGAACAGCCAGAAGGTGAGTCCGCGCATCGTGTGGAAGCCGCTGATGAGGAGCGAGTACTTTTGCAGCTGTCCCTCGGCGATCTCGACGAGGATCGCGCCGACGGTCGTGGTTATCGCCCAATAGGCCAGGATCGCGCCGGTGGCATAGGCGCGGCGCGGGGTTTGCGCGGCGATGGCGAGGCTGATACCGGCCATGAAGAGCGATATCAACAAGCCTGCTCCAAAAATGGGGGCGATGTCCTGCCAGTTGTCGCTGAAGTAACCGGGGATATCGTTCCCGGCCAGCGCGTTGCCGATGAACAGGACTACCTGGGGAACCAGCGTGAGGACCAGCAATCCCGTCGTAACGGCGGCCATCTTGGCGATCGCGTAATCGCCGCGTTTCAGCGAACGGCTGAAGTAGAGGGTGAGCGTGTGATTGCGCTGGTCCCGTCCCACCACTTCGGGGACGACGGCGGCGACGAAGAGCGCGAGCGGCCACTGGATGAAGCCGTAATAGTTCTCCGCCTTGTAGAACTCGACGATGTTGTTGGCGATGGCGGCGATGCCGAGCTGAATAGCGGCGGGGAGCAGGGTGATGATCGCGAGGCCAATGGGGATGATCTTACTACTGTTGCGGCGGCCGATGCCGAAGACGGCGCGCAAGCTGTGGAGGTAGAGCTGCGTGACGGCATAGCCCCGGCCGAGCCGGACGCCATCGTAACGGCGGTAGCCGAGGTCGTAGATGTTGCCGCTGGGGGCGACGGGCTGGTCAGTGGGCGGCAACGGCGTCCTCCTGGTCCAGGGGGTCCGGATCCTTGAAAAGGTCCTCCAGGGTAGTGCGGCGCTGTTCCAGGCGGACGAGTCCGACGCCGAGGTCGTCGGCCGCGTCGCGGATGAGGTCGTAGGGGCGTTTGCCATTCAGCCCGACGAGCACGAGCCGTCCGTCTTCGACCACTTCCAGGCCAGCGCTTCGCAGACGTTGTGCGAACGTCGCGCCATCGCCATCGACCTCTACTGCGAGCGTGCCCGTCTGTTCCGTGAAGCTGCCGATCGGACCCGATCGTACAAGTCTCCCCGCGTCGATCACGACGAGCTGTTCGCAGACGCGCTCGATCTCGCCGAGGAGGTGGGAGGACATGATGATGGCGATGCCGAACTCTTTGCCCGTGCGTCGAACGAGGTCGAGCATGTCGTCCCGCCCGGCGGGGTCGAGGCCGTTCGTGGGTTCGTCGAGGAGGAGCAGCCGAGGATCGTGTACAAGCGCCTGGGCCAGCTTCACGCGCTGCTTCATGCCCGTGGAATAGCCCCGGATCTCACGGTAGCGCTCTTCGAACAGCCCGACGTGTCGCAGCGTCTCCGCCGTGCGCTCTCGCGCGGCAGCCCGCGGCAGCCCGTTCATCTGCGCCATGTGGCTCACGAAGTCCGTTGCCGTCATATCCGTCGGCAGGCAGTCATGCTCGGGCATGTAGCCGACGAATTGGCGGAGGTTCGTGCCCTGTGTTACCACGTCGTAGCCGAACAGCGTCGCCCGGCCGCTCGTGGCGGGAATGAGTCCCAACAAAATCTTCAGCAGCGTGCTCTTGCCTGCCCCGTTCGCCCCCACCAGCCCGATGATGCCTGGCTCCAGGTCGATCGTGAGGGCATCGAGGGCGGTAACCGCTGGATAGCGCTTCGTCAGCGCGTCCGTTTCAAGCATCGGCATACAAAGAGCGTAACAGGAATCGGTTTGGGCGGGTGCCAGGGAAGGGTGAAGCCGAGCACCCGGCTCGAGCGGTCGAGGGTGCCGGTCATGTTCCGCCGGAGATTGGTGCGAACTAGAATTTAGTGCGATTCGAACGGAGAGCTGGGCGCACGGGACCGTCTCAACGAAAGTGGGGACAGGGTCGCGTCAGCGGCGTGGCTGCCAGAGGCGGAGCACTTCGGAGACCACAAGGCCAATCACCAGCAGCGCAGCGCCGGCGATCAGCGCGTCCGCATCGAGGTTTAGCAGGAGGCCGACAATGGCGGCCAACGCCACGGCGGGCAACACCGGGAATCTGCCGATACTGCCTCGCACGCGGAATGGCCGGGACAACCCGGGCGCTCTGTAGCGGAGAACGATCAGCGCCAGGTTGATGCCGATGAAGGCGACGAAGACAGCGAAATTCGAAGCCCCGGCCACGAATCGAAGGTTCCCGGAGAGCGCGAAGGCGAGCACGACGATGAGGCACAAGAGGATTGCTCGAACAGGCGTGTGGACGACGGGGTGGACCCACGCCATGAACCGGGGCAAAGCGGCATCTTCGCCCGAAGCCATCCCGTAGATCATGCGGGAGGAGGCCATGAGCAACAGCAACACTGTGTTCGCGGTCGAAAAGAGGGCAATGATCGCAATGAGGTCACCCGCCCGCCCACCCACGGCGGCTGCCGCGACATCGGCAAGGGGCGCGTCGGACGCAGCCAGGGATTTCGCGCCCACGGCACTGACAGCCGCCACGGCGACGAGGATGTAGAGAATCGTCGTCACGCCAATCGAGAGGAGCACCGCTCGCGGGATTACGCGGGGCGCATCGACCGTCTCTTCCGCGAGCGAAGCAATCTGACTGAATCCGATGAATGCGAAGGAGACGAGCGCTGCTCCTGAGAAGAGTTCCCGGATGCCCGGCCCCGCCAGCAGGTCGCGGTCGCCGACATGGGGCAGGCCGACGACGATGACGAAGATGAGGCCGGCAGCTTCGACAAAGGTAAGGATGATGGAGACAAGGACCGCTTCGCGGACGCCGACGAAGGCGAGGAGAGTGCAGATGACGATCACACCGGAAGCGAGAATGACGGGATCTACATCGAGGAAGGCGCCGAGGTAGCCGCCAAATCCGAGCGCAACGGCGGCAGCGCCCACGAGGTTCGACACAACCATCAACCATCCGACGAGGAATCCTGGGCGGCCGCCGAGCGCGTGGCGGGTGTACTCGTAGTCCGCTCCCGCCTGGGGATAGGCTGCGGCAAGCTCGGCATAACTCAGGCCAGTGAGGGCGGCCATCGCCGCCGCGATGAAAAACGAGATCCAGACCGCGTTTCCGGCAATGCCGGCGGCCTCGCCCACGAGCGCGTAGATGCCGGCGCCAAGGATGATTCCGATGCCGGAGAGCGTCGTCTCGAAGAGGCCCAGGCGTCGGCGAAGGGCTGGAGCGGGTGTCGCGGTCATCCGGCTACGATGGCGAGTAGCGAGCTGGTGCGCAACCGGGCCGATCGATAGGCGCCGCGTAGCGCAGCCGCCCGCGCAAAGGATGGCTGAACTTCCAGGTCAGGTCCTTCGGCTCTCTTTGGCTGGTCCCGCCGCCTGTGTTGCCATATTGAATTTCCTTCGATCGAAGAGACGCTCACTGTTTCGCGACACACATAATCTGGATAGGTCCAAGCGGTCGGATTTTGGAGCCCCGGTGGACCTCTGAGGGGGATGAGCGAACGTGATACCCTGAGGGCCGGTTCAGACGGTCGGTCGCGGGCGGGGCACGCGAACGCATTCTGAATGAAGGTGGCGAACGTGAAGATCCTGGCGACGACGGACGGCTCCGAGCACTCGTGGGTGGCGATACTCCATGCCGCGCGCCTTGCACGGGCCATTGAGGGCGAACTCGTGGTGGTGCGAATCCTTGACCCCCGGCTCGATTGCGGTGATGTGGTCGCGCCGACGCTGGATGACGCTGTGCGCGTCGTCTCCGAACGTTGGTCGAAGGAGCTTGCCGTCCGCCTGGCCGAGTTGAACGCGGAGGTGCGCGTGGTAGTGGGCGTCCGCGGCCAGCCGGTGGTGGGCACACGGGGCCACCACGAGGAGATCCGTGACAGCATTATTCGCGTCGCCAAGGAACAAGGCGCCGAAATTCTGAGCATGAGCAGCCGTGGCGCGGGCCTTGTCCGCCACGCCCTCCTGGGGAGTGTCGCGTTGGGAGTGCTTGGCCGAACCGAAACGCCGCTTCTTGTCGCGGGTGCGCGGGTTGAAGCCGTGGGAACGGGTGAGTATCACATCCTCGTGACAAGCGACGGGTCTCCGGACGCCGCCCGCGCGTTGGATGCGACGATTGCGCTGTGCACGCATCGGCCTATCCGGGTGACGCTCTTGCGCGTCCTGGCGCCCACCGCCGGGGACCCCGGCAACGCGGCCGAGGCCACGGCGGTGGGCGACGAGTTGGAACAGCTGCGCAAGCGGTTCCCGCAGCCCGCCAACGTACGCACGATGGTCCGGACGATCGATACGTTGGGCGGCGTTGACACGTCGATCGTGAACGCCGCCTCGATGTTGGGCGCCTCCGCGATTGCCATCTCCACGCATGGCCACAGCGCCCGGTACCACGTCTTCATAGGCAGCGTGGCCCTCGGCGTGCTGCGCCAATCACACGTGCCGCTCTTGCTCGTTCGCAGCGCGCCCGCGTCGGCCTCGTAGTCTCCGGCGCGCCGCACCCTCGGATGGTCTCCGGGGAGGTGATGCCCAACGCCTGCCAAAGCAGGATGGCTTTGACCGGCTCAGGCGATCCGCTATAGTCCGGTCTCATCTGGCGATGGGATATTGCGAAAATGAGCCTCCCGGCGGATCAACTGGACCGTGATGTGCGCATGCACATTTACTCGCATTTCGTTGACACCGGCCACGCCCCCGAGGTTGCAGGAACCGCCGTGGCAATAAACACGGATCAGGCGGCGGTGGCCTCATCCTTCCAGCGGCTGGCCGATACCCACGTGATCGTGCTCGATCCGGGAACGCTGCGCGTGCGGATGGCAAATCCGCTCTCCGCTATCGAGACGCCGTTCAAAGTTCAGGCAGGTGATCGTCACTACTTTGGTAATCTGGGACGCCCTCGGCGTGGTCGCAATGCTCGGTGGTAACGGCTCCATCGACACCACTTGCGGCTGCTGCGACGAGTCGCTGCGGATCGATGTCGAAGGCGACCGTGTCCGCGGCCCGGCGACCGGCATCGTCCACTTCGGCGTCCCCGCCCGTCACTGGTGGGACAACATCATCCATACCTGAACGACCATGCTGCTCTTCCGGTCGGAAGAGCATGTCGCGCGATGGTGTTCGGCCCACGCTGTTCCGCGCGGCGGCAGCATGTCGGTCGAGACGATGGCGGAGCTTGCGCGGATCTGGTATGCCGACAAGCTTGAACCAAACTGGCGCCGCAAAACCCTCGCCGAAGCGCAGGCAGTGTTCGACAGCCTCGGCCTGACGGGCGATTTCTGGGAGCTCGCTCCGTAGGACGCATTCGCCCGTAGCGCGGTCACCCGTAGCGCGCGTGAGCAAGCGCTGGGTTGGATCGCATCGAAACTTTTTCTCGCCGCCGGGCCGTTCCTACGCGGGGCACTGAGCGAAACTCCACGCCGAGTGCTATTCTCCCCAACACCTTCAGGAGGAGAAACGATGAGCACCATCAAATACATCAACGGAGGCCTGGCCTTCGCCCACCGGGCTCTCACCGACGCGCGCAACGGCACGCCCGAGCAACTCCACTTCGTCCCCGAGCACGGCAGCCACTCGATCGCCTGGTGCCTCTGGCACACCGCCCGCGTCGAAGACCTCATCATGAACGCCCGCATCCGCCGCACTGACCAGGTGTGGAACGAGAAATGGGCGGAGCGCATCGGCCTTCCCTTCGAAGGCTTCGGCACGGGCCAGACCGACGAAGAGGCGCAGGCTGTCCATATCAAGGACATCGCCGCCCTCGCCGAATACCAGGACGCCGTCTGGAAGCAGACCAGCGGCTTCCTCGACACCGCCACGGACGAGCAACTCGAAACAGAGATGCCCACCCGCACCGGCACCGAGACCTGGGGCGAAGCGATCTCCCTCCATATGATGGGCCACTTCAACGGCCATCGCGGCGAGATCAACACCCTCCGCGGCATGCAGGGCATGCCTCCCGTCCTCATGGTCGAAGGCACGCATTAGCGGAGCCGATCACCATTCCAGGCTGGGCGTGTCGTCTCGGATTCATTCCCGCGGGGTAGGCGTCGCTCGCCCGTGTGCCTGGCCTCCGGGCGAATTCCACGAATCGTCGGCTGAATGCGCAGAGTCGCGCTGGAAGCCTCGTGGACAGGATTCCAGCGTTGTTGACATCGGCAGCCTATAGTGGTGGACATGGACTGGCGGAAAGGAACGAGAAATGGAACGGGGTCCCCTGGACGAGCGCAAGAACGCTTTGGAGGAAGAGTTCTTCCGGAAGCAGAACGCCGAGACCACCGCACGGTTGCGCGCCACGCAGGCGCGGACACAGGCACGTGACGCGATGGCGGCAACCTCCGGCATCAACGACGCCGAGATACTTGACCGGTTGATTGATCAAGGGTTGAATCCCGCGAGCGTCGCGGCGGTCGCACTGGTCCCGCTAGTTGCCGTCGCGTGGGCGGACGGCAAGCTCGAGGAAAAGGAGCGGCGAGCCGTGCTGGAGGGGGCAGCGAGTTCGGGACTTACCGCTGACATGGCGGGGTACGAGCTTTTGGACTCCTGGCTGCGCGAGGCGCCGCCCCCCTCGCTGATGGCGGCCTGGGTGGAATATGCACGGGCACTGGCTTCGAACATGGAGCCGGATGACCGCCGCGAATTCCGCGAGACGCTGCTCACAAGGGCGAAGGCGGTGGCGACGGCCGTTGGCGGTGGTTTCGCTGGACTCGGGTCGAAAGTGTCCGCCGCGGAGCAGGCGGTTCTGCAATCGGTCGAAGGGGCGCTGGCAGGCTGACGGCTATGGGCGCACTTCGTAGTACGCGTTGAACGGATGCTCAAGCCCGGCCACGCGGCTGAACTGCGTAAACCCGCCATCCGTCACCAGCTTCTTCATCGCCGGTTCGGGGAGACCGAACGCGCCCAGCTGCAGACCATCCGGCGTAGAAGCTGATGACTGGAGGCAGATGGCCGTCGAGCCGCCATAAATGAAGCTCGCCATGGGGTTCTGAAGGTTCTCCTCGGGCGTTGCTCCTCCGTTGACATCGACGATGAACCAGACCCCATCCGGCTTAATCGCCTTGCGGATGGCGGTCGTGTAGAGGTCCGGCCGGGCCATGTCGTGCAGGCAGTCGAGCGTCATCACGAAGTCGAACGTCGGCGTCGCTGGCAGCGGGTCGGTGTCGGGGTTGTGGAAAGTGACGTTCTTCGCGCCTGCCGCCGCCTTGTTCTCTTCGCCGACTTTGAGGGCGTGAAGCGAATTGTCATAGCCGTGAACATCGCACTTCGGGAACGCCTGGGCCACGGCGATCGGCCCGGCGCCGGCCCCGCAGCCAACGTCGACGACCTTCGCGCCTGCTTCCAGTCGCGCCACGAGACCCTTGATTTTCGGCAGAGCCTCCTGAACGAGAGCGGTCCGGTTCCAGGCGCCGAAGACTGCGTCCATCATGCGTGCGCCTTCTTCGCCGCGGGCGTCGTACGTGTTGCCAAGTCCTGTCTTGAATCCACGTTCCGCCGACGCGAAGACGCCCATCATCGCCGGGAGGTACGCGAAAATGGCGACCTGGGAAGCCGGGTTGTTCTCGTCCGCGAAGACCAGGGCTGCCTCCGGGACGAGTTCGAACTTGCCCCCGCCGCGGCTATCGAGGACACCGGATGCCCCCTGCTGGTACATCCATTCCCGCACAAAGCGCTCCTTGAGGCCCGCATGCGTTGCGAGTTCGTCGCTCGTGAGGGGCCCTTTGCCAGCCATCGCCTTGTAGAGCCCGAGCCGGTGGCCCACGTAAATCATGCTCGATATCATTACCCCGCCGAAGGCGCCGAAGGCCGCGCCCACCTTCTGTTCGACGATCGCCGGGTCGATGGATGCTGGTGCGGATGACATGTGTTCTCTCTATCCTCCGAGTGTTGGCGCGCGTACTACACCCACCGACAACGCAATGTCTTACAAGACAATGTGGCTGTTGCGCCGATGAGACCGATCCCGTAGATTCCGCCGAGTCACCGTTCGGAGGATTCCATGCCTGATACACCTGCATCCGCGATGCCTTCACCTGAAGATCTTGTCGGTCGCTTGTTCGAATCCGCCGTTGGCGCGATGGACCTCTTTGCGCTCTATGCGGGCGAGAAACTCGGCTGGTATCGCTCGCTCGCGGAATCTGGCCCCGCGACTTCGGCCGAATTGGCGGCACGCACCGCGACGAACGAGCGCTACGCCCGCGAATGGCTCGAACAGCAGGCGACGACGGGTATCCTCGTCGCCGATGGCGCGCAAGACGCGGCACTGCGCCGATTTTCGCTCCCTGAGGGGTATTCGGCGGTGCTGGTGGACCGCGAAAGTGAACTTTTCGTGTCGCCGCTTGGCCGGTTCGTCGCGTCGGTGTTCGCCCAGGCGATACCGATCGTGGAGGCGTTCCGCACAGGTGGCGGCGTCGGCTGGGAAGCCTTCGGCGAGGAAATGCGTACCGCGCAGGCCGACTTCAACCGGCCCTTCTTCCAAAACAGCCTCGTTGCTGGATACCTGTCGCAGGTCCCGGGGGTCGATGCCGCGCTCTCAGCCACGGGTGCGCGCGTTGCCGAAATTGGACCCGGCGGAGGCTGGGCAGCCATCGCCATCGCGCGAGGATACCCGAATGCCAGGGTCGACGGCTTCGACATCGATGCGGCCTCCGTCGAACTGGCGAACGCCAACGTGCGCGAAGCAGGCGTGGCCGACCGCGTCACGATCACGCACAAAGACGCCGGCGCGCCAGACCTCCGGGGTACCTACGACCTCGTCTGTGCCTTCGAGTGTGTCCACGACATGCCCGACCCCGTCAGCGTGCTCGCGACGATGCGGCGGCTGGTGAAGCCCCGCGGGACCGTCCTCGTCATGGACGAGCGCGTCGGAGAAGAGTTTGGGGCGGTCGGCGACCTCATCGAGCGGCTCTTCTACGGCTTCAGCCTCGGCGTCTGCCTGCCCGACGGGATGTCGCGCGCTGGCTCCGTGGGAACGGGGACGGTGATGCGCCCGCCCACGTTTCGGGAATACTGCAGGGATGCGGGGTTCGCGGATGTCGAGATCCTGCCGCTGGAGCACGACATGTTCCGGTTTTACCGGCTCGTTGTGTGAGGTCGATGGCGGCGTCGGACGGAGTTCGGAGCCAGGCATTGCACCGCTTACTGACGTGCGCGGCTCGGATGCGCGTGTCGGATTCGGGCGTGTCGGATGGTCGATGGCGGATTCGGGCATGGAGCGGGGTTCCGCTACACTACGGGACATGTCGCATAACGAAACACTGTCGGCTCGCCGCGCCTCCATGGCGGCCACCTGGGCGTTAACGCGCGAAATCGTGCTCGTGCCGTCGGGGCTGCCCATTCCGATCGCGGGCACGGACCAGGCGCACGGCCATCACGCCCACCCCGAGCATCGCTACCTGGCCGGCGCGGGCGAGGCGGAATCGCTGCTCGTGTTCGACCCCGGAGAGGGCTGGACGCTGTTTGCGCCCGTCGCCGGGACCGAGGAGCGCGTCTGGTCCGGCGACCGGACGGCGCTCGAACAACTCCAGGCAATCAGCGGGCTCGACAGCGTCAGACCGTCAGCCGAACTCCCCGCATGGCTGGAGCGGCGGCGGGGCGAGACGTTCGCGGTCATCGGCAACGACGACATCCGCCATCAGCCCGAGGCGTACGGCGTCGCGACTTGGCGCTCGCTTGAGCTGGACATCGCCGAATCGCTGTCGGCGCGGCTGAGCGACCAGGTCTCCGAGCAGCGGCGCGCCAAGGACAGTGCCGAACTGGCGCTGATGCGCTCCGCCGCCGACGCAAGCCGCGCTGGTCACCTCGTAGCGATGAAGCTGGCCCGCCCGGGAATCACCGAACGCGCGCTCCAAATCGAGGTCGAAGCCGCCTTCTTCCGCGCGGGCAGCGAACGAACCGCCTACGGATCCATCCTGGGGAGCGGTCCGAACGCGGCAATCCTTCACAGCACGCCCTCACAGCGCGCGATGGGCGACGGCGAACTGCTGCTCATGGACGCGGCGGCGGAATACAACGGCTACGCGGCGGACGTCACGCGCACGATGCCCATCGGTCCCCGCTACATCGGCCTCCAGCGCGACCTCTACCAGCTTGTGCTCGATGTCCAGACCGAGGCAATCGCGGGGGTTCGCCCCGGTCAGGAGTTCAAAGAGCTGCACCTGCGCGCCTGCGCCCAAATTGCCAGCGGCCTCGTGGATATCGGGATACTTCGGGGAAACGCGGCGGACCTCGCCGAACACGACGCCCACGCCCTCTTCTTCCCCCACGGCCTCGGACACATGCTCGGTCTGGCCACGCACGATGCGGGCGGCTGCCTCGCAGGGCGCGAAAAGAGCGACCGCTTCGGGCTGAAGTGGCTGCGCGCTGACCTCCCCCTCCAGCCCGGCTACGTCGTCACAATCGAGCCGGGCATCTATTTCATCCGCGCTCTCCTGGAAGATCCAGCACGGCGCGAGACCTATCGTGACTCCGTCAACTGGGAGCGCGTCGATACCCTCCTCGATTTCGGCGGCATCCGCATCGAGGACGACATCCTCGTCACGCCGACCGGAAGCGAGGTGCTTTCCGCTGCCATCCCGAAGACGATCGCCGACATCGAAAGACTGCGTGCGGAAGGAATGGACGCATGAGCGGACCGTACGAAAAGCTCACCCTCGAACAGGTGGCGAAGTATCCCCGCCCAGGCATGAACGTGCCCGGGCGCTGGGGCTTCACTCCCGGCGGCGAGTCCGTCACCTACCTCTTTTCCGCCGATGGCAACCTCGTGCGCAGCCTCTGGGCGCGCGATATCGCGACCGACACACAACGCCTGCTCGCTGGGCCGCCGCCTGCCAGCGCCTCCGAAGAGACACTCTCGCGCGAAGAGGAACTGCGTCGCGAGCGCGCCCGGCTCCGGGAACTCGGCGTGACCGACTACCAGTGGGCGAAAAAGTCCGAGCGCCCGGTCTTGCTCGTCCCTTCCGGGAGCGGCGTCCAGGTCAGCATCGACGGCGCTCCCTTGTTCACCGTGAAAGGGACGGTCGGCGCTATCGACCCCCACCTCAGCCCGGACGGTACACGCATCGCCTTCGTGCGCGACGGCGAACTCCACGTTTCCGAGATTGCCACAGGCAGCCTCACCCAACTGACGACGGGCGCGGAGGACGGGCTGACACACGGACTCGCGGAGTTCATTGCGCAGGAAGAGCTCGATCAGGACCACGGATTCTGGTGGCGCCCCGGCGGCGCGCAGGTAGCCTACATCGAAGCCGAGAGCCGCCACATCCCCCTGTTCGCGATCGCCCACACAGGTTTGCCCACCCCCGAAACCGAGCCGCACCGCTACCCGTTCGCTGGCCAACCCAACGCCATCCTGCGCCTTGGCGTTGTCTCCGCCGCGGGCGGCGAAACACGCTGGATGGACCTCGGCCCCGATCCGGATGTCTACGTCGCGCGCGTCGCCTGGCGCCCCGATGGCGTACTTACCGCCCAGCTGCTCTCGCGCGACCAGCGCCACCTGCGCCTTGTGTCATTCGATCACACCGGTGCTGCGACCACCCTCATCGACGAGCGCCAGGACCCCTGGCTGAACCT
This sequence comes from Dehalococcoidia bacterium, assembly GCA_034437915.1. Classification (GTDB taxonomy): domain Bacteria; phylum Chloroflexota; class Dehalococcoidia; order Tepidiformales; family Tepidiformaceae; genus JACRBT01. The sequence continues at coordinate 15,372 of DAOTTM010000042.1, read as the reverse complement.
CGACCACGACCTCCGCTTCCTCGAATCCGGCGAGATCCTCTGCTCCAGCGAACGCACCGGCTTCCGCCACCTCTACCTCCACAACGCATCAGGCCGTGAAATTCGCGGGCTAACGTCGCCGCTGCCTTCGAACGACGCTTCCCCTCTCCAGCGAAGTCGGGAGAGGGGGTCGGGGGGTGAGGGTGCGACGCAATGGGCGGTGACGCGCCTGATCGCCGTCGATGAACCCCGCCGCCTCGCCTACTTCCAGGCCACCCGCGAAGGCGTCATGGAACGCCATGTCTACGCGGTCTCGCTCGATGGCGGCGAGATTCGCCGGCTTACAACGGACAACGGCTGGCACGACGCCTTCTTTTCGCGCGATTGTTCCCACTTCCTCGATGTCCACAGCTCCATCCACCATGCCCCGACCGTGACACTTCGGATCTCCGATGGGACAGCGGTGGCAACCATTTTTGCGAACGAGGGAGCCACGGCAGAAGCACTCGGCCTGCGCCCCCCGGAATTCGTCACCCTCCCCGCGGCGGATGGTACGCCGCTGTTCGGGAGTATCTACCGCCCTGCCGAGCTAGAGCCGGGAAGGAGGTATCCGGTCATCGTTTCTGTGTACGGCGGTCCGCATGCCCAGCGCGTCACCGACGACTGGTCCCAGACGGTAGACCTCCGCGCCCAATACCTCGCCCAGCAGGGGTACATCGTGATCAAGCTGGACAACCGCGGCAGCGCCAACCGTGGCCTCGCCTTCGAAGCGTTCCTCAACCGGGCAATGGGTTCGGTCGAAGTGGAAGACCAACTCGCGGGCGTCCGTTTCCTCGAAACGCTCGACTACGCTGACACGAGCCGCGTGGGCATCTTCGGCTGGAGCTACGGCGGCTACATGACCGTCATGGCGATGCTGCGGGCGCCCGAGGTGTTCAAGGTCGGTGTCGCGGGCGCGCCCGTAACCGATTGGGACGGCTACGACACCGGCTACACTGAGCGCTACATGGGCACGCCCCAGGCCGACGCCGAGCACTATCGCGAGAGCTCGGTGCTCACCCACGCCGCCAACCTGCGCGGAAAACTCCTGCTCGTCCACGGCCTCGTCGATGAGAACGTCCACTTTCGCCATACTTCCCGCCTCATCGTCGCCCTCACCGAACACCAAAAGGAGTACGACCTCCTCGTCTTCCCCGAAGAGCGCCACATGCCCCGCGACGCCAAAGGCCTGGAATATATGGAGCGCCGCCTCGTCTCCTACTTCGAGAAGAACCTTTAGAAGCGAATGGCCCTTGGCTATCCCCGCGCGAAGGCCGCGATATCCCGCGCGGTATCCCGGCTGATCTCCGGGCATACCATCGGGAAGATCTCCGTGCCGTGAACCGTGCCCATTACCTGGCGGCAACGCGCCGAAACCCCGTTTGCAATGAGGAGGCGGTAGAAGCCCACGCCTTCATCGCGCAAGGGGTCGCACTCGTTCACGCTGATGATGGTCGGGGGCAGCCCCTTCACGTCCTCGGCGGTGGCAAAGCCCGGCCACGCCAGCGGATTGCGCTGCTCGAACGCCTCGATGCCGTATCCCATTCGCCCGCGGTTGTTTTGCAACTCCAACAGGATGCCGTTGTTCTCGGTGCTCGAAGGGTTCTGGGGCAAGGGCCATTCGCCGGCAATGTAGGGACAGAGCGCATAGAGGCCCTTAACAAGGCCGATATCACTATCTTGCTTGAGCTTCAATGCCGTCGCCAGCGTGAGGTTTCCGCCCCCGCTTTCGCCCGCGATGATGATGCGGTTCGGGTCGATGTTCAGGGCGATCGCGTGTTCGTGGACCCATTTCAGCCCGGACACACAGTCGTTGAGGCCCGCCGGAAACGGGGCGACTTCAGGCGCGGAGGAAGGCGTGAGCGCGTTGCGGAAATCGACCATCGCGACGGCGACGCCGTTGGCCGCGATGATCTTTCCCCACGCCCGGTAGTTGCCGTCGAAACAGGACATGACCGCCATGCCCCCGCCGTGGATGTAATACACGCACGGCACGATCTCGTCGTTGTCCGGGCGGATGAACTGCACGTTGATCGTATTTCCGTCGGGTTGCGATATGAAGGTCTCGGTGCGGACACAGAGCCCGGCGGATGGCGCGATGATTTCGTTGTCCGCGGAATCGAACAACGCTTTCATCCCTGCCGCCATCTCTAACGCTTCCGGCGTGTTCGCCTCTTCGAGCAGTTCCTCACGGCTGGCGACATCGCCCGAAACCGTCAGGTCGCCCATTGCGCCAAACAGGGCCTTGATGCGGGGGTCGATGCGGGGGTCTTCCTGGAGTTTAGACGGCATAGCGGGACAACCTTCCTTACGATGAGACGCCTCGCAACGAGGTCGTTACTAGACCTGCAAACCGTACAGCTCGATGGCGTTCCCGCCCACGATCTTTTTCGCGTCCGCCTCGGTCGTCGCGTCGAACACCGCCTGGACGGCACTGCGCGAATAGCCGAGCGTGCTTTCGTTGTGCGGGTAGTCCGAAGACCACATGCAACGGTCGGCGCCGATGCGGTGCATCATTTCCAGCCCCGCCGGGTCCACCATGAACGTGGCATAGCAGTTATTGAACCAGTAGTGGCTCGGCGAATGGCTCAGCTTGGGCCGAATGTGGCTCGGGAACGATTCGTAGATCATGTCCGCTTCCTGGAGCGCGCCCGGCACCCAGTGCAGGCCGCTTTCCACGAACACGACGCGCAGACCGGGGTTGCGGTCGAACACCCCGCCAAAGGTGAGCGTCGACCAGATGTTTCGCATGCCGCCCATCTGCTGCATGACGAAGATTCCCGCCGCGCCCCGTGGCGAAGTCGCCGGGTTCACCGGGCGTTCACCGATGTGGAAGTTGATGGGCATGCCCGAATCTTCGATGGCCTGCCAGAACTTCTCCATGCGCTCGCTGTGGTAGTTGATCGGCTCGCCATCGGCGAACTTGCCGGGCTGGATGGGGACCATCGCCGTCTTGAAGCCAAGCGCCTTGATCTCGTCCAGCGCATCCTTCGTGGCGTCCGGGTCCCACCAGTTGAGGATGGCGACACCGTGGAGGCGGTCCGGCGCCTGGCCGCAGAACTCCGCGAGCGCCTGGTTGTAGGCACGGGCACACCACTCCTTCTCCTCCAGGTTTTCGAGGAAGAGCAGGGTGAAGAACTTTTGTGGGAAGATGATCTCCTGCGCCACACCCTCGGTGTCGAGGTCCCGCAAGCGCACGGGCACGTCGTTGAAGCCGGGGACGCATTCGAACGAACAGGACGCCGCGGCCGCGCCCGGCAACGTCAGACGCTTGCCCCCCAGTTCGACCTCCCAGCCGCCGTTTTCGAAGAAGACGCGCGGCGCCCGGTGCTTGAGGTGTTCGGGGAAACGGTCGATCCAGATATCGCCTTCGAGCCAATGGCTATCCGCCGAAATGACCACCGTGCCCTTGGGAAGTTGCTGGCCCTCGGCTTCGGCCACGCGGTCGCGGGCATCACCGATGCCCCGCATCTTCGGGATTTCGAGGACTGTTGCGGATGCCATGGCCGTGCTCCTGACGAACTTTGAACGATCCCGTTCTACAACCGGGGGCGAGGCGAGTCAACCAGGCGAGGCCGCGGGTGGACGCCAGTCTGATACAATGAACAGAGAAACAATCATAGGGTTGCACACGATGGTCACCCACGCCGTATCTCGAAGGGTCGTCCGGACCACGGTCGATGAGGAAGTCGCGCGCCTCCGCACGTTCATCGGCCGCATGGAACATCGCTATGAATTTTCGTCGAAGGACATGGAAGAAGGTATCGCGGGTGGGCGAATCCGTGAGACGGCGGAGATCTCTCGATGGTTAACGGCCCTACACTTCCTCCACGGCCTGACCACCCCTGGCGGCACGACTGGTTCTCCCAGGTCGATGCCTTCATCCGGCACGCCGTGAGCCTCGCCCCGTAAGCAGGGTCAAAACAGCACGCTCTTCGCAGCAAACTCCGCGATCTCGTCATCGTTGTATCCGAGTTCGTCGCGAAGGATTTCATCGGTATGCTCGCTCCACAACGGCGCGCGGCGAAGGGCGAGGCGCTCGCCGTCCCACGTCATCGGTTCCTCCTGCACCATCGCCGTCACGCCCGAGGGGAGCGGCACCTCCTGATAGCTGGCCTTCATCGCCGCATCTGCGCCGAGCAGGTCCGCGAGGTCTTCGACGGCGCTCGCCGGTATGCCTTGTGCCTGGAGAATCGCGGCCGATTGCCAGCGGTCGAAGCCTTGCGTCCATGTCGAGACGACCGCTTCGACCTCATCCACTTCTGTGAAGCGGTCCCCGATCGAGCGCAGGGCTTCGAGGCCGGGAACGGCGCGCAGCCGCTCCCAATCCTCATCGTCGCGACAGGCGATAGCGACCCAACGGTCTTCTTCGGCGGCCGGGAACACGCCGTGGGGGACGAAGCGACGGGAACGGTTGCCGTTTCGCCCGGGTGTGGAGCCGTTGTTCAGATGCTCCACGAGTTCGGTGTCGAGCATATGTATCGCTGACTCGTACTGGGCGATTTCCGCGTACTGCCCCTCGCCTGTGCGGTCGCGGTGGAGTATCGCTGCCATCACCTGCATGGCCGCGAAGTACGGCACGGTGAAGTCGGTGTGCAGCGTGCCCAGCCCGATCGGCGCGCGGCCAGGGAAGCCCGTAAGGTCGGCCAGCCCAGACATCGCCACGATGCCGCTGCCGTACGAGCGCCAGCCCGCGTGCGGTCCCTGTATCCCCATTACCGCCCAGTTGGCGACGATGATGTCCGGCTTCATCTCGCGCAGCGCCTCGTAACCCAGCCCCCAGCGGTCCAGCCGGTCCGGTGTGTAGTTCGATGTGACGACATCCGCGGTGGCTGCGAGGCGGCGCGCGATCGCGATTCCCTCCGGGGTGTTCAGGTTCAGCGTGAACGCGCGCTTATTCGTGTTGCAGTCGTTGAACTGGCCGTTCGTGTTCCAGCTCGGCTCGAACCCCGGAGGCTGCACGCCTATCTGTCGGATGGGGTCGAGGCGGTACTCGGACTCCACCTTGATCACATCGGCGCCGAGGTCCGCCAGCAGCCGCGTGCCCAGCGCCCCCGCGATCGCCCAGCAGAAGTCCAGGACGCGGATCCCTTCCAGCGGCCGGTGGCGCGGAGTCCGGCGCGGCGACCGTGCGACAGCACGGGGTGCGGCGACCACCATGTCAGAGTCGCCCGCGAAACGAGGGCCGATCGCATGCCCGACCGCGAACAACACGTCCCGCTCCGCCAACGACAGCCCTCCAACATCCCGGAGCACCGCGTCCGTATCGGCGCCCAGCGTCGGCGCTGCACCAATTCCGCTGTCGTGGATGTTCGAAAGGAACGCCGAGCGCGCCCGAAGGACGTCCTCGCCGAGTTGCACGTGCCGCACCCCTTCGAAGAAGCCCCGTGCGATCAAGTGCGCGTCGTTGGCGATATCCTCCACCGTGTTCACGGGGAGCGCCAGCAACCCGCGCTGCTGTCCCTGGTCGATGATCTCGCGTTGTGTATGCGCCGCACAGAGCCGCGCCGTGAACCCGGTGATCTTCCCGGAGTTCGCTGCCCGGTAGACGCCGTTCGACCAATCGGCCCCAAGGAGTTCGGGCACATCGAGTTCCTGTGAAACCCACTCCGCGTACCGCCGCCAGTTCGGCGGATGGATCGTGAACGAAACCCAGAGTCCGTCCCCCGTCGGGTAGACCGCGTATGGCCCCATCAGTTTCTTGCGGCCGTGCACGCGGCCCTGCCAGTGCAGCCAGTTCGCGTTCGCTGTCTGGATCGTCGTGAAGTTGACCGCCTCCTGGAGGCTTACGGTGATCCGTCCCGCGCGCCCGGCCTGGCGGCGCTCGAAGACAAGGCTCAGCGCTGCCTGCGCCGCCGCTAACGAAAGCTCCTTGTACCCCAGTTCGCCCGCGGGGTAGTTCGGCGGATCCTCGGGGAATCCGTTCAGCGTGAGCAGGCCGCCCGCCGCCGTCGCGATGAGATCCGTGGCAACCTCGCCCGGCGCGCCGCGCCGAAACACCACATCGACGATCCCCGGGCCGCCAGGCTGCTCTTCGATTGCGGCGAACAGCTCCCGGTGAGCAGCTTTCTGCGCGAGCGGAGCGAGGACGACATCGCAGGACGCCGCTATCCGCGTGACTGCCCGCCAGGCCTCCGGCGCTGATAAGTCAAGTGCGACGCTTCGCTTTCCCCCGTTATAAAGGATGTGCGCCAGCGAACGTTCGATCCCCTCCTTACCGGCGAGGTACGGTCCCCGCTGGCGGACGGCGTCACCGTTCACATCTTCGACGCGGATCACGTCGCCGCCCAATTCGCCCAACAGCCGCGCGCCGAACACCATAGCGTCGTCCGTGAGGTCCAGGACCCTGATGCCGAACAGCGGGCGTGTACTCATGCGCCAAAATACTACAGGATGGAGGGATAGCGCACCGCACTCGTTACCTTCGAATCCGAGCCGCGCACGGCAGTGAGCGGTGCGATGCCCGGCCCCGAACTATCCCAGGGCGGCTGGTACACATCCAGTGGTTTGCTGGAGCAGGACGGATTCGACGCCCCGCGAGCAGAAGCCCGGATGCTTTACACCCTTTGCCACGCCCCCTATCGTTCCCCCTGACCGAGCGGAGAACAGGGACGACTCCATGACCGCAAATCGACTGATCACCGCCTTGACCGCCCTCGGCGCTGCATTCTTCCTGGTCTTCGGGTTGTGGCCATTTTTCGATGCGCAATCGTTTTTCGACCAGGTGGCGACGTTCGAGCCCTTCAACGCCCACTTCCTCCACGACATCGGCGCGTTCCAGGTTGGCATCGGCGTCACTCTCGCCGCCGCCCTTTGGCGCCGCTCGGACGCCATCTTCGCCGCGTTGGCCGGTGCGGGCGTCGGCTCCGCCCTCCACGCCATCGCCCACATCCGCGACCGCGCCGACGACCTCGGCGGCAGGGACACCGACGCATTTGTCTTCGGCCTCATAGCCATCCTCTTCCTCGCCGGCGCCGCATGGCGCCTCCGCTCGAAGGCTTAGCCCGCGGCAACCGGGCCGATGGGGTGGAGTTCATATTCGAACGACGCCACCGCTCTAAAAGTTGCCTCCGCCGCGCAGCGCCCAGAAGAGGTCTCGTTCTCCGACGCTGAGGCGGTGACGTAGCGTCCCGCATGTCGTAGCGGCCAAACCGCGCCGCGATCTCCCAAATTGACGAACCCGCTCCCATCCCCCAGGATCCCGTCGATTCCCCGAAAATGGATGGGTCTCAGGCGCGAGGACAACATGACCTTCGACGAATACATCGGCATTGAATACCCGGAGGGCGCAGGGCCTATCACTTCGACACTGGCCATCCTGCCGCATCACTGCAACCCCACGGGCGCGATCAACGGCGGCGTCTTTCTCACCATGGCCGACAACCTTTCGACCGGCGCGGCGAACGACGGCTATTTCGAGAAGTTCGGCGAACGCAAGTTCATGGTCGGGGTGGACTTGCACGCGGTCATGCTCTCGAACCAGCAGGGCGGGACGATCCGCGCCGTCTCCGTGCCCATCCGCATCGGCCGCCGCATCACCGTCGTACGCACCCAGGTCTTCGGGACGGCGACAAGCTCCTCTGCGAACTCACGACGACGCACGTCCCGACGTAGCCGTCCGAACGTCCGTCAGCCGGGACATGCGCCGTTACGCCATTCGTTGCGCGATGTCCGCGTGGATCGTCTTGAGCGAATCCTGGTCGAGGTCGATGACATGCTTGGCGATGCGCTGATACGTCCATCCGCCGGGAGCGGTCTCTCCGTTGAACTCCTGGTCATTCATCCCGACGAAGGTGGCGATGAGCCGCGCGCGAGCCACCAGCCACTCGGCCACCAGGCGCTCCATCGGCGATGCGGTGGACCGCGCCTCATAACGCGCCTCCAATATCTGCCCGGCGTGAATCGTCTCGTGATCGATGTCGTTCGTGACCAACGCCCACAGATCCTTGCCCTGGGCACACCCGTGCGAGGACGGCAACGGAATCTCGTCCATTGGCAGCGCCAACAGCTGGTCGATTACCTCTCGTGTTGACTCAAGAAGCTGCGTGACGGTATCTCGGACTGAAGCGGCCATGATGATCCCTCTCTGGTTGTGCTTTGGTTGAGCCGATCAAGCGACTCATGGTCTGCGGGCGAAGACGGTGACGCCGCGCGTGTCGAATTCCTTCGCATCCGATTCGTGTTTGCTCCCGGAGAAGACATCGATTTCGTTCGACAGGACAACTTCCGTGAAACCGGTCTGCGCCAGCACCTGGCGCCACTCTGCTTCCAGCAGAGCACCGGCAATTCAGCCGCTCCAGAGTTCGATGTCGCCCTTCGCCTCCTGCGGCACTTCGACATGGACGAGGATGTCGCCCACCTGGATGCGCCCGCCGGGCTTGAGTACACGGAACATCTCGCGAAAGACGGCTGGCTTATCGGGGCAGAGGTTGATCACGCCGTTGCTGATGACAACGTCGGCGATGCCATCCGCGACGGGTAACGCTTCGGCGTATCCAGCGCGCACCTCGACGTGCGTGAAGCCCAGTTCGCGGGCGCCGCTGTCCGCCTTCTCGCGCATCTCCTCGGTCATGTCGATGGCGATGATTCGGCCCGAACCGCCGACCTGACCCGCCGCGATGAGTGTGTCAAAGCCCGCGCCACAGCCAACATCCACGACTGTTTCACCAGGCGCGAACTCGCCGAAGAGGAACGGGTTGCCCGTCCCCGCGAAGGAGGCCACCGTGCCCGCCGGGAGCCTGGCGACGGCCTCGTCCGCGTAGCCGAGCATTTTCGCCAGCGGCGCGCCCGTGTGGAAGTGGAACCCCAGTTCGGGGTTCATGGCGACGTCGCGGTACTTCTCCGACACGCGCCGGCGCAGTTCTTCGCGATTAAGGGAGGCGGTGCCAATTGCAGGTGTGCTCACTTCATTGCCTCAGAACGTTACGACGCGGTCGGCCGCCGCCATCATCTCGGCGGCCTCTTTCGGGTTGCCGAACGAAGCCTTGAAGGGCTTGATATCTTCTTCCGTCACCCCACGGGCGACAGCGCAACCCCCTCAGATATAGACCTCGCCGCCGCGTTCAACCACCGTCCGCATGAGGTCGGCGAGTGGCGGCACCGCGACGCCACGAATCTCCTTCGCGATCGATGCTTTCATTAGTAGAGCGGCATCGCCGACGAGGAGGACCTTCGCGTTGAAGCCCGCGTCCAGCGCGCCATTGGCGAAATGGAACGGGAACGTCGCGCGAGTCGGGTCATCTGGCCCATGCGTCCCGACAAAGAGGATGGATGTCATCTGGCTTCTCCTTTTTCAGAGCCTTTTCGTGGTACGTGCCGCTCGATTCGTGGGCGTCCGTCTTCTCTAGCTCACCACGCGATATCCCGCCTCCTTCCACGCATCGATGCCGCCGTCGAGGTTGTGGAGTTGGTCGAACCCCGCGCGCTGGAGGATGGAAAGCGCCGACGCCGAGCGCTCGCCGTGGCCGCAGTTCGTCACGATCGGCACATCGCGGCGCAGTGTCCCGAGTTTGGCGGCAAGGCTGCCGAGGGGGACATGGATGGCGCCCTCGATGTGACCCGACGCGAACTCGTCCGGTTCTCGCACGTCGAGGGCGATTGCCCCACCAAGGAGTGCGTCCTTGGCGCCCTGGGCATCGACGAGTGTCGCGCTAGTAACTGGCAGTCCGGCTGCGTGCCAGGCGTCCATCCCACCGCGAAGCACGCCCACAAACCGTTCGTGCCCCACGAGCAGGCTTTCGTCCAGGACACGTTCGAGCGGCTCCTCTCCGAGGACGAAAAGGAGCGGCGTATCGAGCGGAACGAGCCAGCCCAGCCAGGTCGCGAACGCGTCCCGGAAAGTGTTGCTCATTGCGCCCGGGACATGACCGGCCATGAACTCCGCCTGTGGCCGCACATCAACCACGACGGCCTGCCCGGCTACTCGGGCGAAATCGGCGGGCTCCAGCTCGGGAGGCACACCTATCTCCGCGCGCAGACGGGCCCCGCGCTGGTTGATGGGACGCAGCTTGAAGAAGTAATCCGGCGCGGCGGGGAAGGTCGTCGGGAACCAACGCACGAACTCTTCCTCATCCCGCATGACCAAGAGTGGATTGGTCTCCCGTTCCCACCCCAGGGTGGAGGTTCGTTCGCTCCCACTGCCCGTCGAACAGAATGACCCGCCACCGTGGGTGGGCATCAACAACGTCTCGTCCGGCAGCTTCGAATACGCGCCCTGGAGCGTCCGGAACTGCGCGCGGGTGAGTGGCCCGGTCAGCTCCGGCGTCAACAGGTCTGTGCGCCCGGCCCCGCCGACGATCAGCGAGCCGCCACTGAACAGCACGGGCGGCGAGTTCTCCCGCCGGAAGACGTAGGCCACATGCTCCGGCGTGTGCCCGGCACTTGCCAGCGCCTCGAATTGGAAACCGCCGACATCGACGGTATCGCCATCGGACAGCGGGCGGTGAGGAAACTGCGCTTGCGCCCCTGCCGAGGCGAAGACGACCGCTCCCGCGGTCGCAGCCAGCTCGCACGCTCCGCTCACGAAGTCAGCGTGGAGGTGCGATTCGAACGCGTGCGTGATGGTGAGTCCTCGAGCGTCCGCGGTGGCGAGGTAGCGCCCGACCGTACGATCGGGATCGATCACGGCCGCTTTTCCGTCCCGTAGCGGAACCAGGTATGAGCTGTTGCCCAGGCCTTCGTGCACAAACGGAGTGATATTCATCCCACGACCTCCTTCATGGCTCGACCCGAGCCCATTGTACGCGCCGCGAAGACGCCGGATGCGATGGTGAGCAGGGCGACCACGTACAGGGCCGTCCCGAAGCCGAAAAGGTCCGCCAGCACACCGCCGGTAAGGGCGCCGGCCATCGCGCCGGCGTCTCGCCAGAAGCGGTAGACGCCGAGTGTGGTCGCGCGCGCGTGCGGGGTGACGGCGTCGCCGATGGCCGCGATCAACGTCGGATACACCAGGGCAGTGCCGGCCCCCAGCGCCAGCAGCGCGGCGAGCCAATAGCCGAAGCTGTCCACTGTGGCGGCCATTGCGATGGCGGCCCCCTGGACGAACATGCCGGCGGTCACCAGCGAGCGGCGGCCCGTGCGGTCGCTCATCCAGCCCGTCACGAGCTGCAGCCCGCCCCAGGCGAACGGGTAAGAGGCCGCGAGAAAGGCGACCTGACCGAGGCTCAGCCCCCGGCTCACGAAGAGCAACGGAAAGACGCCCCAGGCGAGGCCATCGTTGAGATTGTTGACGAACCCCGCCTGGCTCACGCCGAACAGGGACGGGCGCCGCCACGTCGCATCCGCGAAGCTTCGCCGCAGGGAATGCCGTGCCACGGGCACGCCCCCTTCCGCCCGCACATGCGACGCCGTGTCCTTGACGAAGAGCGCGCTGAGCGCCAGCCCCGCAGCGGCGAAGACAATCCCCAGGTAGAACGGTTCTGGCCGCAGCCCGCGGTGTTCGGCGATGACTCCCGCGAGCAACGCCGCCGCCGCCACCGCCAGGTAGCCCGCGGCCTCGTTCAGGCCGAGCGCGGTCCCGCGCCGCTTCGGGCCCGCGAGGTCCATCTTCATGTTCACGGTCATCGACCAGCAGAGGCCCTGGTTCACGCCGAGGAGGACGTTGGCCGCGATCACCCAGCCCCAGCTCGGGGCAAAGATGATCATGAGGGGCACGGGCATCCCCACCACCCAACCGGCGATGAGCAGTCTTCGCCGCCCGAACCGTTCCGATAGCACACCCGCCGCCAGGTTCGTGCACGCCTTGGCCAGCCCGAAAGTGGCGATGAACGAGACCGCGGCCGTCTTCGAAGTGATGCCGAACTCGTCTCGTGCCACGAGCGGCAAGACCGAACGCTCCAGGCCGACCATCCCACCGACAAATGCGTTGATCGCGACGAGCAATACGAACTGCTTCCAGTTCGCGCGCAGGCCAAGCTCTATTCGCCCGGTCGCGCGGCCTCCCGGCTCCAGAATGCTTCCGATGCTCACGCGCCGCCCTGCGCTTCAAGGCGCTCACGGATTGGCCCAGATGCCATCAAGTACTCCCCGAAGCAATGCTTGAAGGATTCTGGCAGTCCCATGTTCGTTTGTCAATAGATATCTTGAGCAACTGACAAGCGACACAAGATGATGTAGATTAACCGCAATGTCTCACCGTGCCTACAAGCAACGCCTCTACCCGCAATTCGCCCGCGTAGCGCAGGCCCTCGCCAGCGACAGGCGCCTGGAACTCATCGACCTCCTTGCCCAGGCGCCGCGGCATGTGGAGGCACTCGCCGCCGAGACCGAAATGTCCATGGCAAACGTCTCCCAGCATCTCCAAGTCCTCCGCGCAGCGAACCTCGTCGAAACTGACCGTGATGGGACGAAAGTGATCTACTGCCTGGCGGGCGACGACGTCCTGCGTCTCTGGCTTGCCTTGCGCCGTGTCGCTGAAAGACGAATTCCGGAGATCCCGGGTCTCGTCAAGAAATATGCCGTGGCGGGCGCCGAAGGGGTCGTGCTCACTCGCGCGGAACTGGAGCTTCGTATGACTCGCAAAGAAGTCACGGTCATTGATGTACGGCCGTCGCTAGAGTTCGAGAGCGGCCACATCCCGGGCGCCATATCGATACCGGCCGAGGACCTCCCGAGGCGAGTCGACGAGTTGCCGCGAGAACGGCCGATTGTTGCGTATTGCCGCGGGGCGTATTGCCTGCTCGCTGATGAAGCAGTGGCCTTGCTGAAAGGTCTGGGATTTGAAGCTTACCGGGTCGATGGTGGCTGGCCCGAGTGGGTTACGGATCGGCGGCGAGGGGAACAGCTCACCAACGTTCCACCTCCGCAGAAGCGGGAGTTGCTGAACTCGCAGCAGTGAAACGGATGACGGCTCGCGCGCACTCCTCGGAGAATACAAACGCGGGGCTTTTAAGAAAGGAACTTGGCAATGGAACGGCCTCTCATCGTCGGAGCACAGGCGTCGGAGCCCAACGGCGTAACCATCTGGCGCACCGTGCGGGACTTTCTCAACAGCGAGGGTCTGCCGGTGGACTACGCCCTCTTTTCCTCCTACGAAGCGCTCGACCGCGGGTTGATGGCTGGTGCCATCGACATCGCCTGGAACGCGCCCATGGCCCAGGCGCAGACGCTTATTTAGAGCGGCGGCGCGTGCCGCGTCCTGGCAATGCGTGACACCGACCGCGAAGTCACGACCCTCATGCTCGTGGCGGCGGGCTCTGAAATTGCTGGTCCCGCAGACCTCAACGGCAAGCGCATCGCGCTGGGTGACCTCACATCGAGCGAACTCCGGCTTATCCCCACACACCAGCTGCGCCAGGACGGGTTCGATCTCGCGACCGAATGCGAGATCGTTGACCTTGAGGCGGCCGTTCGGCCGGGATGGGCCGGCCGCGGTGATTTCACGAACACCATCGCCGCTCTCGACGACGGGATAATCGATGCAGGGACAGTGTTCGAGCCTCAGTACAGGGCCCTCGTCGAACGAGCGCGAATCGACCCGGCTGCCTACCGGGTCGTCTGGAACAGCCGCCCGTATTCGCACTGTGGATTCGCCGCGCGGCCGGGCCTTCCGGAGGATGCGGCACGGCGGTTCGTGGAGCTGTTGGCCTCAATGGACTACAGCAACCCCGATATCAAGGAGATGATGGACCTGGAACACCTGTGCGCGTGGGTCCCAGCGGACGACTCAGGCTGGCAGGACCTTATCTCTGGCATCAAGGACGCGAATCTGGTTGGCGCACTGTTTTAGGGGGCAGGCCATCGAGTGGGTTCGTAGTGGGCGCGTGTAGGCCGGGACCGCTTAAAGAAAGGAACGAACGGGCCAAACGGGCCAAAAGGGGTTGCCGCCAGCTGATGCCGTTGACGCAGTGGTCATTTCAGCGAAGCCAAGCCGACCTCGCGAAGTCTGCCATCGAGGTAGCGGCGCATAACGGCGAGGTCGGCGGCGTTGGCCCAGCCGCGCCCTTCGGCGACGGCCTCTTCGAAGTCTGCCATGTAAGTGGCGGCACCAGCGGCTTCGAACAAGGGCGTGAGCGGCCAGGCCCCGGCTTCTTCGCGATAGCCTTTTTCCCAATTGGCTGCGAAGCGCTTGCGGAGAAGCTGCACGAGCGGTCGGATCGGCCCCGGCGGAGGGGGCGCAGCAAGCAGGAGCGCCTTCGTCAGGCCGAGGTCCAGGCGGCGGTCTCCGCGTCCGGAGTTCGGGAAATCGAGCAGCGCGGTCAGATGTGCCCGCTCCCCGAGGACGTTGAGCGGATGGAAGTCGTAGTGGCAAAAGGCGTCGCCCTGGAGTTCGCGCTCGATTCTGAGGCGGAGGGCTTCATCGCGAATACGTGACGCGCGAACGGCGCCCGTGACATCCCACGCAGGGTTGATCGCGTGCATCCACGCCTGGAGCTGCCCGAACTGGCGCGCCACCTTGCCTACCAGCCAGGGCCGCTTCGCAATCATATCGACAAGGGGTTGTCCCGGCTCCCAGGATTGGATGAACAGCGGCTGCCCGAGGTAAGCTCCCTTCGCTTCGATTGTCGGCACAGGCAGCCCCGCAGAGTGCACGTGGATGAGCGAGGCCTCTTCGCGCGCTGCTGCACGGATGTCTCTCTCGCCGCTTGAACGGTAAAGGCGCAACGCGTGGCTCTTCCCGTCTGCGGTCGCGAACTTCCAGAGGAGCGTGTCCCAGCCGCCCTTAATGTCTTCCGGAACTGCCACGGCCTCCCAGCCGATGGATGCGAGGACGGCGACCGCGTCCGGGCGCGCCGGTGGGGCGACGACGGCTCGTGTGGCTGCAACAGACATCGATTACTCCTCGCAGAGTTCGGTCTCCGCTCCCAGAACGTGCGCCAGCGCCGGGGGAAGGCCCGAACGCCCACGGGGCCGAGGTCGGCAGACTCTTCCTCCGCAACGCGACCGTCTCCAGTGACGGCGGTTCCGCCACGGTGATCGTCCAATCTGGCGAATTTGAGGCGAAGTCACGGAGTTCGATGGCGACAAACCGCAGTTCTCGCCTGGCGTGAGCGTAAAGTGCGTCGCCAGTTGGAACAAGGCGACGCTCCAACTCATCACGCTCCCGAACTGTGCATACTGAGCGGAGCGACGCACCGCTCGTCATCGCGCGGACCGCGCTCCTGATCAGGGAGAGCCGTCCCCGAAGTCTCTCCTTCGCTCCTCCTCTCCGTTTCTCCGCGCCTCCGCGCCTCCGCGTGAAACGTCCTCCAGGCCAGGGTGGGCGTCAAAGTTTTGCACGGCAACGTGCTGGGTTCCGTTCGTCCTGAGCCTGTCGAAGGGCCGGTCACACTCGAACCATGGACAGCGGCGTGTTCATCCTTCGACAGGCTCAGGACGAACGGGGGTGACAGGCGGAACGACGTGAAAATCGAACCA
>DAOTTM010000041.1:0-38528 GCA_034437915.1 Dehalococcoidia bacterium | reverse complement strand
GTACGGGAAGTAGGCAGGGCAGGACGGCGGTAAGCAACCATCGACCTGGGCGCAAACGGGTCCGCGTGGTTCGCTCACGATGCGGCCCCTTGTTCTGTGGGTGCTAGCATGAATCCATGACAACGATCGCGATCGAAGAATTAGAGCTGCATTTGCGCGAGGTGCTGGCACGTGTCGAGGCGGGCGAAACGGTCTTGCTGGCGCGTGATGGGGAGGCGGTGGCGCAGATCGCGCCCTGCGAATCCGTGCCCGCCCGCCTGGAGAGACTATTCCCGGGCATGCAACACGCGACGGTGAAACCAAGCGCGTTGTGGGACTTCGTCCCTGTTCGCCTCCCCGAAGGTGTTGATGCCGTGGCGATGTTGATCGAAGATCGCGAAGAACGTGATCTTCTTTCTTGATTCGAGTTGCGTGATTCGCGAGGTCACGCGCGACGGCCCGGCACTGATTGGGTTGGAGCAGGCGGAATTGCTCGTGGCCTCGCAACTCTCGCGCCTGGAAGTCGCTCGCACGCTGAATCGTTTGCGGCTGGAACTGAAAATTTCCGGCGCCGATGTCTTGGCGACTGAGCAAGCGTTCGCTATTTTCGCCAGGCCGATTGAGTGGATACCGCTGGGCGACGGTGTCTTGGAGCTGGCCGCTCGGCCCACGGCGATTCACTTGAAGTCCCTCGATGCCATCCAACTGGCCACTGCGCGCATCGTCCGGGACGCGCCAACTCTGGGACTCGTCTTCGCTACCCACGATCGCAGACTGGCCGCCGCGGCCGTCTCGTTCGGCTTCGAAGTCGTCGGGGTTTAAGCATCGGCCCATGGCCTGTCATCGAGGTCCAACTGGCGTTATCGCTCGAAATCGGCTAAGGAATCAGCAGCCGCTATTTCGCGAAGGTGCGTTCGAGCCAGCCTTCCATGTCCTTGCGGGCGCGCCGCGCGAGCTTGGTGCCAGGCACGAGGCCATCGAAGCCGTGCGGGCCACCGGGGTAGACATGGAGCTCGACGGGGACGCTGGCGCGCGTCATGCGCATGGCGTAGTCCACATCCTCATCGAGGAAGCCATCGAGCGCCCCAACCATGACGTAGGCTGGCGGGAGGCCGCCGAGTTCGGTCGCACGCGAAGCGGCGGCATAGATGGGCACGTCTCCGCCTTTAAGCGCGCCGAGATACGCGGCCCAACCCGCGTCGTTCGAACGCGGTGGCCAGATCGGGACGCTCCACGAACTGGACTCGGACGTCATGCGATCGTCAATCATCGGGTAGATCAAGAGCTGGAAGGCGAGAGGGACTTCTGCCCGGTCGCGGGCGAGGAGCGCGAGGCCCGCTGCGAGGCCGGCGCCCGCGGAGGCGCCGCCTATCCCGAGACGCGAAACATCAACGCCCAGCATTTCCGCATTCTTGTACACCCACTTCAACCCGGCGTAACAGTCTTCGAGTGGGCCGGGATAGGGCGTTTCGGGCGCCAGCCGATATTCGACGGAAACGCCAACACATTTCAGCTCCGGGCACCAGCGGTCGAAGCGGAGGTCGTCCATCAAGTGGGTACCGAGCACGTACCCACCGCCGTGCATGAAGTAGACGCAGGGGAGATTCCCGGTCGCATCTATTGGCCGGTGCACACGTACCGCTACGTCCGGCGCGCCGTCGGGGCCGGGCACCGAGTAGTCGGTACGCACGACACGGTCGGAAAGCTGAACGGCTGCCAGTTGCGCATTGCGTTCGACGCGCATCGCGGGGAGCTTGTCGAAGGTGAAGCCACTCATTGTCGGCATGGTCTTCAGGGCTTCGGCAATTTCGGGATCGAGCAGGGCTTGTACGTTCACCGTTGTCTCCCGGGCGTCTGTTGCCGACGATACTACGTGGCGGCGGGGGCGTAGACAACGGCCACTTGCCTCACCGCTTGCCCAAACGCGTCGATCGAGCGTAAAAAGCGCCTATGACCGTCATTCTTGTCTCTACTCATTTCGCCCGGGCTCACGGTAACGCGTTGCGAGCGGTCGCCGCCGAAGCTGAATTCACGTACGAACTCCTGATACTACCCGCCGACCCCGATGCACGGCTGGCACCTGAAGAGTGCGATCGCGCGGACGTGTCGTTCTTTTCTGGCGACATCTTTCCCGTGCATTCGCGGTCGTTCTTCGCGGCAGCGCAGTCCGCAACGAACCTGCGCTGGGTGCACGTCTTCAACGCCGGGGTCGATAACCCCGTATTCCGGGGGTTCATCGAACGGGGTGTGAAACTGACGACATCCTCGGGTTCGACGGCCAAACCGATCGCGCAAACGGCGATCGCAGGCATGATCATGCTCGCACGCGGGTTCCCGGAGTGGGGCGAATCTCAGCGGAAGAATGCCTGGGAGCCGCGCCGCGGCAACTATCCGGCGGACCTGGACGCGCAGACGATGGTGGTTTTCGGGCTGGGAGCGATTGGCAACGAGATCGCGCGTTTAGCCGGGGCGATTGGGCTGCATGTCATCGGTATCCGCCGGAGCGCCCAACGGGAAGGCGACCACGTCGATGAAATGTTCTCGCCATCCAGCCTGCTGAAAGTGCTCCCACGGGCGGACTGGCTTGCGCTAGCTTGCCCTCTTACCGACGAGACGAGGCACGTGATCGACGGCGAGGCGATCGCGGCGATGCCACGGGGTTCGCGCATCCTCAACATCGCCCGTGGCGATGTCATCGATGAACCCGCGATGATCGCCGCCCTGCGCACGGGCCAGCTCGGCGGCGCATACCTGGATGTGGCTTCGACCGAGCCGCTGCCCGCCGAGTCGCCGCTTTGGAGCCTGCCGAACGTGATCGTCACGCCGCACAATTCATCGATCGCGGCCGGGAACGAGGCACGGACTGTCCAGTACTTCTTCACGAACCTCCGCGCGTGGGCCAGGGGCGAAGCCATGGTCAACGAAGTGGACTGACCCGGACACGGAACCGCCCGACCGATGGCCGGGCGAGCCTCGTCGGATTTCAATGGAACCTTCCGGGCTAGGAGTTGTTCTTGAGGATCGTTCGCATGTCGCGCGTTGTCAGGGTGACGCGGATCCATTCACCGTTGATGAAAAGGCGCTTCTTGTGCGCGTTCTGATGGAACATGCGGCTCTTGTGGACAGCCTTGCGCTCCCAGCGTCCGCCGTGCTTGTGGCGGATGTGTCGGCCAAAACTTACCTTGATCGGAGTCAAATTCAGCGCAGCGAACTTGTCGGCCATGCGTTCTGCGTCCTTACGTGGGAGAATCCAGTCGTTGATGGTAGCATCGCACACCCATAACGGCCAAGTCTCCCTGTGAGTGTCGGCAGCGACGCCCCAGCCCTGACCCTCGATGCAGCGACGCTTCGGCGCGCGTTTACGGCGGCAGCAGGGAGACTGTACGCCGAGCGAGGGCGCATCGACGCCCTGAACGTGTACCCCGTGCCAGACGGTGACACGGGCGCGAATATGTCCGGCACTTTGCGTGAAGCGGTCGCCGCTGTCGAAGGGCTCCCTGAGGGCGCGGCCATCCTGGAGGTCCTGGCCACCCTGGCGAAGGCCGCCCTCTATGCGGCCCGGGGCAACTCCGGCGTGATCCTCTCACAGGCGCTGCGCGGGTTTGCAACGGGCATCGGGGAAGTCGAGACCGTCGATGGGGAAGCACTCGCGAGAGCACTGCGCGAGGCTTCTGCCGCCTCGTACCGCGCTGTCGGTAAGCCCGTCGAAGGGACCATGCTCACCGTCTTGCGGCTAGCGTCAGAGGGCGCGTCGGAAGTCGCGAACCGCTGGTACGGGGACGTGCTCATGCGAGCCGTCGAGTCGGCCCAGCGCGCCGAAGCCAACACCATCAATCAGCTGCCTGCCCTGATGGACGCGGGCGTCACTGACGCGGGCGGCGAAGGGATCTGCGTGATTCTTGGCGCTCTGCTGGATTCGTGCCTTGGCCGCGCCACAGGCGAAGGGAATGTCGCCGATGATTCGCTCGAACCAGCCCCGCTCGCGCGCTTCGAGGGCCACTCCCCGGAGGCGTTCGGCTCTTGCACGGAGTTCGTCATCGAACCGTCTTCAGGCGAACTGGACGAGGCTGCTGTCCGCGCGATGGTATCGTCCGGAACGAATCGTTCGGTTGTCATGGTCGGGGATGCCACGGTTCTCCGCGTGCATGTCCACGCAGACGACCCGCAGGCTCTCCTGGCGCAAGCGAGTCTCTTCGGGCGAGTGTCTCGCGTAAAGGTCGAGGATATGGCCACGCAGTTCACCCGTTTTCGCGCGGAGGGCAGCGGCGCTGGGGCCAAGGTGGCGGTCCTCGCGCTCAGTCCCGGGGCAGGCTTCTCTGCCGTGTTCGAAAGCCTCGGCGTGCACGTGATGGATACGTCGACTTCCCGAAAGCCGAGCGCCGGCGCCATCTTGGAAGCAGCGGAACGCCTCAACGTTGCCGATGTCATCGTTCTCCCGAACCACAAGGACATCGTGCCCGCAGCGCTACAGGCGGCGGCAACGGCGCGCTGCACGATCACTGTCGTCCCTACGTTCACGCTTCTCGCGGGCATCGCGGCGGCGTTGAGTTTCGAAAGTCAAGCCATGCCGTCGGCGAGCGTTGACGCCATGACGGCTGCCCTCGCTTCTGTGCGCACGGTGGAGGTGACAACAGCGGCCGCGAGTCGGACCATCGAGGGAATCGCCGTTCGCGCCGGGCAGGCGATCGCACTGGTGAACGGCAAACTGCGGGCGGTGGCCGACGACCAGCTGTCCGCGTTGACGGACGGAATTCTCCATTGCGCAGACGAGACCACCACGCTCGTAACGCTCTATGCGGGCAGCGGTGTCGGGCCGGACGACATGGAGGTGGCGCGATCGGCCGTGCAGGCGAAGCTTCCGGACGCCGAAGTCCAGGCCATTGCCGGCGGCCAGCCGCTCTATCCGTGGATAGCCTCGGTCGAATAGCCAAGCGCGGAGGCTCAGTGGCCGACGGCGCCCGCGGTCACGGCCTCGGCTGGGGGCCCCGCGGCCGCTGGTTGTGCGGCCCCCATCGAGCGTCGCAACGGGAGCTCTTTCATGAAGAGGCACAATGCGAAGCAGGCGATCGCGGCACCAAGCGCGCCAAAGAAGATGTGACGCGTTGCCGTTGCGACCGACTGCGATTGGGCGGTTTTCGCCCTTTCGAAGATGGCCGCGCCATCCGGCAGGGCGGACACTTGCTGCTCGATCGCCGCGAACTCGCGTCCGTTCAGTTTGCCCGTGGGGTCGTTGAGCTGTTCGGCGATGACGGGGCCGACGGCCGCGCGGTCGGCCCCGGTGAAGTTCGCATCGAACTCCGAATGGTATGAGTTGGCGAGGATCGAACCAAAGACGGCTATCCCGAGCACGGAACCCATCTGGCGAAAGAACTGGCTGGAACTGCTGGCAACCCCGAGGTACTGATACGGCACGGCGTTCTGGATGATGAGGGACATGGTGGGGAGGACGAGACCGAACCCGAGACCGAGGATGACCATGACAGCGCTGATCTGCCAGAGCTTCGTCCCGAGGTCGATCGTCGTCAGTCCCACCATCGCCACGGCGATCAGGCCCGCCCCGATCACCGTCTGCCACTTGTACCTTCCGGTTCGAGAGATCACCTGACCACCGATGATGCTGGTCACCAGCACACCGGCGCTCTGGGGTGTCGTGATGATGCCGGAACTTGTCGCGGAGGCATCAAGCGCCACCTGGACGAACAAGCCGAGGAACTGGAAGGCGCCGAAGACGCCCGCCCCGAAGGCGAAGACGATGAGGTTCGACATCAGGAAGACGCGATTTTTGAAGAGATGAAGCGGCAGGATCGGTTCCGGGTGGCGCCGCTCCTGGGCGATAAATAGCGCCAGGAGGACACCCGAGCCAGCCAACAGGCCAAGGATCTCGGGGGAGCCCCAGGCATACTTGTCCCCAGCCCAGACCAAAGCGAAGAGCGCTGCGACTGAAGATGCCGAGAGCAGCGCCGCCCCGAGAAAGTCAAGCTTTGGCCTGTGCGTGGCCTTGCGGCTGGGAAGGTTGAACCAAATCGCGGGAATCGCGATGAGTCCAACGGGGATATTGAGGAAGAAGACCCAGCGCCAGCCGCCGTGGTCGGTGAGGAAGCCGCCGAGCGTCGGGCCGAGGATGCTCGCGAGGCTGAAAGTGCCCGTGAACAGGCCCATGTACTTCGCGCGTTCCGAAGGCGGGAAAATATCGCCAACGGTGGCGAAGACGGACGCGAAGAGCATACCGCCGCCAATGCCCTGGATGACGCGGAAGAAAATGAGCGTCGTCATCGAGGGCGCCGCCCCACAAGCCGCGGAGGCAATCATGAAGATGACGATGCCACCCATGAGAAACAGCTTGCGTCCGAAGATGTCGCCGAGTTTGCCGACCAGGGGAATGACAACCGTCGAGGAGAGCATGTAGCTGGTGAACAGCCAGGAAAGGAGGTTGAAGCCGCCGAGGTCCGCCAGGATCTGCGGCGTGGCCGTGGAAACGACCGTCTGGTCGAGCGCGCCGATGAACAGGGATACCATCAAGCTCATGAGGAGCGCCCACTTCTGACGCCTATCGAGGATGTCGGCGAGGGGACGATTCGCTTCGGGGGTGGATGGGAAAGAGGTCAACGGGGAAACTCCACGCCCTTCACGTGAACGTGAAGGTGAGAGAACACCATATCGCGGTCGTTAGCCTTGGGCAAACTACCTGTTTGGGTAGCGAACGGGAAAGCAGGACCGGCCTAGAAGCGCTTTTCCTTGATGCGGGCGGCCTTGCCCGTGAGCCCGCGCAGGTAGTACAGGTTCTTGCGTCGGACTTTGCCGCGACGGGTCACTTCGATCTTATCGACGCGGGGGCTGTTCACCGGGAAAGTGCGCTCGACGCCAACGCCGCTGGCGATCTTCCGGACCGTGAAGTTCGACACGAGGCCCTTCATCCGCTTGCGGATAACGACGCCCTCGAACACCTGGATGCGCTCTTTATCGCCTTCGACGACCTTGGCGTGGACGCGGACAGTATCACCGCTGCCAAAATCGGGCAGGGTGCGCGGCGTGAGTTCAACGAGGGAATCGATTTCGTAGGACATCGGTGGTGATCCTTCAGGGCGTAACCAAAGAAGGATACAGAACGCGGGCGTTAGGGCCAAAGAGGAGCAGTTCAGAGTTCTCGGTTCACAACGGAGGGCCTGAATCACCGGTGGACTCCGTTCGCTCTGAGCCTGTCGAAGGGCCGGTCACACTCGAACGAACGGCAGCGGCGTGTTCATCCTTCTACAGGCTCAGGACGAACGGTTTGGACTCTTTCTGGGCGGCGCCAAACTACGGATTTCAGATAGCCTCCCCCGTGGAGGGACTCAGTTCTCAGTTGTGAGTTCAGAGTGTCGTAGCGGCTGGCATCAGCGGCCGGTGCTCCCATGCCCGCGGACCCCACGCGCGGTCTCGGATAGCGCTTCCACAGTGACGAACGCGACGTCAGCGAGATGCGTTATCACCAGTTGCCCGATGCGGTCTCCATCGCGAACCGTGTAGTGCACTTCTGGAGAAGTGGTGTAGAGCGCGACCATGAGTTCGCCTCTGTAGTCGGCGTCGAGCGTACCGAACGTGGAGAGAATGCCCTGGCGCGCGAGGCCACTGCGGGGGCGAATCTGAGCGTCGAAGCCCGGCGGGACCTCCAAGGCCAGGCCCGTCGGAACGAGTGTGGGCACCTGGGAAAGTTCTACCGTCTCCGCGCCGAGGCACGCGTACAGGTCGAACCCCGAAGCAAGGTCCGTTCCGCGAGAGGGCATCCTGGCGCCCGCCCGCAGAAGTTTCACCCCCACCAGGGCTTCAGCACCCATCAGTGAGGTACCTCGAAGAGCACGAGGCGGCTCGGGTGCGTCGAATCGTGCAGTACGGTGTTGAAGGCGACCTCGATGGACGCGTCGGTCGCAATGTTCGCCCCGGTGTTCGTGTTGCGGTCGAAGCGCGGGAAGTTGGAGCTACTTATCTCGAGCCGAATGCGATGCCCCGCGCGGAACAGGTTGGCGGTACCCGCCAGGTCGATCTCCAGTTCGACCGGGCCAGCGGGCAACGGCGAGGCCGACGAGAACCCGGCGTGGTAACGAGCGCGCACCATGCCATCGCAGAGATTCCACGCCGTCCCGTCGGGTTCGACATCGACGAGCTTTGCTGTGAAATCGGTGTCTGTTGCGGAGGATTGCATCCAGATACGAGCGCGCACCGGCCCCACCACCCGCACGGGCCGCTGTATCACGTCCGTCGAATAGCAGAGGACATCCGGGCGTTGTTCCACCGGCGTTTGGTCGAAGGCGCCGGGGGGCACGTCGTTCGGCGATGGGAAGAGTGCCCCGCCAACGGTCGGGCAGGGGTTGAGCGGGTCGTAGACGAAGTGGTCGGGGCGTTCGGAACCGGGTCCATCGGTAGAAAGCACACCATCGCCGCGGGCGGTGTTCGCGGCGCCGTTGCTGTGCAGGTAGTACGAGACTTCCTGCGCCTCCGCGGGCGGCCATTCGGAATACTC
This sequence comes from Dehalococcoidia bacterium, assembly GCA_034437915.1. Taxonomy (GTDB): domain Bacteria; phylum Chloroflexota; class Dehalococcoidia; order Tepidiformales; family Tepidiformaceae; genus JACRBT01. Next base: position 30,052 of record DAOTTM010000041.1, on the reverse strand, counting down.
CCTCCAGGCGTCTTCGCCCATCGTGAACACGCGAACGGGCGCATCCCTATCGACGCCGTTGGGTTCGTCTTTCAACCAGTGGTTAAACCAGCGTAGGTGAAGCTCATCGAGCAGCAGCGCCGCGGCGGCGCCGAAGACGCGGTTTCCCGTGCGCGCCTGCAATGCCGTGCCGTGGGACCACGGGCCAACGACGAGGCGCTGTCCGTTCCGCGCGATATCGGTCGCGCCATCCGAACGCATGCCAGAGAAGTTTCGCAGTGTGCCGCGGATGAAAAGGTCATACCAACCGCCCAGGTTGAGCGCGGGCGTATGGATGCGCGGATGGTGCGCTTCGATGTTCACCGCCTCCCAGAAATCGTCACGTGTCGGGTGGGCCAGCCAGTCTTTGTAGTACGTGGCCACCCGCGGGTCGGCGATTGAGGCCAATTCGGCGAGGGGCAGATGCTTCAGCGCGGGCCAATGGTTGAACGCAACACCGTAGATCCCCCGGAGAATCTCCTGCTTCTCGGAGTCGGGAATGTCACCCCGCATGACCTCCGGCAGCGCAAACGCCGTATGCGCCCACATGAGGTTGAATCCGAGGATGAAGGCGCCGCCCTGGTACGTCCAGCCATCGTAGTAGTCGGAGGCCGTTACGCCCGGGAAGATGGCCTGGAGGTTTGGTGGCTGGGAAGCGGCCGCGAGCCACTGCGTCGCGCCGAGGTAGGAGAGGCCATACATGCCGACGCGGCCGTTGCTCCAGGGCTGGCGCGCCGCCCACTCCACCGTGTCGAAGCCATCGGCAATCTCCTGGTGGAAGGGCTTGAACGTGCCTTCCGAAGCGAAGCGGCCGCGCACGTCCTGGACGACGACCACGTAGCCTTCGCTGGCGGGGCGGATGGGCTGCATCCAGCCATAGGAGACGCCGTTGCTGGTCTTGTCGTATGGCGTGCGACTCAGGAGGACGGGGTAGCGGCCCTCCGGTTCGGGGCGAAAGACGTCCGCGCGCAGGACAGTGCCATCGCGCATGGGGACGGCGACGTTTCGTTCCACGCGGATATCCATCAGGGTTGGTGCAGGCATGGCGCATCCCGGAAAAGGTGTTGGGCGAAGCCTACACGCGCACGTGATTGGCGACCAACGGGAGCCGAGGCGAGGAACCAAATCGATGCGTTCGTCCTGAGTCGTCGATGGCCTTTGGCCGCACCCAGGAATGAAACGTCATTTCAAAGGCTGGCGAAGGCGGACCCGTGTCCAATCGCCCGTTCGTGCTGAGCCTGTCGAAGCATGGACGGGCAGCGCGACAACGGTCGGACAGCGTGCTCACCCTTCGACAGGCTCAGGGCGAGCGGTGTTTCGGTGATTTTCAGAGCAGCCTGTCGAAGAGCCGGTCACACGCGAACCATCGGCAGCGGCGTGTTCATCCCTCGACAGGCTCAAGCCGAGCGGTTCAATCGGGTTCGCGAGCGGGTAATTACAGACTGCGGTGGTATCAACGGAAGCGGTACTCGATACCGCCCGTTCCAGCAAACTTGGCACGCATGCGTAAGGAAACGGCTTTGGCGTCCGCCGGTAGTACGAAGACTGCCAACACAACGCCCCCCTCGCTTCGCCGCTCGATTAGTTCCGGCGCCTTCTCCCCGTTCACGAGCACTACTCTCGCGGGATACTTGATTGCGGCGCGCGGGGAGGCCACCCTCAATGTTGCATCCGAGGCGTTGAACTCGAAATCAGTCGGCTGCTCGTTATCGACAGACCATTCAAACACGACCAGTCGCTCTCCGGGCCCCGCCTTAATGTTTGGGGCCTGCTCATCTCCCGGGTCATGGACACGCGTCAAGCGGAAGGTGACGAACTCATCGTCGAGGTTGGCGAACGAGGCAACCGACGTGTCGCGGCCCTGGAGCAACCGGGCATAGTCCACATTGTAAGTCTCTGGCCGCCCGCCCACGACGGCGGCCACGGCGATCAACGCCACGACCCCGGCGCCTGCCACCGTGCCCAGCAGGCCGCTCACCACCGTCGCCCCGCTTGACGCCGGTCCCGCATCCGCGGAAAGCGCGTAGGGCGGGAAGCGATCGTTGAAAGATGCGAAATAGCCGATCACGCGGAAGTGCCAGCGCATCACGCCGACGATAAACGCGAACATCCCCCGTGGATATCGCCCCGTCAACAGAATCGCGAACCAGGCCAGCACCACGACCACGGAGGCTGCGAAAGCGACGAATTGGAGGACCACCAGGTGTGGGATGATGAGCAGCAATTTCCAAAACAGGACCCGCCAGCGGCTCAAGTGCCCCGGCCGCGGCGCTGCGAATTCGAGGTGGACGGGATTCGCATCCTGGTCCAACGAGGGGTACTTGTCCGTCAGGAGCGTCATATATGCGAGCACGCGGGCACTGTAGGCCATGCTGCCGGCGGCTGCTGCGAACAACCACGCTGGGTACTTCTTCCGCCAGAACACCGTCGTCCAGCCCAGGATTACCGCGAAGGAGAAGAGATACGAGACCAACGAGACGAAGAGGTAGGCCGGGATAACGAGGAGAAGGCGGAAGAACGTCTTCGCGCGGCTGAGGTGATCCGCGTAGTCCACCTCGAAGCGCATGGGGTAGGGTTCTTTACCAGGACCGCCACCGGGGTAATCGGGGGCGCCGGCCGGGATGTATCGTGGCGCCTCCAGAAAAGGCGATGGCGTTGGTTCGGTCCAGGCTGGGGGCGGAGGCGGCAGGCCACTACCCACTTCAATGGGCGCCGATGAGGGTTCGCCTTCAGGCGCCGCAGGCCCCGGCAACTCGGCCAAAAGCACCTGGATATCGGCCTGGGCTTCCCCCTCCGACGGAGCAGGAAATCCGACAGGCTCGAATGCATCGATCGGCGAAGCGGGGCGCAGGCCTTGCTCGCGGTCCGCGAAGGCCGCCCCTGGCAGAAACGGCTCGTTCCGCTCCTTCGGGGGCCATTCCGAAGGCGTCGGTGGCGGATTCGGCTCGTCTTCCGCGCTCAACGCTTCTCCCCGGAGAGTAGTTCGCGGGCAGCGCGAACGAGCGCCCAGGCCAGCCATACTCCCGCCACGACCGCGGCCAGCTTCCGTTCTCCAGCGGACAACTGAGCCAGGTCCAACCCTTTGCCGGGGCCATGCCGTGATCGAAAGAGTCCAACGGCGAAGGCGGCCAAAAACGGCGGGCCGAAGGGATGGGCACGAAATGACTGCCGAAATTGCAGGTGGCCCAACGCCGACCACGACCGCGAGAGGCCGCACGAGGGGCAGGACAGCCCTGTGACTCTTCGAAACGGGCAGAGGACTGGACCACCGCTCACCACCTTTCGCGGCAAAACCACGGACGCCAGGACAGCGACCGCGCCGAAGCCCAGCGCCCAGCCTGAGATCCGCCAATCGTGGGCGGCGAGCTGCGTCCCCCTGGGCGCTGAGTGGTTCACAATCCGGCTACTTGCGAAGCGGTCGGCCCTGGGTGTCGGTGACCTTGTTCGTGGCGAACAAGATGATATCGATGAGAGACCAGATGCCCAACCCGCCACAGGTGATCAACTTGAAAATGCCCAGTCCAATCTGGCCCATGTAGAAGCGGTCAGCGCCCAAGCTCCCCACAAAGACGGACAAGAGCAGGGCAGTCAACCACTCCTTATCCGAGAAGAGCCCGGGAATCTCTTTTGCGGGAAAGAACACTCCGGTACCCTTTCGGACCGGAGTGTCTGATTTGAGTTGCCCCGACCGCACTCGCATCTGCAAATCCGAAAAGTTGAATGGACCTTCTTCCTGGCCCATCGCCTGGATAAAGAACTGATCCCCTGTGGGTTGAGTCAAGTGCGATCCTCCCGAAACTGCTTCGACCGCATTGTGGCGGCACGTTAAACCACATGCAATGCGGATCCTCCCGATTATGCGACGACGACTGCCACGGCGCTCGCTATCAACGAGTTCCAGATGCGATTGCCATCGACACCACCGACGAGCGTTTCACCAGCGCGCTCGGGATGGGGCATCATCCCCAAAACGTTCCCGGCCACGTTGATGATGCCCGCGATATTACGCGCGCTACCGTTGGGATTACTTGAGGGGGAAACCAGGCCATTTGGCTCGCAGTAGCGAAAAACGACGCGGCCACCCTCTTCGAGCCGGTCCAACGTTTCCACGTCGGCGAAGTAGTTGCCCTCGCCGTGGCTGATGGGAACGCGGAGGACTTCTCCGGTGTGGATGTCATCCGCCCAGGGGGTGTGCCCGCCCTCGCGGCGAAGGTTCGTCCACTCGCAGCGGAACTGGAGGCTCTGGTTGCGGATGAGGGCGCCGGGGAGAAGTCCAGTCTCGCAAAGGATCTGGAAGCCGTTGCAAATGCCGATGACTGGCTTGCCCTTGCGCGCGAATTCCACGACCGCCTCCATGACGGGCGAGAAGCGGGCGATGGCGCCGCAGCGAAGGTAATCACCGTAAGAGAAGCCGCCCGGCAGGACGACAGCGTCATAGCTGGAGAGGTCCGTCTCGCGGTGCCAGACGATCTCTGCGTTCTGATCGAGCACGTTTTGAAGGACGTGGCGCGTGTCTCGGTCGCTCCAGGTGCCGGGGAATCGGACGACGGCGAATCTCATGGCGGGAGTATGCACGAAGAAGTGTTCATTCGTCTACACGAAATGCAATCGGGGCACATCTGCGGCGGATGGTAGGCCCAGTTCCTCCAGGCAGAGGGTCAGGACTTCCTTGACGTTCTCCATCAATTCGGCGAGGTCGTTGCCCTGCGTAAAACAACCACGCACCGATGCGACCCGGCCTAAGAGTACGCCGGTCTCCTCTTGTTCCACGATGACCATGTACTCGCGCTTCACCGCGCTATCATACCACTACTGACGGACTCTCTCGGATCGACGGGTCCATGGGAGGTTGTGAAACACTTGGCGTGAGCCGCGATCGTAAGCGGGCACCTGGGGCTCAGACGCCGCCGGCGATCGCCGCCAGCTCTTCCGCGCTGGGCTGGGGGTATTCGATGCGCGGGTGGTACACGGCGCGGAGGGTGGATTTGAAGCTGCGGGCGACTTGCTGGAGTTCGCGCATGGTGATGTCGCACTCATCGAGTTGGCCCTCCGCGAGACGCTCCGCGAAGATGCCATCGACGAGTCCTTCGATGACACGCAAGGTGCGGTCCTGGCGAGCGCGGACCACGGCTTCGCACGAATCGGCGAGCATCACGATTGCGGACTCCTTCGTCGATGGCCGGGGACCAGTGTAGCGAAATTCCTCGGCTGCGGGGGACTCGCCGGCTTCGATTGCGCGCCGGTAAAAGTACGTGACAAGGCGTGTGCCATGGTGTTCGGGGATGAACAAGCGCACGGTCTGCGGCAAGCGGTGGCGACGGGCGATGTCGAGACCGTTGGTCACATGCTCGCGGATGATGCTCGCGCTCGCGCTCGGCTGGAGAGCATCGTGGGGGTTCGTGGCTGTATCGAGCATGTTTTCGATGTAGTGATTCGGCTGGGCGAGTTTCCCAACGTCGTGGTAGTAGGAGCCGACCTTCGCCATCAATGCGTCAGCGCCGATCGATTGGGCAGCACGTTCCGCAAGGGACCCGACCATCATGCTGTGATGGAACGTGCCGGGCGCCTCTTCCTGTAGGCGGTGGAGGAGGGGATGGTCCGCCTGCGCGAGTTCCAAAAGTTGGAGGCGCGTCGTGATTCCGAGGGCGAAGGAGAGGAGAACAAAGACCGCCAGCGTGATTCCCGCGGAGGCAACACCCGAGATACCGGCCGCGAGGCTCAACCAGCCGAGAGTCTCGTTCGAGCGAGGCTCCGCAAGTAACCAAAAGGCGAACAAGACGACCCACGTGGCAACCGCGACGGGAATGGCCGAAGCGGCCAGCCGACTCAAGCGATCCGCCCGATGTACAAAAGACGCGCCGGCGAGCCCGCCCGCAGCGAACGCCATCACCAACTCCAACGGTTCAAGCGCGCCCACGAACTGTGCCCCAGCAAGCTCAGGGGTAGTTGCGCCAATGAACGCCGCCAAGAAGCTGACAGTGGCCGCGACCACGACGGCAAGCGAGAGGTCAGCAAATGCTGCCGTCACCATGGCAGCCGCGGCCACTGGTATCGCAAACGCATAGCCACGGTGCGCCGTGTCTGGCGAAACCTGCGGGAGGATGAGGCGAACGGCCGTCAACACCACTGCCACCGCCAGTACCACGACAACCGTTCGCCTCGCAGCAGGCCCTGAAAACGGCTGAAGTTGGTAGCACAGGATTCCGAGGCCAACGCCGAAGGCCAGCGCCACCAACGCGCCGGCGGCTGTGTCGAGGTAGTTGAACGCGTCGTCGATAATTCCCGTTCGCCGCAACGCTTCGATGTCGTCTGCGCCGATTGTCTCCCCTTCGCGCACGACGACCTGGCCGCTCGTGTAGCTTGCAACCACGGGGGAGACATTGCTGCGCGCTTCCGCGCGTTTGCGTTCGGTTGCCGCCTCATCCACCTGCACGTTTGGCACGACGAGCACGCGCAACAGTTCGCGTAGCGCTGTTAGCTCCGTGGAGCGATCGGGGACATTAGCGGGCACGGAGAAGAATTCATCGACAGCGCGACTTGCACCGTCTACGCGCACTCCCTTGTCGAGCACTTCGCCAAGAGCTTTGCTGCTCCGCTGGGGGAACGCATCGAATGTCGTCCGGTCCATCAGGATCAGGTTCAAGCGACCGGAGGTGCTCAACGTGGCAGCGGCGGCAAGGTTCGAAATTTCGTCGAGCTGCTGTTGCTGGGTGAGGTCCGTGCGCAGTCGGATGAGGCGTACCTGCTCCAGCAAGCGGGCGAGGATGAGGCCTTGTTGCGCCTTCACGGACAAGTCCGGCGGTAGGGCGACCTCTGCCACGGCGTGCGCAGCCTCGTCGCGCGCGGCGTTCGTCAAGGCCTCTGATTCGTACTGTGCGTCTCGTGCCGCTTCGATCGTGCGGGGCGCCCGCTCACCTTGGTGAAGGCCTTCCACGCCGGGGAAAAGCGGGATCACCGTGGGAAGGGCGACGAGTGCAAGCGCGATGGCAAACACGGCGCACAAAAGGCGGGAGGCTACGGGCTCTGGGCGACGACGGAGCATATCTGCGGGCGATGATAGCAGAGCGGTTGGACAGGCCTCAGCTTTCGCCGAGGAGTTCATCGAGCGCGCCAAGGCGCTCAATGACGAGGTACCCGGAGGCATGGTGGCTGCGAAGCGAGCGCTCGATGAGGACGGCACGCATACCGGCCGCCTTCGCACCCACAATATCGGTCTTGAGCGAATCGCCCACGAACAGTGCCTCGTGCGGGTCCACCTGGATGGCGGCGAGGGCGCTCTGGAATATCCCCGGATGTGGCTTGGCCAGCCCGACATCCGCCCCAGAAATGATCGCGTCGAAGTATTGGGCCACGCCGAGACTCTTCGCCTTGCGGAACACGAAGTCGTTCGTGAACGGGGAATTCGTGACGACCGCCGTGCGATATCCCCGCGCCTTCAAGGAGGGCAGCAGGATACGAGCGTCTTCATAGACTTCCAGCCCACGGGCGCCAGAATTGTAAAACACACGCGAGCACGCCTCGATGTCTCGCGGCGTTGCGTTGACGCCCAACCACGCAAAGGCGGACGCCATCAAAGAACCAATTGCGGGCGAGGTCGCCGTTTCTCCCGCGACGTAGACGGGCAATGCTGCCTGGAAAGCGCGCTCGAAGTCCTCCGCGCCGAACGTGGCGCCCATATGCTTCTCGGCGTAGTTGGCAACGGCCAGCGAAGGCGCGAAGAAATCGGCGCCCGACTCCGGGTTCGCCGCCGCATCGCGGACGATTGTCCCATCCCAATCGAACAACACCGCGCGAATCGCCATTCTTCAGCTCCCCAACAACCGCCGCACGACCTCGTTGATTGCGCGGCCCTCTGCCCGGCCCCCGAATTCCTGGACGACGCGCGACATGACCTTGCCCATGTCCTTGGGCCCGGAGGCAGTAGTCTCCGCGATAATTCGGGCCGCCACGGCCTCAATCTCCGCGATGGATGGCGCCGCGGGGAGGTATTCCACGAGGATGGCGAGCTCGGCCTCTTCCTTCAAAGCGAGGTCTTCCCGCTTCGCCGCTCGAAATTGGTCGATGCTGTCGCGTCGCTGTTTCACCTGTTTCTGAATAACGGCCACCACGGCGGAATCATCAAGGGCAACGCGTTCGATCCTGGTGTCAGTTTCTTCCTTGGGCGCCTCGGGGATCTCCGCGTTGCGAATCGCAGAGATGAGCATGCGCAGGGCGGACTTGCGGGTCGCGTCCTTCGCGCGCATGGCGTCGGTCAGTTCGGATTGAAGACGCTCCCTGAGTTCGGGCATAATCAGTGAACCTCCGTGGGATGCGACAGGCCCGGACGATGCCGGGCCTGTGCGTTGAATTCCTGTTGTTGGCCGCGGACTAGCGGCGCAGGAGTGCGCGGGCTTCGCTCCGGAGCTGCTTTTTGCGCAGCTTCCGCAGGCGGGCGGCCTCTTTCTTCTTTCGCTTTACGCTCGGCTTTTCGTAGTGTTCACGGCGCCGCGCCTCAGCAAGGATGCCATCTTGCTGCACGCGTTTGTTGAAGCGCTTGAGCGCGCCTTCGAACGACTCGTTATCGCCGACGATGACTTCTGCCAACTGTGGGTAATCACCCCGCCTTCTTGCACACATAGCAAAACGCCGTCACACCGACGCTTCCCCAACGAATCTATCAAGCGTCCCGGCTAGGCGAAAGCGGAATGCGTGTCGAACGCACGTCTTTTCAAGCCTCCAGCCGCTCCAGTTCGAACTCAACCCACAGCCCCGGCCGCCCGGAAAGGCGACCGGTGCATCGAAATTGAACTGGTCCTGCTTCTTACGAGTGGCGATGGCAAAGCTGCGAAAGGCATCTCGCCTGATATCAAGGTCGATCCTGAACCGGGAAACGTCGCCTGAATTTCGAGCGACCCGCAGAAGCTCGCGGTAGCGCGCTCGAAGCTTTTCGAGATGCCACAGGTCACGTTCTATCTCTTTGCCGAGCAGGAGCCACGCGGGGAGCATGCCACCGTTTTCCAGGATGTGGAATCCGAGCCAGTTGTCTCCCGCGAACGCCTCGGTGCCGAGCGTCTTCAAGGGTTCGCCTTCACCCTTGAGGCCATCGAAGGCGCCCTCCTCCATGGCATCGCGAATTCGAGACTCAATCAGGCTTTCGAAACTCATCACGCGCTCCGAGGCGTTGTCGTAAACGGGCGAGCGAATTTCCGCCCACACAAGCGATGATGTCAGTCGGCCGAGGGAAGGACCTTCGGCTGGAGCAATTCCATCGAGCGGCCATCAACGTTGAGGGCGCACGGCCCGGGCTTCACGACGAGGACTTCGACACCGGTCGACTCATCCTTGTAGCGCTTGCCGAGAGCCACGGGATCCATGCCAGCGGTATCCACCGTGACGGCGGCGTCTTCCGCGCCCCGCATCTGCATGGGCGCGGCGCCACAACGAAGCTCACCGCCTCCGCCCTTAGTTACGATCACTTCGGCGACTCCGCCCGGCACGAAGTACCGCTTTCCCGTCTGCGCTGCAGCCATGTGTCTTCTCCCTCTTGTCGATGGCACTCCGGCGATTCGCGCCCGAAGCGAGTGGTTGATGTGCCCCGGATCGTAGGCAGCGTGACCTGCCAGCGTCAAACGCGCCTTGCGCCAGGTGGACCCATCGTGACCCGAACGCGCGTTCGCCTACTGCACGAAGATGAACGCCTTCATGTCCGGATGATAGTCGCACGTGATCTTGAAGGTCCCGCTCTCTCCGAACGTGATGCTGCGCTTTTCGACACCTTTGAAGTCGGCGCCATCTTTTTTCGTGTTGTTGGTGATGGTGTGAAGGCCAACGATGTTGGTGAACTCAATCGTAGAACCCTTCGCGACGAGGGCAGCACCCTTATTGGGGGCCTGTTTCGTCCCGTCCGCGGTGAGGGTGAAATCGTTGGCGTTCGCCTCGATCGTGACCCTGTTGCTCTGAGCGGAGGGCTTGTCCGGGTCCTTCGCCAGACCGGTGACTGCCTCGAATACGCTCCGCGGGACGGTGTGTTCGAGGCAGGCGGTGCCTGGGTTCGGTGCCCCCGCCGGGGCCGCGCCCCAGATCTCGGTCGGAAGCTTCAGGGATGTGCCGATGCGCAAGACACTCTTGCCATCGGGCGCGCCGTTCGCCTTCGCGAAGTCGTCCGCCGAGGCGTTTCCGTAGCCTTTTGCCACATCGTCGAGGTTCTGACCCTGGACGACGTATGCGTCTATCTTCGGGAGCTTCAGGATGAGCGTCTTATCCTTCTCCAGCTTGATCTCTTCGCTTATGCCGACGTTCCGCATCGAGTCGTTCAACGATTTGATATCGGAGGCGCGGAGTCCTCGCGGCGCGGCGATCTTCTCAAGCGTATCACCCGGTAGGACGGAGTATGTGGCCCCATCTGGCAGCTTCACCTTGTCACCAGGGAAGAAGCCGGCGATCGTTTCATTCTTCTCGTTCAGCATCGCAATCGTGTTGCGCTTGCCATCGATCTTGTAGTTGAGTCCGTTCAGGTCGGCGACAATGGCGGCGCCAACGTGCGTCTTCTCCGCCACCTTGGTAATGGTCTCGTTCTTGTTCAGCACTTTGTAGGTGGCGCCGCTCGGCCTGCCCTTGGCGGGCGGGAGCTTGACCGTGGAATCCTTCTTCAGCAGGCCTTCGATTTCGCGGTTGTTAAATTTTGCCAGATCAGCCGGGCCGATGCCCTGCGTCTTCGCGATGATGTCCAGGGTATCGCCGCCGACAACGCCGCTCGATTCCCGATTGAGGTTGTGGGCGAATTCGACCGCCTCCATCCAGCCTTTGCTGGTTACCGTCCCTTCGTCGTCTTTTTCCTTCTCATCGATGGGACTCGTGATCAGCTGCACGATGTGGTCAATCTGGACAGGGTTCAGCGAGCCACCGTTCGTGTTCAACCACGGCTGCATGAGCGTACCGGCACGTCCGCAAAACAGCGTGCGGCGAATCTTTTCCTGGTTCGCCTTGAGGATGAGCGGATCCTGGTCCTTGTATGTATCGATGTTGAGCGGGAGGCCTACGCCGCCCTGGCCCTTGTTTCCGTGGCACGTCCGGCAGTTGTTCGCGAACAGCAAGGCACCCCGCTCGACGCCCCCCTCGTATTGGTACTCCTCCTGGATCACAGCACGGTAGGGAAGGTCCACGGCGGCGTAGGCCGCGCAGCCGCCCACGAAAATGAACGTCAGCACGACAATGAGCAGGATCTGTTTCTGAGTGTTCAACCCGTCCTCCGCCTATCCGTTGTAGGGAACCGCGCGTAGCGGGTTGTCAGTTGTTCCGAGAGTGATGGCGCCTGTATTGACGCTCAGCGAACCGTCACCGTTGATCGAGACGGCCATCGTGTCCATGGGACGGGGGGCCGGGCCAAAGACGCGGATGCCCGCGCGCGAATACGTCGAACCGTGGCAGGGGCAACGGAACCAGCCCTGGATGCCGGGGAAGTTCACCTGCGCGCCAGCGAAAGCAGGGTTCCACGGTACCGTGCAGCCAAGGTGGGGGCACTTCCAGTACAGCGCGAGGATTCCTCCGACGCCGCCCGCGCCGAGCACATCCCCTTGCGGGCCGGCGAGGTTGGCCAGCCAGAACTTTCCCTCGGAGATACGCGCAGGGTCGTCGCCCGCCTTCGGGATGCGGCTCTTAATGATCGTCACGGCGCCGCCAAAACCCGTCGGCTTGCGCAGGTTGAAGAAGCCGAGGAACCCGGCAAGCTGCGACCCGCCGAACAGCATCAGCCCGGCGAACACGCCAACCCGCAGAAAGGAGCGGCGGGCGACTTTGCGCGCTTCTGACTGGCGGGCCTGCTCGATCCGCCGGTTTGCTGGGGCGCCGGCTGCTTGTTCCATTTGTGCCATGCTGAATCCCTACTCCTGCCCCGGAATGCCTTCGCTGACTTTGAGATCCCAGGGGAAGACGAGTTCTTGCCCCTGGCCGCGGAACGCCGTGCCAACCAGCGTGAGGATGCCATAGGCGCCCACGAAGCCACTGAACAGCGCCAAGAGGGCATCTCGCCGGGTGAGCACCCAACCCAATCGCCACATCGTGTAGATCATGATGCACGGGAGCCCAACGAGCGCGGCGATGGGGATGCCTTGCTCCACGATCCAGCCGGGCAAGTCCAAGTGTTGGAATGTCGTCGGTCCACCCGAACCGCTGCCATCAAGAATGCGAAGGTTGAAAGGCAGATAGGTGATGCGGTGCGACCATTCGGGCCATGGAAGCTGACTCTGGAAGGATCTCGTGTTTTCGAGGAAGCGGAGGTTATCCCCCCCACTGATGCCGAACCAGTCGTTGAGAAAGAACGCGATCTTGCCAGTATCCCAGAGGATCAAGGCCCACGTCCCGACGATCCCCACGATGGCGGAAACGACTGTGATCTTGACGGAACGCTCGGACGCGAACCACTTCCCTTGCCCATCCGTGTCACGGTCGAAGTATGGGAAGGCACCGAGAACGATGAGCCAGACGGTGGGCACGATGACGCCGGCCATGGCGCCGTTCATGTGCAACAGAAGTTCCTGTAGGTTGAGCAGATACCATGGCGCCTTGGAAGGGTTCGGCGTGACGTCGGCGTTCGCCTGGTCCAGCAACGGGGCATTGACCAAATACGAGAGGATGAAGAACGTGATCGTGAAGAGCATCGCCGCGATGAACTCCACGAACACGAGGTCTGGCCACACCAGAACCTCTTCATCACGGGCGCGAGCCTGCGGACGTGCGACGGGACGTGCGACTACGGTTGTTGCCATGCGTGCGTATCCCCTCTGTCCTAAAGCGGCCGGGCCAATCCACCGTCTCGGCGAATTCGCCAGAAGTGGACAGCCATGAAGATTGCCGCAAGCAACGGAAGGCCGATGACGTGCAGCGTGTAGAAGCGGATGAGCGCGTTGGGGCCGACTTCGAAGCCACCAAGCAGCCAAAAGCGCGTCTTCGGCCCAAGCACGGGCGGCGAACCGGCGATGTTCGAACCCACCGTGATGGCCCAGAACGCGAGCTGGTCCCAGGGCAGCAGGTAGCCGGTGAAACTGAGCAGGAACGTCAAGACCAGTAGCACGACGCCGACGACCCAGTTGAACTCGCGTGGCGGTTTATACGCGCCCGTATAGAAGACGCGCATCATGTGGAGGAAGACGAGGATGACCATGGCGTGGGCCATCCAGCGGTGCATGTTGCGCATCAGCTGCCCGAACTGCACCTGGGTTTGGATGGTTTGCATATCCAGGTAGGCACGTTCGACGCTGGGCACATAGTAAAACATCAAGAGGATGCCCGTCACGGTCAGGCCCAGGAACATGAAGAAAGAGAGACCACCGAGGCAGTAGGTGTGCGTGATCTTGACGTGCGTACGGTGGATGCGCGTGGGATGGAGGTGGAGGAAGAGGTTGGTCGCGACGACGAGCATCTGGTTTCGCGGGGTGTTGGGATACCCCGTCCGGAAAATCGACTTCCAGACGTAGTTATGGAACATCGCGTCGTAAAGCTTGTCAGCGAAGTTTGGCTTCGAGGGTTGTTCAACAGACATCGGTGTTCAGCTCCCTACTTCTGCCACCAGCGCCCGAAGGCGACCATGATCGCCAATGAGACGACGATCGTGATGCCAACGAACACCAGTTCGAGCGTTTCCGCGAAATCGTGGGGCAGATTCGAAAATTCCAACCTGTCCAGCCTCCCCTGCCAGTCAAGCCCGCGTTAACGCCCTGGCGTGACTTTGTGAATCCTGTCGCGATCGGTGTTATACCACCGGGTCTGGGCGCGGGCAAACGTTGGAACACGTTTCCCGAGGCTGAAGCGGCCGAGATCCGACTCAATCTGATGGCAGCTATGCATTGTGCCATTCAGGCGACAGGCGCCGACGCGAATTCGGACTACTTGCCGTGGAAGCGCATACGGGCGAGCCCGCGGATGTCCTCGGCGGCCGTCTTGAGGATCTTGACCTTGGTGTCCCTGTCCTCGACCCATCGAACCGGCAGTTCGCGAATGCGGTATCCGCGCTGGTGGGCGAGGATCAACAGCTCCGTATCGAAGAACCACATGTTGTTTTCGATCAGTGGGACAAGTTCGTTAACGGCCTTGCGGTTGAGCGCCTTGAACCCGCACTGCGCGTCAGTGATGCGCAGCCGGGGGAAGGTCGCCCGGATCATCGCCACGTAGCCGCGGGATGTCGTTTCACGTTTGATCGAACGCTCGGTTCGGGAACCCTTCGCCAGGCGCGACCCAATCGCGATATCGCAACTGCCGCTGGCCACCATGTCGATTAACGTTGGGAGGTGGCGAATGTCCGTGCTGAGATCGACATCCATGTAGGCGACGATGTCCGAATCGCTACCGAGCCAGGCCTGTTTGAGAGCCAGTCCCCGCCCGCGAACCGGGAGGAACACGGCCGCGACCTGGGGGTATTCCTCGATCAGCTGCGTGGCGAGTTCCGTGGTGCCGTCCGTGGAACCGTTATCCGCGATCACGACCCGCCATTCGAACTCCGGATGTTCCTTGAACAGGCCGACCGTTGTCTCAATGCTCTGCCGCAGCACCTGCACCTCATCGAGGCAGGGGATCACGACATCGACACGGGGCCGCTTTGGTTCGTCTGGCATAGGTTTCATTGTTGGGGGTAACGGCCAAACGGGCCAAGCGCGCCAGCCGCGAGAGCCTTGCGGCGGAAGACCGCCGTTTCTAAATGCCGTTCGTCCTTGATGCGTCGGTTTCCCTTTCCTGGTACCTGCCGGATGAGCAGAACGAGGACGCGCAGCGTGTGCTGGCCAGTTTGGACGACGACACGGCTGTCGTACCGGGGCTTGGCTGGTCGCATTCACGAATGGATTGTGGTTGCTGAGGGGCTGAATCGCCTTACCTCGGCAGGGGTGACGCGTGTGCACGGGATTGTGGCGGATCTCCCAATCACGCTTCATTACTTCACGCTTGATGAAACCCTTGGCACTGTCCTGAACCTCGCGCGCGCCCAGCAGCTCAGTGCGTACGACGCCAGCTATCTCGCACTGGCGATGCGCGAAGGAATACCACTGGCCACCCTGGACAATCGCCCCAGGGCCGCGGCAACGCGGGTGGGCGTGAGAATCATCGACTGACTCGGGGTTCCCGCACAAACGCAGGGAGCGCTACACCGGAGAAGCAGGGGTCACTTGTCGGGCGGGGACATCCACGGCTTCCGCCGCGATGAAACACGACTGGATCGTCGCGGCGATCTCCAAAGAGCCATCGACCTGACCGCAATCTTCCGCGAGCGCCTCTCCACGAATGAACCGGAAAAAACCGGCGGTGTCGGTCCTGAGGAGGACATCGGCACGGCCGGATGTATGACGGCGGGGGTGAATGTGGCCGTCGTGGATATCGAAGGTCCAACTGTTGCAGGTGTCGCAGTCCGAAATCTCCACGGCCATGGTTGCCGTGAGGTTCGCCGCGCGCTCCGGTTGGAAGGCGAAAGCCGGGACGACACGCATGGCGAAGTCCGTGGTCACATTCGCGGGCGTCATTTTCAGGGCCGGTTGGGTGTCTACATATTGCCTGCCGAAATCGATTAACGCCAGCAAGACGGGCCGCACCGACCAGCCCTTCTCCGTGAGGCTGTATTCGACGCGCGGGGGAAGTTCACGGTGATAGATGCGGTTGACAAGGCCATCAGCCTCCAGGCGTTTGAGACGATCAGAAAGAACATTCGGGGACATCCCTGCGCAATTATCGAGAATATCCGTATATCGATGCAGGCCCGACATGAGGTCTCTTAGGATCAGAAGCGTCCAGCGGTCGCCGAGGACATCAAGGGTTTGAGCGATGAGACAGGGATGATTGTAGGACTTGCGCCCGGTCTCAGATTCAGCCCGATGTCCCATATGTGGCTCCGTAAGGAAGTTTTAACAAAGCTAGTACCAAGGCTATTGCTTTGATAGCGCCAGGTGCTATACTTTGGCAAGGGAGTACGAAAACGATAGTTCTTGCACTTCCTTAACGAGCGTAGCCGAGTCCGGATGGCGAAGTCAACCGGTGTGGAGGTAATAACATGGCTGCAATGACGAAAACCCGAGAAACGAAGGCCGAGGTGACGGCGCAGGCCGACCATTATCACCGCTGGCGCATCGACGAGCCGAACGGCCCCGTGAGCGTTGGCGTTTGCAAGACCTGCGGCATCAACAAAGAGTTCAAGAACTGGCTGAGCGACATGGACTTCATCACCAACGAAGAGCACCGCGCCGCCGCCTAACGCGATTCGCTGACGACGCGTGGCCGCCCCCTCTCCCGTGCCACGCCCAACACGCCTCTCGCGTCCCACCCCTCATGGGACGCGAGAGGCTTCTCTGTTTTGTATCATCTGGCCATGAACCCAGCTTCGACCCCGCGACCGTTTCGATTCGGCGTCACCGCGATGAGGCCGACCACACGCGCAGAATGGGTCTCGCTCGCCCGCAAAGCAGAAGACCTTGGCTTCGCGATCCTTACGACGCCTGACCACCTCACGGCGTTGTTCCCACCGTTCGCCGCATTGATGACCGTTGCGGAAGCGACCAGTTCGTTGCGGGTTGGCACGCTCGTTTTGAACAATGACCTGCGCCATCCGGCATTGGTGGCGCGCGAAGCAGCCGCCGTTGATGTTTTCACTTCCGGACGCTTCGAACTGGGCATTGGGGCGGGACACGCCCGACCAGAATACGAAGAAAGCGGAATCGTCTTCGAACCCGGCACCATTCGTGTCGCACGCCTCGCCGAATCGGTCCAGGTCATCAAGGGACTCTGGGCGGGGACACCGACCAATTTCGTCGGCGAGCACTACCAGATTCAGGGCCACCTGAGTTATCCGAATCCCGTCCAGGAGCCGCACCCGCCACTGCTTATCGGCGGAAACGCGCGTTCCCTCCTTCGGCTCGCCGCTCGGGAAGCGGACATCGTCGGATTCACGGGCCTGGGAAGGACGCTGGACGACGGACAACACCACGAAACGAGCGGATTCACGGCGGCGGCGGCGGCGGAACGCCTTGCGGTTGTGCGGAAAGCCGCCGCGGAGCGCTTCGCATCACTGGAACTTCACGCCCTGGTGCAGGCCGTGGTCGTCACGGATTACCGGGAACGAGCTTCAGCGGAACTCGCCCAGCGCGTTCATCTACCGAACGCCGCCGAGGTCCTTGGCAGTCCGTTCCTCCTTGTGGGCACCGCTTCACAGATGGCGGACTCGCTGCGGCAACGACGTGCAGAGTTGGGGATGTCGTATTTCACCGTCTTCGAACAGAACATGGACGCGTTACAGCCGGTCGTGGCCATTCTCGCGGGCGGATGAAGTACGGCCGCAAGATTCAGACCACTTTCTCCGCCTGAAGCGCGGAGAGTTCGCCGTCGCTCAGCCCGAGGATACCGCAGAACACTTCCTGGTTGTGTTCGCCGAGCAGCGGCGCGCGGCTGCAAATCGTCCCGGGAGTGCCGGTCAGGCGGGGGACGATGCCCGGCTGGAGGAGCGGACCCCACTCGTGGCTATCGACGCTGATGACCTGTTCGCGTTCGTGGTAATGCGGGTCCGCGACGATGTCGCTGGTCGCATACACCTTCGAGGCGGGAACGCCAAACTCATCGAAGATGCGTTGGCAGTCGGCGTAACTGCGGGCGCCTATCCATTCAGCGAGTATGCCCTCGATCGCCTCGTGGTTCGCAACGAGGTTCTTGCGGGGCGTGAATCGCGCGTCCTGCGTTAGCTCAGGCTGACCAATCGCGTCACAGAGCCGTTCGAAGACGCGCTGGGTCGTCGCGTTGATGATCAGGTAAACCTTGTCAGATGTCTCGAACTGCTCGGCCGGGACAACTCCCGGGAAGTAGTTGCCGGAGCGTTCGCGGTTTTCGCCGTTCATCCCGTAGTTCGCAGCGTGGGTTCCGCTCATTCGCCACGTCGATTCGTAGAGCGCGACGTCCACGTCCTGACCCACCCCCGTAATCTTGCGCGCATGGAGCGCAGTGACAGCGCCAAACGCACCAAAGATGCCCGAACCATAGTCCGCGACGAAGTAACCCGGACGCACCGGCGGCTTGTCCGGGTAGCCAGTCACGTAGGTGATTCCCGCGAACCCGAGGGCGACGCGGTCGAATCCAGCCCTGTCCTTGTACGGACCGGTTTGCCCGTACCCGCTGAAACGAACGGCGATCAGTCCGGGGTTGGTCTTGCGCAACTCGTCCGGCGCGACGTTGAACCGTTCAAGCGTCCCAGGGCGGAAGTTCTCAACCACGATATCCGCGGTGTCCGTGAGGCGGCGAAAGAGCGCCTGCCCCTTCGGCTTGTGGAGGTCAATAGTCACCGAGCGTTGCCCACGGTTGTCCTGGGCGAAGGAGACGTTGCCGCGGTTGGGATCCCCAGTGCCCGGCTGCTCGACCTTGATCACATCGGCCCCGAATTCGCCGAGAAGCGTGGAACAGAACGGCGCCGCCAGGATCTGGCCGCAGTTGATAACGCGAACGCCTTCGAGGGCGCGTGGGGTGAGTGTGTCTGTCATGGCCGGGAAGCATACTACGGTGATGGCGAAGACGGTTCCCCCAGGAAGTGCACGCGAGACCTTTTACGACCAGGTGTACGCGTTCGTCCGCCTGGTTCCAAACGGGCGGGTCGTCACCTATGGGCAGGTCGCGGTGTTGTTGGGCGCCCCAACGGCCTCGCGCGCTGTCGGCTATGCCCTGCACAACCTCCCGGGCGGCAGCGACGTGCCGTGGTGGCGGGTGATCAACGCGCAAGGGCGCATCAGCCTCAAGGGTCGAGGCACCTCCGCCGACCTCCAGCTCGCAATGCTGAAGGACGAGGGCGTTAGCTTCGATGACACCGACCGGACACTGCTTTCGGATTTCCGCTGGTGGCCAGACGGGGCCGACGCGAATCTATCGTAGTTCCACGGAGGCGAGGAAGGCGGGCGCGGCAAGAACCCGTTCGTCGGGCTGGTGTTGGTTGATCTCCAGCGTGTATCCAGGGAGATGACGAAGCCCGGCGGTTATGTAGCCCCAGTCGACGTCGCCATCTCCCGGCGAACGGTGGTCGCCAATGCCGACGACATCGTGCAGGTGAGCGCCCACGACGCGTGATGCGTTGGAATCGAGCCACGCATGGTGGTCGATGAATCCGAGGCGATGGAGCACCTCTGCGTGCCCCGTATCGTGCCAATAGCCGGACTGTTCGAGGTCGATTCCCTCCAACAGCTGCTCGTATTCGTGGGGGTGTGGAATTTCGTGATAGTGATACCGGTTTTCGATGCCGATGGTGACGCCGCGCGGCGCCGCGCGCTCGACCAGTTCGAGCAACGACGTCCGGGCCGCCAACAGGTACGGTTCGCACTCCCGCCGCCTCTGTTCGATTACGAGGGATCGCAATTCCCCGAAGCGCGGCTCCTCGGATCGGCCACCATCGAACAACTTTCGCATCTCGAGCTCTTCCGGGAACTGCTCAACGACATCCGTCACCTGCCCGAGGTGGACGACGAGGCGATTCACCCCGATTTCGCCGGCCCAATCGATGCTGGTACGTGCGTAGGCTACGGCGGTTTCGCGCTCCGCCGGGTCGATGGAGGCGAGGTTGCAGTGCGAATTACCCCGCCCATCGGGGTGGCGCACCCAGGGGGCGGGCTGATGAACCGACGTGACTGGCAGAACGTTCGCTTCGAGGATCTGCCTGAGCTTCTCCTCGCGCGTCGAGTGGCTGATTTCGATGGCGTCGTAGCCAGATTCGGCGGCGAAACGCGCAAACGCCGCGCCGTCTGCAAAGCGATCCTGTTGCGCGAACATCGTGGAAAGGGCGAGGGGTTTCATTCGAGGTGCTCCCGGTGGGCGGATGCGAGCGACTTGCCCGGCGCCGCGCCAAGGCTAAAGCGGCGGGCGCCCAAGAGCAGCGACGGCGCGGCGAGGGCGGCGCCGAAGCTGAGCCAGATTCCCGCCGCATCGTCCTTGCCGAGCATGGGCACGGCTAGCCCGGCAACGACGGCGGCGAACATGCTGAGCGGCAAGTAGGCGAGACCTGCGTTGCCCCTGCTCAGGACGGAACTCACAAGCCACGGCACAAACCCGCAGAACAACCAGGCGAACAAGAAGAGCGCGACAAAGATGTTCTCGAACGTCATCCGACGATCCTTACGTCACGAGCTTCTGAATGTCCATGAATGTGACGATCAGCACACCAAGCGCGAGCAGGGCGAACCCCGCCAGATGTACCAACGCCTCTCTATCGGGCGCGACCCGCCTGCCGCCTCGGAGCATTTCGATGACGACAAACAACATACGCCCGCCATCGAGTCCCGGGATCGGCAAGGCATTGAAGATGGCGAGATTCAGGCTGAAAAGCGCGAAAAGGTCGATGATCGGGCGCCAACCCTCTTCGCTGATGATGTCGCCGGTGATCGCTGCAATGCCGACGGGTCCCTGGACGAAGCCGCCGCTACCCGAAGTGCCGCCACCGCCGCCGCCGAAGAGTCGCACCCGTATCTCATTCTTCGCCAGGACAAGCGTATCAATGAGCGAGACAACCCCCTTCGGCACCGCCTCCCAAACGGGATAGGACACGCTCTCTGTGAAAGGGAAGAGAAGCTGACAGGAGTTCGGAACTGGTTCACCGCCGGCGTCCAACTGGCAGCCGCTAGACGGGGCGCCGACACGGATCCCGGTAGGGCCTTGCTCGGCGGGTGGATGCCAACGCGCATAGACCTTTGCCGTGAGCGTCGCGCCCTGCCGTGAGATCACCCACGTCTGCGTTTCGCCGAGGTTCAGGCGGTTGTTGTAGATCAGTTCGTTTGTGTTGCGAATCTCGCTACCTTGAACCTTCTTCACCATGTCCCCAGGTTGAAGACCTTGTACGGGTGTGCTGCCATCTCGCATCGTGCCCGTGATCTTCGCCTCGGCAGCGGGCGACCCGGCAGCCACATCCGTCACCTGGGCCTCGCTGAGACTGCGTTCGCGCGGGATCATGAAGCCGACGGCCAGGAGGACAACCGCCAACACGACGTTCATGAAGACGCCGGCCCCCATCACGGTGAGGCGCTTCCAACGGGCGGCCGCCGCCAGGGAGCGCGGATCGGTTGGATCTTCTTCGCCCAACAGCCGGACGAAGCCGCCGATCGGCAGCCAGTTGATGGTGTATTCAGTCTCGCCCTTCTTCCATGTCAGGCCTTTGATGCGGGGCGGGAAACCGATCCCGAATTCGAGCACCTTGATGCCGAAGAGCTTGGCCGCGATGAAGTGTCCAAGCTCGTGGATAACAACAAGCGGCACGAGGATGAGTAAGAAGCTTCCCAGCCCGATTGCAATACTGAGAGGTTCGAAGGCAGCGAGAAATATCAAGCAGGTACTCCAGCGAGGGCTGTGCGGGCGAGCGTGCGCGCCCAGGCGTCTGCCGCGAGAACGGCTTCGAGATCAGGATCGGCAGTTGAGTCGTGCTTCTCCAACACGGATTCAATGATCGCCGGGATATCGAGGAAACCGACCTCCCGCGCCAGGAAACGCTCCACAGCCACTTCGTCGGCTGCGGCCATCACCGCGGGGTACGTGCCGCCTCGTCGCCCGGACTCCATTGCCAACGAAAGGCAGGGGAATCGGGCGTAGTCGGGCGTCCCGAAATGCAGGGTACCGATCGCCGCGAGGTCCAGCGCGGGTGCGGGCGGGGTGGGCATACGCTCCGGGTAGGCAAGCGCGCACTGGATGGGCAGGCGCATATCGGGGACGCCGAGTTGCGCCTTCACACTGCCATCGCTGAATTCGACAAGCGAATGCACGATCGATTCGCGATGGAGGACCACTTCGACCTTTTCCATGGGGACGCCAAAGAGCCACGTCGCCTCGATCGTCTCCATGCCTTTGTTCATGAGGTTGGCGCAATCGACGGTAATCTTCGCGCCCATGTTCCAGGTGGGATGTTTGAGCGCTTGTTCGGGGGTCACGGCCGCCAGGGCGGATTGGTCGAAATCGCGGAAGGCGCCGCCGCTCGCTGTCAGGAGGATTCGGCGAACTTCGTGCTGTTCTTCGCCCCAGAGACATTGCCAGATCGCCGAGTGTTCGCTATCGACGGGCCGCAATTCTCCGCCCCCTTCGATCATCGCGCGGCGAACGAGGTGGCCGGCCATCACGAGGACTTCTTTGTTCGCAATAGCAACGGGTTTGCCTGCTCGCAGGGCGGCGAGAGTGGGGAGCAAGCCCGCTGAACCAGCCGTTGCCACGAGCACAATATCGACCTGGGGAAGAGCGGCCATCAGTTCCGGAGCGAGCCGTTCACGCCCGGCCATCGCGGCGCGGAGACGTTCGCCCGGTTCCCCAAGCCAAGACGCGAGATGGGGCTGGAACTCGCTCAGCTGGGCGGCGAGTTCGTTCGTGTTCTGTCCCGCGGCGAGCGCCACGACTTCGAAGCGGCCAGGAAGGTTGCGAATCACGTCAAGTGCCTGGCGCCCAACCGAACCGGTCGAGCCGAGCACCGCGACGCGCTTTGGTGCAATAGTCACTCCACCATGCTACGCGGCGTGGGACGGCTGCGACACCGCCGCGTCCAACTATCGGTCAAGAGCGCGTGAGGATTGCCCCGAGCGCAGCCCGGAGCGCGGCGGGACCGTACCATTCGAACGTGCGCGAAACGATTCGAAATGCAATCCGCGGCGCACGCGCAAGACCGGGTGAAGCGCTGGTCCTCGCGGGGCTCTGGGTCGCGCTGGCGGTTACGCCGGCGATTTTCGCCGCCCCCCTGTACGACGACTTCACGCTCCCCAAGCAGGCCTCGCTCTTCGTCGCCGCCGGCCTTGTTCTCGCGGGGCTTTCTTTCGCGGGAGAGATGATGCCCCGCGACCCATGGCTGCGCCGCGTCGTCACTGCGTGGTTCGCCTGGACGACCATCTGCTTCCTGCTCGGGATTGACCGGCGCGGCGGCCTGCTCGGGCTTTACCAGTATCGGCAGGGCTTTCTCACGCAGTCCGCGTACTTCGTCCTGTTCCTGGGTGCGCTAACCATTGGGCGTTCGCGGGGACTCAAGGTTGTGCTCGTTCCTGGCCTCTTGGGGATGGCTGCAGTCACGGCGTACACGGCGATTCAGGCTGCCGGGGTCGATCCCGTGCATTGGTGGCTCGATACCTCCGACCGCGCCATCGGCACGATTGGCAACGCAAACGAACTCGCCGCGTACGCGACGATTGCGCTGACGTTCGCGGGCGCCGCCGGGGGCGTTCGGACACGTTGGGCGCGGGCCGTGCCAATCATCGTTGCGGCTTCGGCGTGGTTTGTCGTCCTTGAGGGGAAGAGCCGGAGCGGGCTGGTGGCGTTGGTGGTCGCCCAGATCGCGATCGCCCTTGCGGGATTCGCGCTTCGCGTCGGACGTGGGCAGGTTGCGAAGACTTTCGCGCTCCTGGCAGCCGGGGCCTTCATCGGCATCATCCTCAGCGCGTGGGCAGGGAGCGCTCAATCGACCACGAAACGGGTGCGGTCCGGCATCGAATCTGGTGATGCAGGCGGATCGACACGAGTCTCTCTCGTCCGGGGCACCATCCCCGCGGTCACGGCCTCACCACTATGGGGTTACGGGCCGGACGGACTCTATCTCGCCTTTCCCCAACACCGTCCCGCAGACTTGGAAGGCGCGTTTGAAACCTACGACCTGGTCGTTCAGAGCAGTCACAATTGGCTTTTGGATGCCGCTGCGAACACGGGAATCCCCGGGCTCGCGCTGCTACTTGGGCTACTGGGACGGGTGGCATGGGGTTCGCTGCGGCGCGAGCGCGGAAGTGGCGAAGAGGCAGTCGCGCTAGTTTGGGGCGGTATGGTGGCCTATTGCGCAATAACCATGTTCAACCCGCTCTCGCTGGCGCCGCACGCCGCATTCTTCGTGCTCCTCGGGACGCTCGCGGCGCGAACGGAGCCTTCGCAAATCAGGGCCGTCCCCAGAGGGGTGTTGATAACCGCTCGCCTCCGAGCGCTGCTGGTTGCGCCCACCGTCGCGGCCCTCTTCGTGGTTGCGATCCTGATGCTGATCGCGGACGTTGCGGCTCAACGCGGTTGGGAGGCCTATGAGAGCAACGACTTCGATCGAGCTTCGAGAGAATACGGCCATGCGGCGAAGCTCCTTCCGATGGAGCGCAACTACGCATCGAGGGGGGCGAACGCCCTGCTCACCGTCGCCGCCGTGAACTCCCCCGCTCGCCTTCGCGAGGCAGAAGAGGCGCTCCTGCGGTTCGACGCGGAATTCGGCTTCGGCGCCAGCGAATCACGGTTGCACGTCACGGCGTTAATCGGCCTTCGCAGGCCTGAACGGACGATTCTTGCCGCCATCGACAGGACGTTGAGACTCAACCCTCACGGATACGCCGAGGCGGCATACGCGGAGATCCTGCGCGAGGCAGCCGCCCGTGGAGACGGCAAGCTGGCGTATGACGAAATAGACAACTGGGTCTATGTCGACCGTTTGCCGTATCCCCGTTGAGTTGGGCCGGGCTTTGTGGATCGCGCCGGGAAGCCGATACTGCTTCGATGCAGATCATCGCGGACGGCAACAACATCGCCTGGGCCGGGTTCCACTCGCTGAAGCGTGCGACCAACGCTGAAACCCCGGACGAGAAGGTTCGTTGCGCCTTGCTCGGGCTCACGCAGAGCGTGATCGGCCTCCTCGTGCGCGCTGGCGAAGCGCCGATCGATGCCGGACGGTATGCACCGGCGCCAGCGAACTTGGTCACGGGCCTGACAGTGGTCTTCGATGAAGGCCGTCCGCTACGCCGCCGCGGCCTCTTCCCGCCCTATCAAACCGGACGCGAATCTGACCCCAACTTCATGGACAACGAGGGCTACGTGCTCGCGGGCATCGGCGAATTTGTCACCGCCGCCCAGAGCCTTCCGGTGACCATCCTCCGGGGCGTCAACACGGAAGCGGACGACCTCATCGCCGCCTTCGCCCTACAGACCGACGAACACGTGCGCATCGCCTCGACCGACCGTGACTTTCTCCAGCTCGTCGATGAGCGCGTCACCATCTATTCCCCGGTAAAACGGCTCGTGGTGACGACGCAGAACTTCGAGGATGTGACCGCGCCAAGGGACAGTGGCGGAGTAGCAACGACGTTCCCGCGGGAACGCTATCTCGATTATCGCGTGGCGAGCGGCGATGCGAGCGACAACTTGCCGGGCATCCCCGGGATTGGCGCGCTCACCGCCGCAAAGCTCGTGGCGAAAGCGCCGCTCGACGCCTATCTCAGCGATCGTCGGCTGCTTACGACTGTCCTTGGCCGCCGCAATGTGAAGGTTGAGGCAGCCTTCGCATCCGGCGAGGCGAAAGAAACCATCGCCCGCAACCGAATGCTCATGGACCTCCGGCTCGCGGCGGCTTCGTACGCCAACCTCGACAACTTTCGGCGCACGTTCACCTGGGACGAACCCACCTTCCGCAGCTGGGCGAAGGCGCAGCGCATCGCGGCGATGGACCTGGAGTCCGCCTGCCGGGCGCTCTCCGCCATTGCCGCTGGACCCGCATCGGTTGCGCCCGTGGTCTCGCCGGTTGGGCAGGGCAAGTTAGACTTGGGATAGGGGCGATTAGCTCAGTCGGCTAGAGCACCTCCTTTACACGGAGGGGGTCGGGGGTTCGAGTCCCTCATCGCCCACCAGACTCCCTCAATCGGCGTAGGCCGGGCGTTCGAGCTTGCCTCGGTGCTCGCTGCCTTCCCGGCGGAAGTAGTCGCGCCAGGCCCGCACGCGGGACCAAACACCGGTGCTGACCAGCGGAATCGGTGCGTGGAGCGTCAGCCCCAGTCGTTCCGCCTTCGCGAACGCCCGCATTTCGCTATCGCGCCGTCCCCGGAACTGCAGTTCAAAATCACTCATGGTAGCGAGCTCCCGCCGTTGTCGTATGAGTTTGCACACAACCTCACGAAGTTTTCCATGACGCACTTCACACAACGAGAACGATTTCGGACAAACCACGAGGCGAACGTAAAGCCCTATTCGGCGTCCATGAAGATCGTCACATATAGCCAGGTTCGCCCGTGTTGGACAGCGGCCACGCCGACCTCGCTTAAGCGCGCTTCGAGGATGTTTGCGCCGTGGCCGGGACTCGGCCGACGAAAACGGCGAATAGCAGCGGTCGCAAACGATGCGACGTTAGAACCCCTTCGCCGCCTTACCACCCCTGGGTCGCAGCAGGACAGGGCCAGCCACGGAGGCGGCATGTTTCACACAATCAATCGGCCTGGAACGTCGGTGACCACGGGAGGGTACCTTCCATGGCGCCCCTCACGTCCTGGATCAAATGAGATGGGCTTGTTACCCGGACCGTCCGCGCGTTGAGCAATCCGCAAGGACATTCGCGGTACCTTGCCGACATACCAGCTAAGGAAGCCACCATGAACCCAACAGTGACGCTTGAACCCACCACCGCGATGACGGCCACGACCAAGGCAGCATGCATTGGCGCATCCCATCATTGGCGAATAGAAGAACCGGACGGCCTGATGAGCCGCGGCTATTGCCGAAACTGCGGCCAAGAACGGGAGTTCCGGAACTGGCTTGCGGAAACAGATTTCACGACACGCGTTGAGTTCGAGTTCGCCGCCTAGTTAGCCGCCGCCTATCGTGCCGTGCCCGGATCTGCAGTTCCAAATCATTCATGGTAGCGACCTCCGCCGTCGTGGTATGAATGTGCACACAACGTCACGAAGTTTTCCACGACGCACCTCACACAACGAGAACGATCTTGGAACAACCGCCAGGGGAACGTAAAGCGCTATTCGGTGTCTATGAAGATCGTCACATAGAGCCACGTTCGCCCGCTCTGGACGGCGGCCACGCCGACCTCGCTAAAGCGCGCTTCGAGGATGTTCGCGCGGTGTCCCGGGCTCGCCATGAGCGAATCAACCGCAACCTGAACCGTAGTCGCCACGGGATACGTATTGCGGGCAAGGTTCTCGCCAGCGAGGTGATAGGAGATGCCGCGCGCGGCCAGTTCGGAAAAAGCCGAACCACCACCAGGCGCGTAGTGGGCGAAATACGAGTGCGCAACCAGGTCGTGTGCGCGGGCTGCGGCGACGGCGTCGAGTGAGCGACTTCGCCTGAGCGGTGGAAGCGACTCTCGGACTCGCGCGACGTTCATCGCATCGAAGAGGGCGGCGCCCTTCGACTCATCGCCAACTCCCGCGGACGATTCGACAACTATCGCGGCCGCGATAGTTGGCACGGAGCTTCGCGGTTCGTCCCTGGGGGGCGCCGCGAAGGACTCGCTAAGCGCCTGCGGATGGGTTGGGTTTTGCGGTTGCGGTTGGGTGACAACGGCAACAGGCTGCCTAGTTTCTGCCGATGCCTGTGGTACGGGGGCAGCCGACACCACGTCCGCTCCAATCCATCGGCCGCCCACGGCCCCAAGCGATAGCAAGAGGCCAAACAGCATCGCAAGGGGGAACGGCGTAAGACCTCGCATGTCATAGCTGTCGTAAGGGCATCGAGCACGACGCATCGGGAGATTCCCGCGTTACCGCACCGGAGGAGGCATCGCATGGAAGTTAGCCAATCATCAGAACGGTGCCAGGGGCTGCCCCCGCTTGTGGGAACGCGAATCGTCGTCGTTTCGTACGGATTGGAACGTGGATACGACCGCGCTCGCGGACTCGACGACCTCGGGTATCGCGTTGCGGCGACCGGCGACGTGGTCGGCGCCCCGGAATTCGTCGGCGAATTCCAGCCAGATGCGGTCGTCATCGACCTTGGCCAGCCCGGTTCGTCTTCGGAGGCTGTGGGCCACGTCCGCACCGCGACGAACGTACCCATCATGGTCATCGGAGCGAACGCGAGCACGAGCGAGATGCTGCGCTGTTTGGAAGCGGGAGCGGACGAATACTGCCGCCCACCGACCTCGACGGAGGAGATCGACCTGCGGTTGCGCGCCCTGTTCCGACGCGTCCGCGTCCAATCGCCGGAGCGCAACCGGCCCGTGGGCGCGGTCCTCAACGTCGGCGAAATCGAAATCGACCGGGCCAGCCAAACCGTCCGGAAGCGGGGCATCATCGTGCCGCTTTCGCCGACAGAGTTCCGCCTGCTGGTGACCCTCGCGGAGCGACAGGGCGAAGTGGTGCCATCGAAGGCGCTGATCGCGCGGGTCTGGGGCACCCAGTACTCCGGAGAAACGCACTACCTTCGCCTGTACGTCCGGTATCTGCGTCAAAAGCTAGAAGACGACCCCAGCCATCCTGAGTACATCGTGAACCGCTGGGGTTCCGGTTATGCAATGGAAGGTCCGCCGAGAGCTGCGTGAGCCGGGCGGCTCACTGGACGCCACGAACAGCCGCCGCCAGAATCGGCTCCACACCCGAAAACATGGAGCCACCAATGGACACCCCACACGCGATCCTTCGTTCGAGTTTGCAATCGATGCACGCGCTACTGGATAAAGCCGTCGAGGGCATGACCGCGGACCAGCTCAATTTCCGCCCCAGCGAGGGCGGAGTCAGCGGCTTCTTCAGCCTCTGGCACTACGTGCGGACTGAAGACAACATCGTCAACTACGTGACGCAGGGGCGCCCCACGGTCTGGCTCAACGGCGGCTACAACGAGCAGTTCGGCCTGCCCCGCAACAGCCAGGGCACGGGCATGACGACGGAGGAAGCGAACGCCGTCCAGGTTCAAGATGTGAAAGCGTGGCACGCATATCAGCAGGGCGTGTGGGCGGCCACCGACGATTACCTTGCCTCCATGTCGCCGGACGAGTTCAACAGCCGCAAAGTGACGATCAAGCCGCTCGGTGAGATGTCCCTATGGCAGGGCATTTACGGCGTCTGCCTGAGCCATGGCTACCGGCATGTCGGCGAAATTGAGTACGTGCGCGGCGTCCAAGGACTCGGCGGACTCACGATCTGAGATTCGCCGACTCTTCAAGAAGGGCCATCGCCGATACAGTGAGCAACGGGTCTCGAGGGACGCGGCGTGATGTCCGCGCCCGGCTGGCCCGACCAGCGCCCCAGGCGCCGTTTCGGTTACGCTAGGCAGACACGGAGGTGAGTCATGGAAGACCCCAAGCCAGAATCCATCAAAAAGATGTGGAATTACGCTGAAAAGTTCGCGGAGAAGTCCGGGACGCACCTGCATCCCGACCGTTTGATCACGGAGGGCGTGGTACTCGGACTCGCATACAACATCGACAAGTTCGGACGACCACTCTGCCCCTGCAATTTCTATCCGCAAAAGGCCGAGGACGGGACCTGGCCCGAAGGCCTGTACTTGCCCCGCGAAGAAGAAGTGAAGCGGCGCGACTGGATCTGCGCCTGCGACGAGATGCAGATGTTCAAGTATTGCCACTGCCTGCTCTTCGTGAACGAAGAGGGCCTCCCGATTACCGAGCATCTCCCCGAAGACCATGAGGGCCGCGAGATCTACGGCGTCGTGAAGGATCCGACCCCGGAAAAGGGGCGGGCACTCGCCAAGGCCCTTGAGAAGCAGCAGCACAAAGGCGATTGAGGCGACACCGCGGTCGATGCGGCTAACGCACGATCGTTCGTTTCGGATATGCGCTCGCGTCGGCGGTCTTGCGCAGTGCCCGACCGGGAGTTCAGGCAGAAGCCACGGGAGTGGTCGCCCGATTCCGCTCCGTTAGTAGCGGATACCGGTACCGGTGGAGACGGCGACAACCTTGCCTGCCTGGTTCTTGTAGACCGTCTGATTGACGGAGATGAGCATCGGGCCGAGGCTCCCCTTGGTCTCCTCAAGGGAGGCCAGGTGAGAGGTCGCGGTCAGGATGTCGCCCGCGCAGATGTCATCGAGGTACTCGATCTGGGTGCCGCCGTTCAGCCGTCTGTTCAAAGGGCGACGCGGTTCCGGTTGCGCGGCCGCGCGTGGCGCCACGACGTTCGGGTTGAACACGGGCGTGCCAAGGTACCCGGGAGGGCAGGGAAGGCTCCGGTAGCCAGCCGCCTTCGCTGCGGCTTCATCGAAGTACACCGGGTCCGTGTGGCCGACCGAGCGCGCGAACATCCGCACCCACGTCTTGTCCACCTCTGAATCCCAAGGCGCCGATTCGACGCCAATCTGCGCGCGCATTTCATCGGTGATCAGTCCGTCGTCGTTCGTGTCGGCCATGGTTCTC
>DAOTTM010000040.1:0-41066 GCA_034437915.1 Dehalococcoidia bacterium | reverse complement strand
CGCGCGTGCACCAGAGGACGGCTAAGCCGAGCCGCGTCCTTTTCGGGTTCATCGGTCAGCGGCGGCTGGTCTTGCTGGTGCGCCGCCAACGGCTGTTCTGCGGTGACTGCCGACGGGCCGGGCGGTCACGAAACGTTCCGGAAGATGATCGGGGGAACGTGCACCCCTCTTCGCCGCCCCACCTTCGACCCTGGCATCTGCGACGCGTTTCGAGTGTTCCCACCCATGTGCTCGCTGCGGTTACGCGTGAAACGACCCTTTCAGACGGGCAGTTCTTCTTCAGCCCCCAAACCGAAGAATACCTGAGGGGAGTCACGTGCCCGGCGCTCACCGTCCGCAGCCTTCGTGACGGCCTCCCGACGGCGGAATGGGATCTCGCGCGGTTTAAGCATCCTTACTCGGCAGCTTTCGCATGGCCCGACCAGGGCCATTGGCCACACCAGGAAAGACCTGATGAGTTCAACCGGATACTGACTGAGTGGATGGACGGGCTGCCAGAGTAGGGGGCTTCCGGCCGGGCTGGTAGCGCGGACGCTAGCTCGGCTGCTCCAGCGCCGCCAACAACTCCGCCTTCAACACCGTAAAACGAGGTGTCAGAACGAACGCGTTGCCTCGCGGTCGCGGCTCTTCGACATCCACGCGCGTCGCGATGCGGCCAGGCCGAGGCGTCATCACATACACCGTGTCCGAAAGGAAGAGCGCCTCCTCCACGTCGTGTGTGACGAGCAGCACCGTCCGCGGGTGCCCGAGCCATACGCCTTGTAGCCAGTGGTGCATCTGTCTGCGCGTGATCGCATCCAATGCTCCGAACGGTTCGTCCAGCAGGAGGACATCGTTCGGCTGGAGAAATGTACACAGCAGCGCGAGCCGCTGCCGCATGCCGCCGCTGAGCTGTGAAGGCCACGCCCGCTCGAACCCCGTCAGCCCAAACGTCTCGAACAGCGCCAAGGCACGCGCGCGCGCCTCGGCCTTCCCCATGCCACTGATCTCCGCGCCCAGCGTGGCGTTCCCCAACACCCGCCGCCACGGAAGCAGCAAGTCCTTCTGAGGCATGTAGCCCACGTGCCCCGGCTTCCCGGCCACGGATGCGCCATCCACGAGCGCTTCCCCGGAGCTGGGCTGAAGCAGCCCGGCCAGGACCTTGAGGAGCGTGCTCTTCCCGCAGCCGCTCGGCCCCACAAGACTCACGAACGACCCTCGCACAATCGAGAGATCGACCCCGGAAAGCGCCTCCACCACGCGCCCGTCCTCGCGGAACGTGTGGGCGAGCTGCCGCAGAACAACGGCGGGCTCGCCGTCCCGACTTTCCCGGTCCCGCCTGCCCGCAAACGGGCGTGCATCAAGTCCCTTGCCCCCTGATACCTCGCCCACTAGCCTCCCCTAACAGCTAACAGCTAACAGCTAACAGCTAACAGCTAACAGCTAACAGCTAACAGCTAACAGCTAACAGCTAACAGCTAACAGCTAACAGCTTCGTGCCTACTTCTTCGGCAAAAAGTCGTTGCTGTACGCTTTGCTCACGTCGACTTCCTTCTCGGTCAACTTCGCCTCTCGCAGGAACTTTTCGAAGTTCACCCAGATGTCCTTATCCTGGACGCCCCATGCGCGGCCCTTGTCCGCGTAGCGGTCCTGGTAATACTTCGCGCTCAGCTTGACCAGCTTCGCGTCAAGCTCTGGTGCGGCCTTGAGCAACGCTGCAGCGGCATCATCGGGGTTGGTTCGCGCGAATTCATAGCCCTTGGCCGTCGCCGCCATGAACTTCTTCACGGTGTCGGCGTGCTTCGTTGTCATGTCCTCGCTCGTGATGAAGACGGGCGTGTACCAGTCGGGGATGCACTTCGTGTACTCGATGAAGGGCAGCGTCGTGACCTTTTTGCCCTCGACCTCGCGGTAGCGGAGCGTGTCCCAGCCGTCGAAGATCCAGGCGACATCGAACTGGTTCGCTTCCATCCCGGCGAGGTAGTCAACGTTGCCCACTTCGACGAACTTCACCTTCTTGGCGTCGCCCCCGTCGCAGGCAACGAGCTTGTTGATCAGCGCGGTTTCGAGCGCGCCGCCGAAGCCGCCGTACGTCTTGCCTTCGAGGTCCTTGGGTCGCTTGATGTTGTCCGAGCTGAGTCCGAGCAGGCTGGAGTCGTTGTGCTGGATGATGGCGCCGATCGAAACAATCGGCACGCCCTCGGCGCGCGCCGGAATCACGGACTCCTGGATGGAGATGCCGAAGTCCGCCTTGCCCGCGCCCACGACGGCTTCGACGCCGCCGGCCGCGGGTTCAATGATCTCGACATCGAGTCCCTGTTCCTTGTACCAGCCCTTTTCCTTGGCGAGGTAGATGCCGGAATGCTGCGTGTTTGGCGTCCAGTTCAGCATAAGCGTGACCTTCGTCAGCTTGCCGTCCTTGGCGCCGGAATCGTCATCGTCGCCACATGCGACGGCGGAAAGCATGGCCAAAGCGGCCAATGCGATGAGCAGGAGAAGAGCGCGTTTCATGGTTGTTCCTTTGCTTTGTTGGCGTACATCCACGGGGACGCAAGGCGCGCGAGCGCCTGCACCGCGAGGAAGAGGGCGATGCTCAGGAGAGCGACGACGACGATGCCGACGAAGACGCGGTCCGTGCGAAACGCTGTCTTCGAGCGGATGATGTAGAGGCCGAGCCCGGATTTCGCTCCAACCCATTCGCCGAAAATGGCGCCCACGACTGCGTACGCGGCAGCGATCTTGAGGCCCGCGAAGAAGGCGGGAGTGGCGGCGGGGATAAGGACGTGCCGCATGACCTGCAGGCGGTTGGCGCCCATCGAACGCACCAGCCCAACCATCTCCCGGTCCGCGCCGGTCAGTCCGTCCACGGTGCTGACGACGATCGGAAAGAACCCCACGAGCGTGACTACCACTACCTTGGGGGTCATCCCAAAGCCGAACCAGATGATGAGCAGCGGCGCGAGCACGACCAGTGGGATCGTCTGCGACACCACAAGGAGCGGATAGAGCACGCGCCGCACGAGAGGCACGCCCGCTATCATTGTGGCCAACGCCACGCCCACGATGGCCGATATACACAGCCCAAGGAGCGCTTCGCTGAGCGTCGTGCGGATGTGCGCGGGCAACGTTCCTCGCACTTCAAGGAACGCCGTCCAGATGCGGCTCGGCGCTGGTAGGATGTATGGCTTGGTGTCGAACACCCGCACCCAGCCCTCCCAGCCCAGGACGAGGAGCACGAACAGCGCCGCCGCGGGGAGGTATTCCCGAAGGCGATCGGCTGCGGCGTTCGCGCGCGAACGGTTCCGCGCCACGTGGAAGGTTCGGGCGGTGGCCATGGTCAGCTCCGGAACTTGCCGGTGAGCGTGTCGATCGTCGCGCCGCGGTCGCCCGCGCCCTGGTACGCCTTGATGACGGATACGGCGCTGATGGCGCCCGCATCGAGGCAGGCCTCGTGGACATCCCGCAGGATTTTCCAGAGTTGGTCCGGGGTGCCCTCGATCGTCGTGCCAAGCGCTTCGACTTCGAATATCAGCCCGGAATTCTGGATGACGGCAATTGCTGCCTCAATGTGCTTGTAGGGATTGTCTGGGGTGCCCGGCGGCGTGGCCAAGCATTCGATCTCAACGATCACGGAGCGTGCGCTTTCCGCTGGTGGGGACCCCTGGTGGCACATCCGGGCAACAAAAAGAGCCCGGAAAGCCGGACTCCATGCGATCTCTCGCCTGGTTCCGATCGCTTTCCTCCGCACGTTTTACCGTGGTCAGGTTCAAGGGGTCTATTCTCAGCCCGAAGGCACCCCCAGCGATCCCAAACAGCTATACAGTTGTAGCAAATTCAAAGCTACACCGGTTGCCTCCGGTTGGCAAACAGCTGCTGGGTGGGCGTCATTGTTTTGTGCGAGTTATCTTGGTTCGATTGAGCGCTGGTCAGCCTGCCAAACCCCCAACACGCGCTGTGCAACACTTTGACGGCCACCCACAGCTGCTGGCCCCACGCCAGCCTGTCGTCGTTGTGCTATGGTGGGCCGCGAGTTCCGCTCAGGGAGCAGTTCGTGGCACAGGGTGTCCGCTTTTGCACATCGCCGGACAGCGTTCAGATCGGCTACTCCACTTTCGGAAGCGGCAAGCCTCTGGTCATCTTGCCTGGCTGGTGGATGAGTCCAGAAGCGGATCGCAAGAGGCTTATCGGGCGCGATTTCTGGAGCGACCTGCCTGCGGGTTATCGAACCATCACCTACGATCGCCGGGGAATAGGCGTTTCGACGCGCGAGGTGACCGACGTCTCTCTCGATCGTCAGGTAGAAGATCTGGAGGCGCTCACGGCGCATCTCAATCTGGCATCGTTCGATCTCTGGTGTTTTGGCGATGCCGTCGCCGCTGGGGTCACGTTCATCGCCCGGCATCCGGGGCGCGCGACTCGCCTCGTCCTCTACAACCCGTTTGCGTTCGTGACTTTCGCTAGGCGTGAATTGATAGGCGGGATGGCAGCGCTGATCCGTGCCAACTGGGGACTCGCCAGCCGTGCGTTCGCGGAGATGCTTTACCCCAAGGGTCCGCTCGATGCCCAGGAATCATCGACCAAGGCGATCCGCGAGACACAATCGCCGGAGGTGGCATCCCGCTACCTGGACTACTGCAACACATACGATATCCGCGAGGACTTGGAGAAGCTCGCCCTGCCTGTGCTCGTGATCGCCCGGGAAGGTCCTGGGAAAATTCCAATCATTCCCGCGGAGGCGTGCCGGAGCGTGGCCGCGGCGATCCCCGAAGCACGCTTTGTTGCCTTTGACGCGGCGTCCGCAGTTTGCCCGTACTACGAGTATCGAATGTACAAGGGAGTCGTATGCGAATTCCTGGCTCATGCGACGCGAGAGACGCCCCTGCATCCCACGCTAAGCGCGCGTGAGATCGAAGTGCTCGGGCTGATGGCACGGGGGAAGACGAACGGTGAGATCGCTGAGTTGCTGGTGATCAGCAAAAACACCGTCGACCGGCATGTGAGCAACATTCTCACCAAGACCGGTTCGGCAAACCGCGCGGAGGCGGCGGTCTACGCAGCGCGGCACTCTCTCGTGGGCTAACGCGTTCGGCCCGGCGGAAACCCTTCGCTAACACGTTCCTGTTATAGGCCGGTCCGAAGTGGCCAGGCACGAGCCCGAAAACACCCATTTCTGGGGACGCGTGAACCATCACCTGAAGCACATCATCTCCTGAGCCAGCACGGACGCCGGCAATCATTTGGGAGGTGCGATATTCCCCAACGGTCCAACCCATCCGCACGGCAGCCAGGCGAAACGGCTGCCCTTCGACCGGATCACGCGCGTTAGCGCGCTCGACCCCTACTTGTCACGCTTAGGAGAGAACCGTGAACACCAAACTTCTCCGGCTGTCAGCCGCATTCATCCTGGGAGCGTCGTTCGCCCTTCCCGCGACCGCCACATTCGCGCACGACCCTACATGCTCCGGAACGCTAAACATCGCTGTCCACGGGCAGCACGTCGTAGGCGACTACGTCATCGGCGGCGGCATCAGTAGTTGGCCGCCAAATGGTCTGGTCGGCGGAGGGGGCGGGGCGGCGGTTCCGGGCGGACCCGGACCCGGCTCCCATTTCCCCAATGGTGTCGCTCCGGGAGCCTCATTCTGCCTCGACCAATCGCAGTCGCCCGGCGTCCACTTCGGCCCCTGACGCTTAGCGTTGTCGCGGCGCTGAGATCGTTTCCGCAGCTCCGCATGACGGGCTGGCGCCCGGCGCATCCTTCTGCAACACGCAGGCTCATCCAAACGGGTCCACAACGCCAGGTCACTTCCAGCCTTAGTGCGACCGGAGAAAAGCCGTCCCGACACGGTATGAGGACCGGCACTGACGGTCCTCATACTGAAGTGTGTCCCTAAGGCTTCACGACACCATACGGTCGCGCTCATTCGCCTTGTGTGGAGACATTGCCGTCGGCGGGCGTGGATGGCCGCTTTCGCAGCGAGGTCAGACCCGGCGGTTCCCAGCCGTGCGGAGCGACGAGCTCTTCCAACGCTGCTCGGAATCGCCGGCGCCGTCCCGCCGTAGGCTGGTTCACGGAACTCGGGACGATCAGGTCCAGGTTGAACCCTCTCAGTGTGATTATGTGTCGCGTTGCCATGGCATCCTCCCAGGACCGATCTTCCGCCCGCGCGAAGAGTTCTGCCACTCCTTCTCCCCGCGCGACACTACCCTGTCACCTCGCGAAGACCCACCGTCACCTGATTCGCTGTCGATACTACCTACGGACGCCTTGCGTTACGCCGAAGCGGCCTGGAGCCACGAACCGTGTCCAAAGTGTTTGTTTCCAGTTCGCCGCGTCCCCTCGCCCGGCGCGTTCCTCTCATGGGTCCGGACCTCACGATTCTGCGTTACCGTCTTGTGTGCGGGGTGTTGCTTGCCTTGCTTGTGGTTGGCGAATACAGCGTGCTTCGGTGGCTATCCCAGCCCGTCGGCCTCGTGCTCATGGCCTTCACCGCGGCTCTCGTCTTCTCCACGACGCGGCTTCAACGCCTCACAAACCTCGTTCGCGGGCAACAAGCCACTGAAGCAGTGGAGAAGAGCCAGGAAGCCTTTTACCGCGACGATGAGACCGGCCTGCCAAATCGCCAGAACCTCATCGAGACGCTCGGAAGGGATATCTCTCGCAGCATCCGGCGCTCGGAAGAGCTAACCCTGGCCGTCGTTTCCATCTCCCGGATCGATTCCTTGCGCGCCGGCTGGGGCGCGGACATTGTTCCGCGCGCCATTTCTCATGTATCCGGAACCCTGCTTCGGATCACGCGGAACAGCGACTTCCTCGCGCGCCTGGATGAAGACCACTTCGCCGTCCTCCTCGTCGGCTGCACGGACGAGCAGGCGGCTATCTTCGCCGACCGCGCCACCCTCGCCGTTTCCAACAGACCGATCGAGGGTGCCGGGAAGATGCGCGTCCCCGTGTACGTCGATGTCGAAGTGCGTGCGCTCCAGTACGACCCGGCGCGCTATCGCGGTCCACTGGAATTTCTCAGCGCCGCAGGGGGAGATGTTGCCCCCGAACGACGCCGCCCCACGATCGCCGATGCCATCGCTTCGCCACGGAAACTCAAGATCGTTTCGCCGCCCGTGCGTGAAAAGGCTTCCGCCGATGCCCCGAGTCTGCGGCGACAGCTCCTCGGCGACGACTACTACCCCGGCGGCAAGGCCCTCGACTTCGCCGAGGCCTACCAGTCCTTCCGAGGCAAAGCTCGCCGCGCCGGCTAACAGACATCTCTCAGCTCTCGCTCTCGGCTCTGAAAGACGATCCGCTCGCCCTGAGCCTGTCGAAGGGGGAGCACGCTGTTCGACCATTTGTCGCGCTGCCCGTCCATGCTTCGACCGTCCGACAAGCTCACGACTCAGCACGAACGGGCGATTGGACACGCGGCCACCTTCCACCAGGCTGTGAACATGGCGTTTCATCCCCGGTGGTGGCCAACGGCCATCCCCGACTCGGAACTCGGAACTCGGAACTTACTTCCCTTCGAGGTGCGCCTTGAGCGTCTTCCCTGCCGCCCACATCGGCTCGGCGCCTTCGAGGCTCGTGATAGCAGCCCAGTTCGCCTCGCACCACTCCGCATCCTTGATGTCGTCCATGCCCGGACGAAGACCCGGCCCCTTCACGATTGCGGCGCGATTGAAGTTCCCGGCGCCCGCTTCGATGACGAGGCCGCTGTCCGTACACTCCTTGGACACCATGTAAATGACCGCGGGCGCCACCAGCTCCGGCTTCAACTTGTCCACCATCTCCTGGGGCATCACGCTCTGCGTGAGTCGTGTCCCGGCAACCGGCGCCACGGTGTTCACCATCACGTTGTACTTCGTGCCCTCCTGCTTGAGGACGTTCATGAGGCCGAGCATCGCCGTCTTCGCCGCGCCATAGTTTGCCTGGCCGAACTGGCCGTAGATGCCGGAAGACGAGGTGGTGAGGATCACTCGTCCATACGACTGCTGCCGGAATACGGGCCAGGCCGCCCGGAGGACGGTGAACGACCCCTTGATGTGGACCGCGAACACCTTGTCCCAGTCCTCTTCGCTCATGTTGTGAAACGCGACATCCCGGAGGATGCCGGCGTTGCAGATGACGACGTCGAGACGACCGTAGGCGTCGATCGCTGTCTTCACCATGTTGAAGCCGCCATCGTAGTCCGCCACGCTGTTGTAGTTCGGTGTCGCCTCGCCGCCGGCCGCCTTGATCTCATCGACAACCTTCTGTGCGGCCGAGCGGTTTTCGCCCTGGCCGTGCGGGTCGCCGCCGAGGTCGTTGACGACGACTTTGGCGCCGCGCCTGGCGAGGTCGAGAGCGTACGCGCGGCCGAGTCCAGCACCCGCGCCGGTGACGAGGGCGACTTGCCCTTCAAACGAAATGGTCATTGAGCGGAACCTTCCTGTGTTGTGTCTATATTGCCGAGCGAAAAAAAGCTCGGGACGCACCGCGCAGGTTACCAGTTCATTCCGCTTATTTCTGCTGACGGTGCGGGGGTATTTCGCGATGAATCCACCATCAGCTGGAACCAGGCCTCGGTGCTCGCGATGCGCCAGGCGAGCGGGCTTCCCGTCGTGCGGTCGAGCGTTTCGCGCACGTCGAGGACGTGCCGAGCGCTGAAGAACTCTGTCCTCCGTTCCGCGGCCACGAGGAGGTCACGCATCCAGCTCCGCAAGGGGCCTCGGAGCCAGCGCTCTTGCGGGGGCGAATAGGCCAGCTTGTCCTTCCGCTGGAGCACGCGTTCCGGCACGATTCCGCGCATCGCCTCCCGGAGCACCACTTTCGTCACGGCGCTGTTCAGCAACAGATCAGGCGGCAGTCCAAACCCATACTCCACAAGCCGATGGTCGAGGAACGGGAGCCGCACCTCACGGCTAAACGCCATGCTGTTGCGGTCCGCGTAGCGCAGGAACTCCGGGAGCTGCGTCGTCGTTTGCCAGCGCAAGAGTTCGTTGCGAAGGCGGTCCGGGAACGGATGGTCCGTTACCGCGTGGGCCGGGGAAAAGTCGCGGTGGAGTCCCGGCGAGACGATGTTCGATGAGTGGTAATACGCCTCGGCCAGTCGGTCGCGTAGCGTCTCTGGCAGGGAGTAATACACGGAGAAGAGCGAGGGCTCCCGCAGTTTGTGATAGCGCCGTGCATAGGCGAGCATCTCCCGCGCCACCCGGTCGAACCGCCCCTTGCGCGCCCAGTGCGCCCAGAACATCCCGTGGGCCTGGTCGTATCCCGCCAGGAGTTCGTCCGCGCCCTGTCCATCGAGGAGCACGGTTGTCGATTCTTGCTTTGCCAGTTTCATCACGAGCCATTGCGCGAATGGGCTAGCGCTCGCGATCGGTTCTTCCTGGTGCCACTGGAGTTGGGCGAACTCTTCGATGAACGCCTCGGGTTCAACGAAGATGTCGTGCGTTTCCGCTTCGACGTTGTCCGCCACGATCTTGATGTAGTTGCCTTCGTCGTGCAGCTTCGAACGAAAACGCGCGCTGAAGGTCTTCTGGTGGACCCTCTGACTGCTCTTCTCGGCGTTAATCGTTGAGACGATGCTTGATGAGTCCAGGCCCCCGCTCAGGCTGCTTCCCACCGGGACATCACTGCGCAGGCGGATGCGGATCGAATCGAAGAGCAGTTCGCGGAACCCTTCGATCGCCGCCGCCCGGTCTTCAGGAACATTCGCGCCGGTCGCGTGCCAATAGCGGCGGGTCTCACCCCGGCCCTCGCTATCGATGAGCAAGTAGTGCGAACCTGGCAGGCTTTCGATGCCTTCGAAGAAGCTCTCCTGGTCCAGGTCGAGATCGCCTCGGGAGAGATAGCGGTACACCGCTCTGCGATTCGCCACCCGCAATTCCGGGCGCACCGCGAGGATCGCCTTCATCTCGCTCGCGAAGATCAGGCCTCGGGGCGTGCGGGCGATGAACAACGGCTTTTCGCCGAACCGGTCGCGGGCCAGCAGAAGTTCGCGCTTGCGGCTATCCCAGAGCGCGACCGCGAACATGCCGTTGAAGCGCCCAAGGCAATCGACACCCCACTCCTCATAAGCGCGAAGGATGACTTCGCCATCGCCCTGCGACCGGAAGCGATGGCCAAGCTCGCGCAGTTCGTCGCGGAGCTCGATGTAGTTGTAGATTTCGCCGTTGAAGACCATCGCAAGACCAGCGTCGTCGTCCCGCAACGGCTGATCCGACGCTGCCGTCAGGTCGATGATCGCCAGCCTGGTATGCCCGAAGCCTATACCCGGCGCGAAATACGATCCGTCACCATCGGGGCCGCGGTGGCGCAGTGTCGCGACCATCGCATCCACATAGCCCGGCGCGACCGGCTCCCCATTGATGCGAAAGATCCCAGCGATGCCACACACGGGCTTTGCTCCAGCGTTTTCGTCCGGCCAGCAGCGCCGTCTTGCAGCCCCCTAACGCAGGGACTCAGGAAAACGTACCAAGATTGTCCTTAAGACACAGGTTTAGTGAGTCTCGGACGAACCGTCCCTGAATCCGTACCGCGCGCGTTAGCGAGCGCCGGCATGGTCAGCCGCGCGTTCCTGTCGGTGCCCTGAGGACCGTCGCTCGCCTTCGAACGACCGGTAGACTCGCGTGCCATCCGTCGTTTTGCGGCGAGTCCCGCCAGCGTCCGCTATACTTCCGCGATGTCCGACGACGAAAGCGCCGACCTCAATCTCAGTATCCGCGGTGTCGGCGCCTCTCCCGGCGAAGAACCGGGGACGCTTCTCCTTCGCATTGAAACCACGCGCGGCCCGATCGAGGGGACCTTCCATCCCGTCGAAGGCGGCACGGGCGCCGCTATTTTCGTCGGTGGCGCGATGGGCGGTCTCGATGGCCCGGCTGATGCAATCTACTCCCGATTGCCAGTCGCCCTCGGCGAACGCGGCGTCACCGTCCTGCGCCTGAACTATCGCATCCCCAACAACTTCGAAGAGTGTGTGCTCGATGTCCTCGGTGGCTGTTCGATGCTCAAGGGTATCGGCGCCACCGATGTCGTCCTCGTCGGCCACAGCTTCGGCGCGGCGGTCGTCATCAAGGCGGGCGAACTCGCGCCCATCGTGCGCGCTGTTGCCTCGCTTTCCCCCCAGCTCTTTGGCACGCGTGAAGTCCAGAACCTCGGCAAGCCCTTGCTCCTTGTCCACGGCATGTCTGATACGGTGCTCAACCACGAAGCCAGCGAGGATATCTACCGCCGCGCCCTCGAACCCAAGCGCATCGTCCTCTACGGCGAGGCTGGACACTCCCTCATCCAGGCGAAGGCCGAACTCTGGGATCTCCTCTCCGAGTGGATCCCCTCCATGCTCGCCGGTGAGGCGATGGAGACCGGGCGCAGTGAATACGAAAGCCAGGAGGGCGCCGGGTTCGGGTAGCCGCCAGCGGACGCTGGTTCTGAGTCGGGGATGGCCGTTGACCGCAACCAGGGGCGAAACGTCATTTTCACAGCCTGGCGAAGGTGGACGTATGCCTAATCGCCCGTTCGTGCTGAGTCGTGAGATTGTCGAACAGTCGAAGCGTGGACGGACAGCGCGACAATGGTCGAACCGCGTGCTCACCCTTCGACAAGCTCAGGGCGAGCGGCGGCGGTCCTTTCAGAGCAGCTGTACTCACCGGTGGTAGCGCGGGGTACCGCCCGGCTTTCTCCTCCGTTTCCCCGCTAGCGTTTCATCAATCCCCTGTGATAGTGTTGCCGTCCGGCTGAATTGGAGGAGCTATCGGCGGGGTGACCCAAGTGTGAACAACGAAACGGGGCTTGATGCCATCTCCCATCGCATCAAGCCCCAATGCTGCCCGAATTCGTCGGGTACGCGTCCTTTCGGACTTCACGCGCGCGGTTAGATAGCTACCTCCTTTCAGCCAGCTTCGCAGCTACCCCTTCATTTGGCCGGACAGCATTCAGAGAGCGAATGTTGCGGCGCAGGAACGCGGGCAGTTCAGCGTCTTCCATGGACGAAACACCTTGAATGCCGATGTCCGCATAGCGGCGGATATCGCGCGGGTCGTCCAGTTCCATCGCCTTGGGCGGGAAGCCCGTGGCGATGACGGTCATGTGCACTTCCTCGCCCACCTTTGGGTCGATTACCGTGCCGAAGATGATGTTCGCCGAAGGGTCCACGACTTCGGCGATGATG
This sequence comes from Dehalococcoidia bacterium, assembly GCA_034437915.1. Taxonomy (GTDB): domain Bacteria; phylum Chloroflexota; class Dehalococcoidia; order Tepidiformales; family Tepidiformaceae; genus JACRBT01. The sequence goes on along the minus strand of DAOTTM010000040.1, from coordinate 28,950 downwards.
CGAGCGGCCATGTCCATCTCCTGCAGCTTCAGGTCGCCGTTGTGCGTGATGTTGAACAACACGTTGTGCGCCCCGTCGATCGATTGGTCGAGCAGGGGACTGTTCGTGGCGGCGCGGGCCGCATCGACTGCCCGGTTTTCGCCGCGGCCAGAACCGACCGCCAGCAAAGCCGGACCAGCTTCGCTCATGGTGGTGCGCACGTCGTTGAAGTCGAGGTTAATGGCGCCGCTCTGGCTGATGATGTTCGAAATCGACATAATCGCCTGCCGCAGCACGTCGTCGGCAGTCTCGAACGCCTCTTCAACGGTGCAGTTCGGCGCGCAGATCTCGATCAATCGCCCGTTGGGGATGACGATGAGCGTGTCCACCTTGTCGCGCAGGCGGTTGAGGCCGTCTTCCGCCTGGCGCATGCGGCGCGAGCCTTCCCACGGGAAGGGCTTTGTCACCACGCCAATCGTCAGTGCACCACAATCCTTGGCAATCTCGGCGATGATCGGGGCGGCGCCCGTGCCCGTGCCGCCGCCCATGCCGGCCGTCACGAACACCATCTCCGTCCCACGCAAGAGTTCATAAAGCTCGTCGCGGCTCTCATCGGCTGCGCGTTCTCCGCGCGCAGGGTCGCCGCCCACGCCGAGTCCCCGCGTCAGCTTCTCGCCGATGCGGATACGGCTCGAGGCCTCCGATATCATCAGCGCCTGGGCGTCCGTGTTGCAGGCGACGAAGGTCACTCCGGGTATCTTCGCCCGGATCATGCGGTTGACGGCGTTGCAGCCGCCTCCGCCCACTCCGAGGACCTTGATATCTGGCAGTAGTTCCGTGTCGTATCGAATACTCATGGCGGTCTCCCTCCCCCTGGTGTAATGCGATTCGTGTTGTGCAAAGTCGTGCAGGCTCATGGCGTGGCTCCTTTCATTGGCCCTACTGGGGCATAAGCGCTCTTCCGAACGACGCCAACCGGCGCAGGAATCCTCCGCCGCTTCGTTCGAAGTGTGTTCCGTGGTTCGTTTCGATGAGACGCTCTTGTCCGCCGAGCGCGTAATCGACGAGCCCGATCGACGTCGAATACGACGGCGAGTTGATTAGGTCCGTGAGTCCCGAGATATTCCTTGGCTTGCCCACGCGCGCAGGTATACCCAGCCGCGCTTCGGCCACCTCGGCGAGACCCCGCAGTTGCGCGCTTCCGCCAGTCAAGACGATCCCCGCGGCGATTCGGTCGAGGTAGCCGGCTCGTTTAAGCTCCAGGCCGATCATCTCCAGGATCTCCTCGCTGCGCGCCTGGAGAATCTCGCAAACGTGAATCAACGGGACGATCTTCTGCGTTTGCGTGCCGAACGCGTGAATTTCGACCGTCTGGTTGTTCATCGAGGTGTCCGCATAGGCAGCGCCGTGTTCGCATTTCACCATCTCTGCGCTCTCCCACGGGCAACGGAGGACGCGCGCGAGGTCGTGTGTGAGGTGGGAACCCGCGATCGGCAGGCAGGCGGTGTGCGCCACCGTGCCTTCGTCGTACACCGCGACGGAGGTCGTGCTTCCGCCGATATCGACCAGCGCGACCCCCTGCAGGCGCTCCTGTTCCTCAAGCACGCCCGAAGCCGACGCAATCGATTCGAGGACGATATCGTCCACCTGGACTCCAGCGCCCTCCACGCACTTCGTCAGGTTCTGCACGGCTGAGACAGCGGCCGTAACGATGTGCGTCTCCGCGTCGAGTCGGCCCCCAAACATGCCAACGGGGTCGGAAACCGGCTCAGTCCCCTCGACCCAATACCCGCGCGGGATGACGTGCAGCACCTGCCGGTTCGTGGGGATACTGATTTGCCCGCTCGCCTCTATCACGCGCATGCGGTCGTCGAGAGAGATCGGCCGCGAGCGGTCGGTTATGGCCACGATCCCGCGATTGTTCTGCGAACTGATGTGATTGCCGGAGATGCCCACAACCGCGCTCAGGATGCGCATCCCGCACGATTGCTCCGCCTTCTGCACCGCGATCGAGATCGCCTCCCGCGCCGATTGGATGTTGTCGATGGCGCCTCGCGAAAGCCCTGAGGCGGGCGCCACGCCCACCCCCAGGATCCGGGTCTCTCCCATCTCGCCAATATCGCCAACCACCACGGCCACCTTCGTCGATCCGACGTCGATGGCCGCAACCGTGGTGCGCTTTCGTGCTGTCATTCCCGTCGTCCTCATTGCACGACCGGCCGGTTTCCGTACCGGAGGTCGATGGATGTGTAGCTAATGCGCTGCTTCTGGGCCTCGGTGGCCATCGCTGCCCAAACCGCCAGCTTGTACGAAATCGAGCTGGAGTCGCCGAGCAGCGCCGTCTGCCCGTCGGCCGTGACGACCGTGACGCCTTTGCCCGGGACGAACGCCACCTCGGCCACGGTCGTGCCGAGCTGGCGGGGGAGGCGGTCGTAGATCTCCGCAGCCGCATCCACGGCCTGGTAGTTCACGCGATCCCCCAGGCGCAGCGTGTATCTGTCGGCGCTGCGGATGACGGGAGCTCCGAGCGGAGACGGGATGGTACCCAGCACCACGCCGTCGCGGTCAATACTGTACTTGATGCCCCCCTGCTCCCACGTCCCCCAGGTCTTCCGCTCTTCGATCACGATCTTCACGGTGTTGGGAAAGTCGCGAATGACGTGCACCTTCGCCACGAGCGCGAGCGCGTACAGGTTGCGCTCCACGGAGGCGAGGTCGGCCTGGAGGATGTTCTCGCCGAGAACGTTCGCCTGGGCAACGATCGTTTCCGTTTCCACACGTTCGTTGCCGCTGACCTCGACATGCCCGACCTCCATCAGCGGCGATTGCCACAACCAGGAGCCCCCAAAGAGGGCCGCGCCGGCCACGGCAAGCGAACCCACGGCGATAAGGTGCCGCTTGCGGATGGGAGAACGGAAGCGAAGGTGGATGCGAGGCGTGGGGCGACGACGTCTTGGTTGAACGCCGCCGCCGATCGTAGGCTGGTGATGGCGAACGACGGCTCTCGTGGTCGCCGTCGCCTGCGGCCGAATGGGCAAGCTGGGCGCGACCGACCGTTGGCCGGTCTTCCCGCGCTTCACGATTCGCCTCGTCGCGGGCGTTGGGTTGGCGGGACCCTTTCCGCCGCGATTGCGCTTCACGATCATTGTTTTGACCTCCGCTCGTGCCGTTCGAAGGCAAGATCGAGGATTCGCGAAAGCAGAGGCGCATACGCGAGTCCCGAAGCCTCCCAGAGCTTGGGATACATCGAGATACTCGTGAATCCAGGGATCGTGTTTACCTCGTTCGCAATCACCTCCCGATCGCTCACTACGAAGAAATCGACGCGCGCGTAGCCTTCGCAGCCCATCGCCTGGTACATACGCACCGCCAACTCGCGCACACGTTCCGCCGTCTGGGCGGGAATGCGCGCGGGAATATGCAGGGTCGTCGTGGATGAGGCGTCGTACTTGCTGTCGTAGTCGTAGAAGTCGCGGTCCGGCGCGATCTCGCCAACGATGCTCGCCTCCGGCCGTTCGTTGCCGAGAACCGACACTTCGACCTCGCGGCCACCGATTGCACGCTCCACGAGGATCTTGTCGTCGTGGGCGAAGGCAGCTGCAAACGCCGCGGGCAAGTCCTCGCGCGAGCGCGCCTTGCTCACTCCTACGCTCGAACCCCCGTTTGATGGCTTGACGAAGCATGGGTAGCCGACCTCGCGTTCGGCGTACAATACAACATTCTGAGCATCCGCATACTCCCATGATCGAATTACGCCGTATTTTGCTACGGGGATGCCCGCTTCGACAAAGAGCGCTTTCATGAGCGCCTTGTCCATGCCGATCGCGGACGCTGTAACGCCCGCCCCCGCGTAGGGAATGTCCGCCATCTCCAGGAACCCCTGGAGCGTCCCGTCTTCGCCAAAGGTGCCGTGCACGATCGGAAATGCGACAACGCAGGAGGCGAGATCAGCCAGGGCGGGGCTCGTCAGCAGGGGCGAGCCACCGTCCGGGATGGCGCGTTTCCCGGCCGCCAACAACTCCGCCGTTTGGGCGATGGAGAGCCATGCCCCCTGTTTCGTAATGCCGATCGGCAACGCTTCCCACCGTTCCGGATCGAGCGCCGCCATGATGTTGCGGGCGCTCGTCACGCTCACTTCGTGCTCGCTGGACCGCCCGCCAAGGATGACTGCGACGCGTCGTCTCGCCATCACCACTCCCCCACAAAGGCTACTTCGCGCTCCAGCGTTACGCCGAATTGCTCCAACACACGCCGTTGCGCCTCCGCCACCAGCCATGCGACATCTTGCGCCAGCGCGTTCCCGTAGTTCACAAAAAAGTTGCAGTGCATGTCGCTTATCGCCGCATCCCCGCGCGTCGCCCCCCGCAAACCGACGGAGTCGATGAGCTTCCAGGCGGGCGACTGCGGCGGGTTCTTGAACATCGATCCCGCGTTTCTCCCGCGTGGCTGCGCTCCCAGCCGCCTCTTGTCGTGCGCCGCGGCCTCCGCCATGAGCGCTTTCGCATCGCCTTGCGTGAGGGCGACCTCTGCCTGGAGCACCGTTTTGTCCGCGAACTGACCGCGCGTGAACACACTACCCCGATAGACGAGACCAAGTTCTCCCGCCTCGTACCAGCGCTCGTCTCCGCTGCGATCCTGGAGGGATACGCGTGTGAGGACATCGCCGAGGCACCCGCCATACGCGCCCGCGTTGTAAACGACTGCCCCGCCCAGCGTGCCCGGGATACCCACCGCCCAGGACAGACCCGCTAATCCGGCGCGACACATGCGCCGCGAGAACGCGGCGAAGCTGGCGCCGCTTTCCACGCGAAAAACGTTCGTCCCCGACGTGGCCTCTGCCCGAGCGCGATTGTCGATTACCACGCCCCGAATGCCCACATCGGAAACGAGGACGTTGCTGCCGCTGCCAAGCGTGAATACCGGCGCACCGGCATCCTGCGCCCCGCGCACGGCGGCAGACAACGCACCGGAGTCCCGCACGGTCACGAACAGATCCGCTGGACCGCCGATGCCGAACGTCGTATGCCGCCCGAGCGATTCCTTTCGGCGAACTTCGCCGTGCTGTTCGAGGTTGGCTGCCAGCGCTTCGATATTCATCGCAGCAGCTCCAGGATCTTCGGGCCGACTTCGACGACATCCCCGGCGCCGATGGTGAAGATCACATCGCCGGGCTGCGCGAGCTCCGCCGCCATCCGCGCGGCCGCGTCGAAGTCGGCCGCGTAGCTTGCCGCCGGCGATGTAATCGCGCGCGCGAGGTCCGTCGCGCCACGCCCGGCGATAGGCTGCTCGCGCGCGGCGTACGTCTCAAGGATGATCAGCGCGTCCAGGCCGCCCCAGCACGTCGTCCAGCCGTCCCAGAGGTAGGAGATCCGTGAGTAGGTGTGCGGTTGATGGACCGCGATGAGACGCCGCCCGCCGAAGCGCACCCGCGCCTCCCGGATCGTCGCCGCCACCTCCGATGGGTGGTGGGCGTAGTCGTCCATCACGATGATGCCGTTCTTCTCGCCGACGACTTCCATGCGGCGATGCGCGCCCTTGAACTTGCTCAGCGCTTCCCGAATCGTGTCCAGTTCGACACCCGCATGAACGCAAACCGCAACCGCCGCCAACGCGTTCAACACGAGGTGCATGGCGGGCCGATGGACGACCAGCGGCCCCAGCGTGGCGCCCTGCCGCACGGCATCGAATGCCGCCCGGGTACCGCTGATCTGTGGGTTGCCCGCCATCCAATGGTCGCGCGGGTTCAGCCCGTACGTCTCCGAACGCACCCCGCTCTGCAAGGTGGCGGCGCGCAATGCCCCGAGCGCGCCAACATCATCCGCGCACGCCAGCAGCAGCCCGCCTGGAACGACACGTTGGGCGAAGTCAACGAACGCGCCGTGATACGCCTCCGCCGTGCCGTAATAGTCCAGGTGGTCGGGTTCGACGTTGAGAATGACCGCGATTTCTGGCGAGTATTCAAGAAACGCCTGCTTGTATTCGTCCGCTTCAACGACGCACCAATCGCCTTCGCCCGAGGCGGCGTTGCCGCCGAGGTCGACGCTCTCCCCGCCGAGCAGGTACATCGGCTTCATTCCCGCTTCGCTGAGAATGAACGCGATGAGGCTGGAAGTGGTCGTCTTCCCGTGCGAACCGGCAACGGCGATCACGCGCTTTCCCTCCATCAAGCGCGCCACCATTTCCGCTCGCAAGATGACCGGAATGCCCAGGATTCGCGCCTCCGCGACCTCGGGGTTGTCCTCGCCAACAGCGGCTGTCGTCACCACGAGTTTCGCATCGCCCACGTTCCCCGCGGCGTGGCCGATCTGGATGAGTCCGCCCATCGCTCGCACCTTCTCCGTGAGGGCAGACTCGCGAATGTCGCTGCCTGTCACAGTGATGCCCTGCTGCAACAACAGTTGCGCAATCGCGGACATGTGCATGCCGCCCACACCCACGAGATGAACCGGACCAGCGATTTCGGTCATTTCCGTGCCACCTCCTCGATCAGGTTGGCGATTGCGGCCGCTGCCCCCGGCCGGGCCGCTGCGTGGGCTGCCCGGCGCATCGCCGCGAGCGCCGCGTCATCATTCAGAAGGCCTACCAGCCGTTCAATCAGCGTTGAGATCGCCGACTCCTCGATGAGCACGGCTGCGCCCGCATCGGCCAGCCAGCGTGCGTTGTCGCGTTGATGTCCCCCTGCAAACGTTCCCGGGATGAGGATAGACGGGAGCGACGCCGCAGGGAGTTCGCCCAGGACACTCGCCCCTGCGCGCATGATCGCCAGGTCGGCTGCCAGCATGATTTCCGGGAGGTCCTCCCGGAAGGACGCCGGGTGGTAGCGCCCGCCGAGTTCTCCAAGACCGGACTTGAAGCCCGCCGCGTGGTCTTGGTCGGCGGGACCGGTCATGTGAAAGACGACCGCTTCTTCGAGCAACGTCCGTAACCCGGCGAAGATCGCGCTGTTGATCGCGTGCGCCCCCTGGGTCGCGCCTGCCACGACAACGACGTGCTCTCCCTCCGCTATGCCCAGCTTCGCGCGCGCTGCTTCGCGGCCCATCGCGGAGAACTGCGCACGGATGGGATAGCCCGTCACGTGTGTTTTCGTCCGCGGCAAGAACGCCAACGCCGCGTCGGTCGTCGTCGCCATGCGCGTCGCCAGCCGCTGTTCCGCCCTCACCGCCCAACCGGGACTCACATCGGGAAGAAAGACGACCAGCGGCTTTCGCAACAGTCGCGCCGCCACGCTGCTCGGAAAACTCCCGTATCCACCCGTGCTGAAGACGACATCTGGCTTGAACGCGCGCAGCTTTCGCGCGGCCACGAGGATCCCCTTCCCGAGCAGCCAGGAGCTGCGAACGAGGGCCAGGGACCCGCGCCCTCGCACCTGGGCTGAAGGCACGCATTCGAAGCGAAGCCCGCGCGCCTCAATCGTCGCCCGTTCGCCCCGGGTCTCCGGGCCGAAAAAACGCACCTCTGTATCAGGCCGCGCCAACAACACGGCATCCACGACGGCAAGCGCGGGGAGGATATGCCCCCCAGTTCCGCCAGCAGTGAGTGCGAGTCTCATGGGCTTCGCCTCCGAACGACGCGCCGCGGCTGCGGTTCTTCGACGTCGAAAGTTTGCGCTCCATAACGTGAAATGCTCACCAGCACGCCCACCGCCGCAAGCACCGCAGCAAGCGCGCTGCCGCCATAGCTGAGGAAGGGAAGCGGCACGCCCGTGAGCGGGATCACTCGCGTGATCCCCCCCATGTTCAGCAGCGCTTGCACGGTGATCCACGTCGTGATCCCCGTCGCGATAAGCTGGCCGAAGCGGTCGCCCGCGCGGTTCGCCACCTGGTACCCCCGGAACATCAGCAGAATGAACAGCAGCAGAACCGAGGCCGTCGCGATCAGTCCCAGCTCTTCGCCAATGATCGCAAAAACCCCGTCCGTATGGCTTTCCGGAATGTAGAAGAACTTGGCCCGGCTCGCACCCAGTCCGAGGCCCTCGATGCCGCCGTTGCCCAGTGCGATGAGCGATTGCAACGTCTGGAAGCCATTCCCGGCAGGGTCGCTCTCCGCGTTGAAGAAGGAAGTCAACCGGTCCGCGCGATATCCCGCCATCGTCGCCAGGAGGAGCATCGCCACCACGCCCGCTCCACCCAGGCCCAACATCTGGATGAACGAAGCGCCCGCCACCCAGAACATCGTCACCGTGATGATGAGGATGATGAACGCCGTTCCAAGGTTCGGTTCGAGGATGATCAGCCCCGAGAGGAACCCAATAATCACGACGAAGGGGAGGAGGCCGCCCTCGAAACTCCTGATCGATTCGCCCTTGCCATCGAGCCAGGCGGCAAGATAGATGATCACGGTGAGCTTTGCGAACTCCGCCGGCTGAACCGTGAATTCCCCGATGCCCAGCCATCTGCGCGCGCCGCCGCCCTCCACCCCCACGACCAACACTGCCATCAGAGCCACAATCGTCAGGAAGATGATCGGGATGGCCAACGCGCGGTAGCGCCGGTAGTCGAAACGCATAGCCAGCAGCATCAGAGCGCAGCCCAGGATCGCCCAAACCAGCTGGCGCAGGATGTAATACCGCGAATCGCCGAAACGCGCCAGGCCGATCACGAAGCTTGCGCTGTACACGGCGACAAGGCCCGTGATCGTCAGCACCGCGGTGAGGATCAGGACGGCGTAATCCGGGCGTCCGGGCGACCATTGCGTCGCCGTGCTTCGCGCTGCCACTATCCCACCTCCGCAAAGCCCGGCATCGCCCGCACGAGGTCTCCGAAGGCCTGGCCTCGCACTTCGAAGCTGGGGTAGGCGTCGAAGCTCGTGCCCGCCGGAGAAAGCAGCACGACGTCCCCGCTTTGCGCGAAGCCCGCCGCCTTCGCCACTGCATCCTCTAACGTGCGCACGAGAACAGAATCCCCGACGTAGCCCCGGATCGCCTCGTGAAACAGCGGTCCCGCTTCGCCGAAACAGATGACCGCGCGGCACCGCCCTCGCACCGATTCCTGGAGCCCGTCCAGCGGCAATCGCTTTTCTCGCCCGCCGAGTAAAAGGACGACCGGTTCGCTGAAGGCGTTCAATCCGGCTATCGACCGCTCCGGGGATGTCGCGATGCTGTCATCCACCCACGTCGCGCCGCCCGCTCGCCCCACAATCTCCAGGCGGTGCGGTACCCCTGTAAAGCTCGTGGTCGCTTCAGCCATCGCGGATTCTGAAAAGCCCGCTGCCGACGCGATCGCGCATGCCATGACCACGTTTGCGAGATTGTGTTCGCCGCGCAGGCGAATCGCTGAGCGCGGCATGATGGCGTGCGCCCGTTTGCCTGAACGGACGTGAATACGATCGGCTTCCTGCCACGCGCCATTGCCCGCAACCTCGCCCACGATCGATGACCGAAACAGGCGTCCTTTCACTTCGGCCACGAACTGGCGGCTCGTGTGGTCGTCCGCATTGAGCACGGCCAGATCGTCGGGATGCTGGTGCGCGAGGATGTTGCGCTTCAGCCCCACATATTCGTCCCAGCTGAACTGGTCCAGGTGGTTCGGCGTGACATTCGTGACGGCAGCGATGTGCGGTGAGCGGCCGGTGTACTGCAGCTGCGTGTGGCTGATCTCGACGACGACTGTGGAATCCGGGGTGATTGTGGCCAGCTGCCCGAGCAGACCGATGTCGGCGAGATTGCCCCCTGTGACGGGCTTCAACCCGGCTATTTCCGCCATCCGTCCCACAAGTGCGGTCGTCGTGGACTTGCCGCTGGAACCGGTGATGCCGATCACCGGCGCCGGGCAGAGTTCGAGAAACAACTGCATCTGGGAAAGGCGTGGAACACCCCGAGCCCGCGCCCTGCCCATCGCCGGATCGTGTCGCAAGACCGACTGGCCTGTCGCAAGGAGGTCGAATCCAGTGGCATCCAACAACGGCTGGCCGCAAACGACCCCGGCGACGCCCTCCGGAGCCTGTGCGCCGGCAGCAGCCAGCTGTTGATCCGTCCGCGTGTCAGAGATGGTGACCTCGGCGCCTTGCGCGACGAACCAGCGCGCGAGGTCTCGCCCCTCGATGCCCAGCGTGTAGACAAGGACGCGTTTTCCCCGGAAGTCAAACTGGCCATGCGTCGCCGTCATGCCGGCACCGCCAACGCGAATGCCACGCCGAGCATGGCCGCCGCAATGCCTAACAACCACGCCCGCGTAACCACCTGTGTTTCCGCCCAACCGCTCAGTTCGAGGTGCATATGAAACGGCGCGCGCTTGAAGACGCGCTTGCCTTGGCTGATCTTGAAGTAGCCGATCTGGACGATGTTGCTCATCGCTTCTATCACGAAGACAACCCCGATGACCGGCAGCAACAACCATTGGCCCGTCATCAACGCCACGACCGCGAGGCTAGAACCGAGCGCCAACGCGCCCGTGTCGCCCATGATCACCATCGCCGGGTGGGCGTTGTACCAGAGAAACCCGAGGTTCGCTCCCGCGATAATGAAGGCGAAGGTCGCCACATATTCCTGGCCCTGGATGAACGCGATGATTCCGTAGGCGATGAAAGCGAGGAGCGTGGTGCCGCCGGCAAGGCCATCCAGTCCGTCCGTTACGGCCACGGCGCTCGTCGTCGCGACGATAGTGAGCACCGCGATCGGCAGATAGAACAGCCCGAGCTCGTGCTTGCCCTGCCAGGGGATGTTGATCGACTGCACGTCGATGTGGTCATACAGCACAATCGCCGCTCCGATCGCCAGGGCCGTCGTGAAGCCCATCTTGAACTTCCAGGAAAGCCCGGTCTGGCGGCGGTGCTGAAGCGTGCCGAGGTCATCCACGAAGCCCGTCGCCCCAGTTATCCCGATCATCAACATGGGCAGGAGAATGGACTTGTGGTCCCACCAATCCACAGCCACCGCTGCCACGAGAAACGTTGGGACCCAGATCATCAGCCCGCCGAACGTGGGTGTTCCGGCCTTCTTTTGGTGCGCCTCCGGTTGGTACTCGCTGATGCTCTTGCCCATCTTCTGGGCGCGAAGGTAGCGCAGGATGGGATACCCCAGGAGCAGCGAAAGCCCGAACGTCACGGCGCCGGAGATGAGGGCGTGGATCATTCCGTGCCCCCCAGGATGGGGATGATCGTCTCGAAGGCCTGGCTCCGCGATGCCTTCACAAGGACGACATCGCCCTCTCGCAATTGTCCCGCCACGAAGTTCGCTGCCTCATCCTTGTCCGCGAACCAATGGGCGTTGGCGTGGCCGGCCGCCTGCGCTTCCTCCACAAGCGCTGCGCACGGCCCGCCCACGGCGGCCAGCAGGTCACACGACGCCGCGGCTATCTTGCCAATCGCCCGATGTTCGGTTTCCTCGAACTCCCCGAGCTCCGCCATGCGCCCGATCAATGCGATGCGACGTCCAGGGTGGCGATGAAGACGCGACAGCAGGCGCAGGGCGCCCCCCAGCGATGCTGGGCTCGAGTTGTAGCGGTCGTCGATGATCGTCGATCCGTTCGCCCCGGCGAGGGATCGGGCACGGCTCGCTGAAGCCGCCATTCGCACCGCCTTTGCAGCTTTGAACAGCGGCATACCCAGCGCCATCGCCGCCCCAAGCGCCGCCATCACCGAAGGGACAGTGTGCTCGCCCAAGAGAGGCGAATCGACGCGCGCACGCCGCGTCCCTGGGCTCACGTAGAACCGCATGCCTTCGAGGCCCTGGCTCTGCATCCGGTCATATGCAAGGGTTGGCTGCTCTCCGGAAGCGCGCCGCATTCCGAAGGAGATAACGCGGCAACGCAGTCCGCCCGCCGCAGCCGCGATACACGGGTCGTCCGCGTTGAGGACCGCAGTCCCGTTCTCGTCCAGGTAGCGTGCCAACGACAGCTTTTCCCGCGCGATTGCCTCGATACTCCCCAGCTTCGAAACGTGTGTGAGGCCGATGTTGAGGACGACCCCGACCGTGGGTTCGGCGATCTTGCACAGCTCCAGGATCTCTCCCGCGCTGTCCATTGCCATCTCCAGCACGGAGACCTCGTCTTCACGGCACAAGCTCATCACCGCGAGGGGAAGACCTTCGCGCGAATTGAAGTTGCCGGGGCTCTTGTGCACCCGGAATTTGCTCGTGAGAACTGCTGCCGTCACATCTTTCGACGTTGTCTTCCCAACAGTCCCCGTTATCCCGACGACCCTGGTGCCGCACTCCTTGAGCCAAGCGCTCGCCAACTCGGCCATCGCTCGCAAAGTGTTCGGCACGATGACCACGGTCTTCCCCGCTGGGATGTCGCTCGGCGCCCGTTCGCAAACAGCAGCCACCGCCCCGTTCGACAGTGCCTGCGAAACGTAGTCGTTTCCATCAACGTTTTCGCCGTGGTATGCCGCGAAAAGGTCGCCTGCGGTGGCGTTGCGCGAATCCGCCGCCCCGCCCGTGATTGCCACGTCCGGTCCTTCGAAGACGGTATAGCCGTGCGCCCGCAGGGCACCGCCGACAAACGCCGTCGTGAGGTGCGTGTTCATCGCACACCAGCCGCGTATCGCGCCGCATCCGGCAGCACGTTGAGGTAGTGCAGCGCCTCATCCGCTATCTTCGAGAAGACCGGCCCCGCCGCCACCGTTCCGGTCTTCAGGTCCTGGTTCTGGTCGAGCTTGATCAGCACGAGGATCTTCGGGTTCTCTGCCGGCGCGAAGCCGATGAATGATGCCACCTGGCGGTCGTCGTACTTCCCCCAGATGGGCACGTTCGCCGTACCAGACTTGCCCCCCGCTGTGTAATCGCGCGGCTTCGCCGGGTGGAAGCGCCCTTCGGGGTTCACGACCGCGAAAAGCATCTTGCGAATGGTTGCGCTTGTCTCCGGGGAAATCGCTCGGCCAACGACTTCCGGTCGGATGTCTGTCCTCGTCCCGTTCGGCGAGACGTACGCCTTGACGATGTGCGGGCGCATCAGGTTGCCGCCGTTGATCGCCGTCGCCACGGCGTTGATCATCTGGATCGGGGTCACGCTGATCGATTGACCGAACGATTGCGTCGCGAGGTCCACTGGCGACCAGTCGGAATCCGTCGGCCGGCGCATGATCCCGATCGCTTCACCGCTGAGGTCGATCCCCGTGGGCTTGCCGAAACCGAAGGCCGCCAGGTACCGCTGGAAGCCGCCCGGGTCGATAGCCTCCAGCCGTTGCTGCATATAGATGGCCCCGGTGTTGATGCTGTTCTGAAGCACGCCGGTCATCGATTGGAGGCCGTAGACGTTGTCATCCCAGTTCTTGATGGGCACGTCGTAGATGAGTGCGATGCCATTGTCCACGTACGTTGAGTCCTGGGTGACCGCACCCTTGTCGATCGCCGCCGATGCCGTGATGATCTTCATTACGCTCCCCGGTTCGTACACATCCGTGACGGCCGGGTTCTTCATCAGCTGTAGTTGTGCCGGATCATTGAGGTTCAGGGTGCTGTAACGGATCCCTGGGGAAGTCGCCATCGCGAGAATCTCTCCCGTGGCAGGGTCCATCATGATGATCGCCCCGCCCTGGGCGCTGTGCTCTTTAATCGCTTCCGCCAGCCGCCGTTCCGCCAATTGCTGCAAGAAGCGGTCAATCGTCAGGACGATGTCCTGACCTGGCACCGGGTCATGCGCGATGTATTGCCCGAAAGGGATCGGTTCGCCCGTTGTGTCGCGTTCGAAGATAGCCCGGCCCGGCTTCCCCATCAGGGAGTCGTTGAAACTCGCCTCCAGGCCGGCGAGGCCAATGTTGTCCTGCCCGATAAAGCCGAGCAGCGACGCCGCGGTATCGCCCTCAGGGTTAGTGCGCGCCGTGTTCGGCAGCATCACCACGCCGCTGATGGCTTCGCGCACGATCTCCCGGCCCAGCTCATATTCCACGTCCCGTCGGATGAGGATGTCGCCGTTCGCCTTGAGGACCCGCGCGCGGAGGTCCGTCGCATTCACACGCAGATGCGCCGCCAGCAGCGTGGACGCCTTCATGCCGCGGGCGTCATCCTTCCAGGCCCGGCTGTTCACATAGACGTCCCACGTATCGACGCTGACGGCGAGCGCGTTGCCGTTGCGGTCCAGCACGGCGCCCCGCCGCGCGAAGATCGTCGTGTTGCCCGCCTGCTCCGCCTTTGCCTGTTCCGCGTAAGTCTCGTGCTCCAGGACCTGCAGTTGGGCGAGGCGAGCAAGTACCACCAGTGCGAACACGCCAAAGAAGCTGGCGGGCACCCACGTCCGTCGAGAACTCTTGCCTCGTCGCATCGACATGCCGAGCGCGCCTCCGGCTCAAACTCCACAGGGAGGTTGGGCCAACCGAATTACTTGGGGAGCGGGAGCCACTCAAGCAGCGACCGCCACCAGGATGAACCTCCGACCGCACGGGGAGTCGGCGGCAAGAGATATTCCGCGGGGATCTTCGCCGGCGCCGGCCCGGCTTCTTCCACACGGATGTAGACAGGGTCGTTGGCGGGGACGAGGCCCAGTTCATCCGCACGCCGTTGGATGCGGCTCAACGAAGAGAGCCGCGCAACGTCACTCTCCAGCAGGCCGATATCGCCGGTGATTCTCGCCTGTTCGTCCTGTAGGGTCTGGAGTTCGAACCCCTGGGTAGTCGTGGCGCTGTTTTGCAAAACTGGCAGCATCGCGCTGAACCCGGCCAGCACAGCCGCGCCAACAACCCACAGGTTGAGCCTCCCGACTTCGGGCACGGGCAAGGCGCGGCGGCCATGGCGAAGGGGATGATTGATCGCAGCCATGGCTAGGCCACTCGCTTTGCGGCACGCAGGACGGCGCTGCGTGCTCGGGGATTTCCGGCCACCTCGCTGGCGCTTGGCTTCACCGCATGGCGTTCGATGAGTCGCAGTGTTGCAACGTGATGGCAGCGGCAGACGGGCAATTCGGGAGGACAGAGGCACTGTGTCGATTCCTGCTTCAGGTAGGTCTTCACGATGCGGTCTTCCAGCGAGTGGAAGGCAATGACGACGAGGCGGCCGCCTTCGCCGTCAGGGTCAAGGCCGAGCAGGCTGTGGGCTTGCGGGAGGCCCGCGTCAAGGCTGTCGAGTTCGCCATTGACGCGGATCCGGAGCGCAAGAAAGACCTTGGTGGCGGGGTGAATAAGGGTTCGGCCCCTTGCGCCCCCCACAGCCTGCTCGACTGCTTTAGCGAGTTCCCACGTCGTTCGCAGCGGACGCGCGCGCACCACGGCGGCAGCGATCCTGCGCGATTGGCGCTCTTCTCCGTACTCGTAGAAGAGGTTCGCCAACGACGTTTCATCGAACTCATTCACGATCTCGGCGGCCGTGAGGCCACCGGACCGGGTGTCCATGCGCATATCCAGCGGGCCGTCCTGCCCGAACATGAACCCCCGCCGCGCGTCGCCAAACTGGAGCGACGAGACTCCGAGGTCCATGAGGATGCCATCCGCCGAGGAGAACCCAGCATCCCTGGCAATCGATGCGAGTTCGCGGAAGTTCCCGTGCGCAAAGCTGACCCGTCTCCCAAACGGAGCCAACCTTGCGCGCGCGAACTCCAGCGCCTCGCCATCCTGGTCGATGCACAACAATTGCCCGCCACCCAGACGTGCGGCAATCGCTTCGCTATGGCCGCCGAGGCCCGTCGTGCAATCGATATAGCGACCGTCCGGCCGGACGGCGAGGTATCGCAGCGACTCTTCCAGGAGGACAGGCGTGTGCGTCGGGGTATATGTCATAACGACCACGTTACTTCCTTCCTTTCCGTTCTGCCTCATACAGGTCGAGTTCCGCCCGGTCCCAGATCTCGAAGTGGTCTCCAAGCCCGACAACGGCGACATCCTTCTTCAGGCGCGCGTAGTCCATGAGTGCTCTTTCGATAACGAACCGTCCCTGGCCGTCCTTTGGTATGGGGTAGGCGGTGCCGTAGAAACGGCGGCGTTCGTCCTCGCCTTCCTCCGAGTCCGGGTCGATCGAATTCACTCGCTTCTCCGCTTCGTCATAACTCCGCTGGGTGTACGCCTTGATGCAGGTTGCCCTTCCAAACGTCATCATCGCCGGAGCCTCAAAGTGCTCGCGCCAGCGCGGAGGGATAGCGACCCGGTTCCGGTCGTCCACCTGGTAATCCGTGCGGCCCGTGAACGGCGCCATGATTGCGAAAGCCTCCCACCGGGCCGATGGGATATCCCATCGGCAAGAGGGGGAAAGCAGGCCGTCAGTGGGAGCATTTCCCACTTTCGCCCACTTTCCACCCGTCGAAGGGTAGTTCTCCCAGAAAACGCTGTCAATAGGGTCTTGCAGAACGTCTCGCCCCCGCCTGCTAGGATTGAACCATGGCTCGCGTGGCAATCCTCACCGCATCTGACAAAGGGGCAGCGGGCGAACGCGCCGATATCAGCGGCGATCTCATCCTGCGCCGACTCGAGGAGGGACGCCACCTCCTCGTCGGCCGAGTCATCGTCCCGGACGATCGCCAGGCGATTGCGGACGCCCTCGCCGCGTGGTGCGATGCCGATCTGGCAGACCTGATCATCACTACCGGCGGCACCGGCCTGACGGCGCGGGATGTGACCCCCGAAGCCACGCGCGACATCGCGGAGCGCGATGTCCCCGGCATCCCCGTGGCCCTCTGGATGGAAGGCCTGAAGAAGACGCCCTTCGCCGTGCTTTCGCGGGGCGTGGCCGTCACCCGTGGACGCACGCTCATCGTCAACCTCCCGGGCAATCCTAAAGCCGTTGCCGAGGGCATGGATGTGCTCTTGCCGCTCCTCGGCCACATTGCGACGCTTCTCGGCGGCTCCTTCGAGCACCGCACCGACACCGACACCGGCCACACCCGCCCGACCGGCGGCGCCTGATGCGCATCGATGTCCTCACGCTCTTCCCCGAGGCCTTCGTAGGCCCGCTCGATGTCTCCATCATTGGCCGCGCCCGCGAAGACGGCCTCCTCGACCTGCACTTTCACAACCCTCGCGATTTTGCTTCCGACAAGCACAAGAGCGTCGATGACTATCCGTTCGGAGGCGGCCAGGGCATGGTCCTCCGCGTCGATGTCCTCGACCGCACGCTCGAAAGCGTCCAGGCGGAGGCGCCCGAACGCGGGTTCGTCGTCTTCCTTTCGCCCCAGGGCGAACGACTCAGCGACGCGATCGTTCGCGAACTCGCTCTGCATGACCGCCTCGTGCTTGTGTGTGGCCGCTATGAAGGCATCGACGAGCGCTTCGTCGAACACTGCGTCGATCACGAGGTCTCGATCGGTGACTACATCCTCACCGGCGGGGAGCTGCCCGCTGCGGTCCTCATCGATGCGGTCGCGCGCCACATCCCCGGCGCTTTGGGCGACGATGCGTCCGCCCAGGATGAGTCGTTTGCGGGGGGGCTGCTCGAACACCCCCAGTACACTCGGCCGGCCGACTATCGGGGTTGGACCGTGCCAGACGTCCTCTTGGGTGGCCACCACGCCCAGATTGAGGCCTGGAAACAGGAGCAACGCGTCGCTCGAACGCTCGCCCGCCGTCCGGACTTTCTTCCCGATGGTCCACCGCCATCGCTCGGCAAACGTCGCAAGCCGCGCCCCCACAACGCGACGATTCGCACGTACCGCCACCCCACGGACTACGCAGCGGTGCGCGCCCTTTGGGAATCGTGTCAGCCCGGAATCCAACTTCGACCGTCCGACTCCGCCGACGAGATCGCCAGGAAGGTCGAGCGCGATCCTGATCTCTTCCTCGTGGCCGCACGGCGCGGGGCGATCGTCGGCGCCGTGATTGGTGGCTTCGATGGCCGTCGAGGCTATGCCTACCACCTCGCGGTCGAAGCCGGCACGCGTGGTTCCGGGCTCGCCCAGGCGCTCCTCGCGGAGCTGGAGAGCCGCCTGGCCGACCTCGGTTGTCTTCGCATGAACCTCATGGTCGCGAAGGACAATTGGCCCGCCCAGCGATTTTATGGGCGCGCGGGATGGTCCCAGCTGCCCGTCCGTGCCTTCGCCAAAGACATAGCGCGGAGCAGTGTTGAGCCTGATGACCACCAATGAACTCGAGATCACAGGCTTTCTGATAGACGAAGGCTTCGCCACGGTCTGGTCTCAGCACAAAGCTCGCGCTGTCCTCGAACAGGCCGGTCTCACTCGCCCCGGCAAACAGGCGATGGCGTTGGACAAGCTATCGCGGGCGCGCGAAGTGCTCGATACGTACCTGCTGCGCTTTTGCGGAGATGGCGAGTGTGGAGCCCTCGCCGAACTCGTCCGCGCTGGGCGCGTGGTCATCGAGGCCTCGCCCGGCCAATGCGCCATCTGCGGTGGTTCCAACAACCGGCGGGCGGCCCTTCTGCTCGCGCGCGCCTGCCGTCAGCGCGGCATCGAACGCTTGCTCATCGTCGGCGGCACCCCGGCGCTGCACGCCGAACTCGCCTCGCTGCTCGCGGGAACGGGTCTGACTCTGCGGTGCATCGACGGCAAAGCCGGTTCGCAGAGCAAGGGTGACGCACTGCCGAACTTGAACTGGGCGCAGGTCCTCGTGATCTGGGCGTCCACGCCATTGCCCCACAAGATCTCGGTCTCATACACGGACGAACGCCCGCGGGACCTTCCCTTCGTCACCGTCAGCAAGCGCGGCATCGAGTCGCTTTGCCGCGAAGTCCTGCGCACGGTCGAGGGCATGGGACGGCACTGAATCTCCGGGTCGCTCCTATGCTTCCGGTGTGAACTTCACTGGCAGATGCTTGATTCCACCGATGAAAGTCGAACGCAGCCGTTCAGCGGGGCCAGCCAATTCGATATCCGGGAATCGTCGGAAGAGTTCTTCGTAGAGCACCTTGAGTTCGAGCCGCGCGAAACCGGCGCCGAGGCAGAAGTGTTCGCCTATGCCGAAGGCGAGATGCTCGTTGGGAGACCGTGTAATGTCGAAGCGCTCCGCCTCCGGGAAAACGTCCTCGTCCCGGTTGATCGCCGGGTACCACATCACCACGCGCTCGTCCTTTTTGACGGGGTGCCCATTGATTTCGGTGTCCTGCATGACGTTGCGCGCCATGTGCATGACCGGTGAAACGTAGCGCAGCACCTCCTCGACCGCGGAAGGCAGGAGCGACATGTCCGCCTGTAGCTTCGCCTTCTCGTCGGGGTTTTCGCAAAGCGCCAATAGTCCGCCCGTCATCGCGTTCCGCGTGGTCTCGTTGCCCGCGAGGATGAGCAGGAAGCAGAACCAGAGGATGTCCTCGTCTGACAGCGCTTCGCCCTCGATGTCTGATTCGCAAAGCAGGCTGATGAGGTCGTCGCGGCGTTCCGTGCGGCGGGCCATCAGCATCTGTGCGAAGAAGCCAAACATCTGCATCGTGCCCATGTTCCCGGTCAGCATCGCAGCCTCGGGTGTTCCACGCTGCTCTTCCGGCACGTCCGTCTGGTACTCCGGATCCCCCGGCCCCAGCACCTTGTTCGTGAGCTGGAACATCAGCGCCCAGTCTTTCTCCTCCACGCCCATCATTCCGCAGATCACGGCGAGCGGGATCTGGGAGGCCACATCGAGGACGAAGTCCGCGCTGCCCTTCTTCGCGATCTTGTCCAGGATCGTTGTCGTGATCTCGCGGATGTGCGGTTCCATCTCGTTCACCGCCCGCGGCGTGAAACCTTTGTTTACTAGCCGACGCAGCTTCACATGCCGAGGCGGGTCCATGGTGATGAGCATCTTGCCGTTGCCGTTTGCCGCGGCGTTGAAGTCCTCTTCGTTGATCGGTTCGAAAGCGACAATGCCCCGTTCCGAACTGAACAGCTCCGGATGCCGGGAAACGAACAGCACGTCTTCGTACTTCGTCAGGTTCCAATACCCCTTGACGTGCTCGGTCGCCGGAGTCCAGTGAACTCGATCCTTTTTGCGAAGGATGCGAAACGCTTCGTGCGATTCGCCGCGTTCGAACATCTCTTCGTCGTTCATGTTGATGTCCGCGAGCGTCATAGGGCTGCGTTCAGCTGCCGTCATGGTCTATCTCCAGGCCCGTGTTTACCGGTCGGTCAATAGGATACCTGATCCGCGTCGCGAAATCATCCGCGTGTATCTCATGTGGCGCTGATCGCCTGCCGCGGGCAGAGGCGGATCGCCCGCTCTGCCTTCGCGGCGATCTCCCCGGTCAGCTCGCCGGGCATGAGCACGATGCTCACGTCGTCCGGCCCGAGCTTGAAAACCTCCGGCGCGGCCATCTCGCATTTGCCGTGCCCCTCGCACATATCCGTATTCACATGAACCTTCACAATCACCCTCCGGAAGTCTGGTGCGTCGAAATCCGTCCGCCGCGTCGTGCATGGGTCCGACGACGCCACCGAGTATATCTCTTCTGACAATTGCGCCACCGCACGACGCCCAACCGCGCCCCGACCGTGAGGGAGGCTACCCATCCCAGGCCATGCATCAACGGCGCGCGAACCGAACGCTCGTCATGCCCGATAGCGCGTGCGTCCGCTGACTACCCAGCGGTCCCCTTGAGCTTCGACTGCAAGATCGACTTCTGCCCGTCGAACTCGGCACGCGCCCTGGCGATCTGTTCTGGAGTCATGTCGAGTTTGTAGAAGTCGCGCTTCCAGGCGGCGTCCTCTGCCCACCGAAATGGCGATTGCACGGTCGTGCGCGGCGCGGAGGCCGATTCGAGCAGGTTCAACGCCATGCCAACCAGCGAGCGCTGCTGCTCAACGTTGTTCGGCGATCCACAGGAATTTCCAAGGGGGAAGTCGCTGAACAGGAACCGCGCCACGCCCGCACGTTCAACGATGTCCCGCGCACATCCCATGACGACGGTCGGAATCCCGTTCGCTTCCAGGTGACGGCTGGTCAGACTCACGGTCTGATGGCAGACCGGTCAGGTCGCGACCAACACAGCGGCGTCAATCTGGTCCCGGCGCAATAGCCCCAGGAGCGTTTCCGCGTGTTCCGCCGTGAG
Source organism: Dehalococcoidia bacterium (assembly GCA_034437915.1). Classification (GTDB taxonomy): domain Bacteria; phylum Chloroflexota; class Dehalococcoidia; order Tepidiformales; family Tepidiformaceae; genus JACRBT01. Next base: position 8,147 of record DAOTTM010000040.1, on the reverse strand, counting down.
TCGCTGGCTGCGCAACGTCGGCACTCCGTAATACTCCGGGTGCAGCTCCCCAAAGTGTCCCTCGGCGGCAGCCGCCTGCATCTGCACGCCCGGAAAGTAACTGTTCACGTCCTCCGCGGACGTGTGTTTGCGATCATAGCCGAGGTGCGAAATGCGCAGGTCCGGCGCCGGGTCAAGCGCTACCGTATAGACGTCCGTAAACTTCGCATCGGCGTTGTAAGGCGCCCACGTCCCCTGTGCGCCAACCTCCGGGTTGTAAAGCGCCGCCGTGCCGATAATCGCCACCCGGCTTTCGCGCAGTGGCTTCCGTAGCTTCGTGAACGGCACATCCTCGTTCTGGGCCCAGCGATACGGGTTGTCATAGCCAAGAGACATGTAATAGGCGCGGGAGCGCTCGACGTAGCGAATCGGCACGTCGAGCAGGGCTTCGAGTGGTTCTGCGACTGTGGCTGTGGTCATCATGGGCACCTCGTTCGGAGAAGCATACGCCAAGCCCAATGCCACAGCACCCCGCCGCACACCAGTACTGCACCCCGAGGGCCTCCCAAACTCTACCCCGACTGCGAAGGAGGGTGCGATGCCAGGCTTCGAACCGTGGGCCAGCACCTGACAAGACCCGGGCCACTACCCAAAGACGCCCATCCATTGTCGATTCCCTATCGCCCCGCCCGTCTCGCGCCGCGCGGCGGCGGTGGCTGCACGATCTGGCCCTCGGACACGGGCTGACACTTCGGACACCACGCCGTCGAACGGATATCGCGCCCCTGGGGCGCGCTGAGGATCCGCGTCGAACACTTGCGGCAGGGAAACCCGGCCCGCGCGTACACGAACATCGTCGGTCGCATCACGGTGCGCCCGTTGCGCTGGAGTTGCCCGGTGCTCGCCAGCAGGAGGTCGCGCGCTCGTGCGATCAGCGCGAGCAACGTCTCGTCGTCCAGCTCCGATACGCGCCGCCACGGGTTCAAGCCCTCGCGAAAGAGCGTCTCGTGCTTCCAGATGTTGCCGACGCCCGCCATTGCCTGCTGATCCATGATTGCGTCGCCGATCGTAGTGAGGACTCGGTCGGGTTCGCGAAACCGGCGTAAAACTTCTTCCGCATAGAACTCCGCGTCCAACAAGTTCGGCCCCAGCGATGCGATGGGCCGGTGAAAGGCAATCGTCCGCTCTTCCAGCAGCTCGATCACCGGTGCGCTGAAGTTCACGACGACCGTGTCGGCCGTTTCGAGGACCAGCCTCGCCTCGCGCTCCGGCTTCCGCCACGCCTCCCCGTGCGAATAGATGTGCCACGTCCCATACAGGCGCAGGTGCCCACGCAAGGCGAGACCGTTGTCGAAGCTGATAAACAGGTTCTTGCCCTGGGCGCGCGTCCCCGTGCAGGTCGCGCCAACGATCCGGTGCACCTGTGGCACGGGACCTGGCCCGTGTCCCCGCGCCGCCGTGATGACCTTCCCGGACAGCGCCTCGCCCACGCGCGCCGCGAACCGAAAGACAGCATCGCCTTCAGGCATGGGACCGTCCTCCCATCGGCGCCCGCAACGTCAGCCCGCGATATCCCGTGACCCAGCCCGCGCCGCTGAAGCAGTTCAGCCAGGGTGATTCAGCCGCCGGGACGCCATTGATCCGTTCGATCGTCAGGACACCGCGCGCGGAAGTCGCCGCCAGCCGCGGTAGCAGGGCAAGCGCAAGCGTGGCCGCCTCTCCGTCTTCAAAACCGGGCAGGGTAACGATGCCCTTCCCGCTACGCTCCACGTACAGCACCGGAAACCCGTCCACCAGCGCGACATACGACCCCGCCGCCCGTTGTAGCGGGCGCTTTTCGTCGCCATTTCGGCGCGGCCAGGGAACGGACGCGCCGTAAGGGTTCGCTGGGTCGGTAGCCGCAAGGAGCACAGCCACGGGCTCGTCGGACGGTTCCCGCTCCGCGCGCAGCCGGTCGACAGCGCCCGGCATGGCGAACTGTGCGCCGCCAAGCCCGTCGATGAAGTAGCCGCGCCGCACACGTCCGCCCTCCTCCATCGCCTTCAGCACGGGGTAGACGGTGCTGAACCCGCCGGGAATGCCCTCGGCGTTCACGGTCTCTCGCGTCACCACGCCGTAGCGTTCGAGCAGCGCCTGTGCGAGTGCGTGCGCCCGGGCCGTCGGAAGCGCAGGGTCGTCGCGCGCCAATGACCATCGCCCCGCGGCCTCGGGCGGAATCGGGCTGCCTCGCCCACGTGGCGACCCCACTGCGGCGCGCTTCGGCCAGGCCAATGCCCGCAACGGCGCAAGCGTGTCATTGGTAACCTGTCCTGCCCATGCGAGCTCCCATAGCGCGTCGAGCGTTTCGCGAATCGGCGCCTTCGTCGCGGAGACCAGGTCCGCGAAGAAGACGGCGCCGCGTCGGCGCAGCGTCTCCAGGATCGCCTCGTGTACCGCCGAGGGTTCGGATAGAGCCGATGGCGGCGGCGCGAGCAGGGCAAGTTGCTCCCGCCGAAACAGCGCCACCCGCCCGTCGTCATGTCCCAGCGTGCCCCGGCCGAGCCACGCGAGTTCCCCGGCCGCGCCCAACTCGTCCAGCATGCGCGCGTTGTAGCCGGACACGCGCGGCGTCAGTACATCCCGTTCGAGCACCGAAGCGGGCAACGGTAGCCCCTCAAGCTGTGCGACCACCTCGCGCATCCGCTCGCTCCCCTTCGCGGAGGACCCTATCCCCTGCCAGCGGGCGAGGAAGCGCGCGAACGTCGCGTGATCGACCGGCTCAACGTCCCGCCGCAGCCGCGCCAGCGAGCGCCCCCGGAGCATGCGCAGGACCTCGGCATCGCACCATTCCCGTTCGGTCCCGCCGCGCCGAAACTCCCCGTGGATCACTGTCCCCGCCGATTCGAGATCTCGCAGGCACTCGACGATCATCGCGTCGGGCAACGCCCATCGCTGCGCCGCATTGCTTGCAACGAAGGGCGCATGCGTTCGCGCGTAACGCCCGACGAGGCCGAGCAGCGCATCAACGCTCGGCCGCAGGAACGCCTCTGGCACGCCAACGGGAGGCGAGGCGCCGATGGCGTCGCGATAGCGACCGGCGTCCTCGATTGCGACCCACCGCTCTTCGCCCCCGAGGCGCATAGGGCATGCCCGCCGCGTCCCTGCGAGCTGGCCAAGCCACTCATCAGCGAACTCCGGCGCGCGCATACGCAGCCGAACCTCATCGATGGTGAGGTCACCCACGGTGCGGAGGAGGTCGTGCAGGTCATCGATATTGCGGACTTTGCGGTTCTCCGCCAGCCGCTGCAGCTCGAGCTCCGTGTCCGTAAGCGCGTCCGGGTCAAGCAACTCACGCAGTTCATCCTCGCCCAGCAGGTCGCGCAGGAGGTTGCGGTCGAGCGTGAGCGCCTGCGCCCGCCGTTCGGCCAGTGGCGCGTCGCCTTCGTACATATACGCCGCGACATAGTCAAAGAGCAGCGACCGAGCGAACGGCGATGCCTCCTGCACCTCGACGGAGACCACGCGCGTTGCGCGGCTGCGAATGTCCGTCAGTACCTCGACGAGGCCGGGCAGGTCGAACACGTCCTGGAGGCAGTCGCGGTACGTCTCGAGGATGATCGGGAACGAACCATAGCGGCTCGCCACCGCCAGCAACCCCGCCGACCTCTGCCGTTGTGCCCAGAGCGGCATGCGTGCGTTCGGCCGCCGCCGCGGCAGAAGCAACGCCCGCGCCGCGTTCTCGCGAAAGTGCGACGCGAACAGTGCCGAGTTCGCGAGCTGCTGAACCACGAGGTCCTCGACCTCCTCTGGCGAAGGAAAGAGCATTTCATCGCCCGGCGGTTCCTCGCCGCCGTTGAAGCGCAGCGCGATGCCGTCGTCGCTCCAAAGCGTTTGCACGTCGAAGCCGGAGCGTTCGGCGAGCCGTGATTCCAGCGCCAGCGACCACGGCGAATGCACACGCCCGCCGAATGGGGTGAGGATGACCACGCGCCAGTCGCCCAACTCGTCGCGGAAGCGTTGGACCGTAATGGTGCGGTCAGTTGGCAGCGCCCCCGTCGCCTCCTTCTCCTCCGCGAGGTAGGCGAGGAGGTTCTTCGAGGCACGTTCATCCAGGTGGTTTCGCTCCTGCAGCCGTTCGGTCTGCTTGGCGGGGTCGCGCATCCCATCGAGTTCGCGCGTGAACGCCCCGATCGCCCGCCCGAATTCCAGCGGCCGCCCGACGCCGTCGCCTTTCCAGAACGGCATCTTCCCAGGCTCTCCTGGCGCGGGGGAGACGATCACGCGGTCGCGCGTGATCTGTTGGATACGCCAGGTCGTCGCGCCGAGCAGGAAGGTCTCGCCCGGCCTGCTCTCGTAGACCATCTCCTCGTCGAGTTCGCCCACCCTCGGCCCGCCCTCGCCAAGGAACACGCCATACAACCCCCGGTCCGGAATGGTGCCCGCGTTGACGACCGCGATCGTCTTCGCATCGCGCCGCCCGGAAAGGACGTCCGTGGCACGGTCCCAGGTGATGCGTGGCCGGAGGTCCGCGAACTCGTCCGACGGGTATTGGCCGGCGAGCATGCCCAGGACGCCTTCGAATACGTCTCGGCTGAGTCCGGCGAAGCTGTATACGCGCCGTACGAGCGCTTCCAGTTCGCTGACGGACCAATCATCGACCGCGCACATCGCCACGATCTGTTGCGCGAGCACATCCAGCGGGTTGCGGGGAATGTCCGTCTTTTCGATCAGCCCCAGCTTCATGCGCTCCGTGAGGCATGCGCACTCCAGGAGGTCGCCGCGGAACTTGGGGAAGATCCGCCCTGAACTCGTGCCACCAACCTGGTGCCCGGCGCGCCCAACCCGCTGCAACCCACGCGCGACCGACTTCGGCGACTCCACCTGGATGACGAGATCGACCGCGCCCATATCGATCCCGAGTTCCAACGAGCTGGTACAGGCCAGCGCGGGCAGGGCGCCGGATTTGAGCTGCTCCTCGATCTGCATGCGCTGTTCGCGTGAGACCGACCCGTGGTGGGCCCGCACGAGTTCCTCGCCCGCGAGTTCGTTGAGGCGCGCGGCCAGCCGTTCCGCGAGCCGCCGGTTGTTCACGAAGAGCAGGGTGCTGCGGTGCTCGCGAATGAGCCGCAGAAGCTCCGGGTACATCGCCGGCCACACCGAGGTCCGCGATTCGATGTCCCGCCCGTCGGGCGTCGCCTCGTGCACCATCGCGTTGTCGCCCGGGCGCGTCATGTCGTCCAACGGCACGATCACCTGGAGGTCGAGGTTCCGCTTCGAACCCGCATCCGCGATCGTGACTGGCCTGTCGCCACCCAGGTACTTCGCGATCTCTTCGAGGGGCCGCTGCGTTGCGGAAAGCCCTATGCGCTGGAATGGGCGCGTGGTGAGGTGCTCCAGCCGTTCGAGCGAGAGCGCGAGGTGTGCTCCCCGTTTCGTCCCCGCCATCACATGGATCTCATCGACGATCACGGTCCTGACCGTCCGCAATGCTTCGCGCGGTTGCGACGTGAGCATGAGGTAGAGCGATTCCGGGGTGGTGATGAGGATGTCTGGCGGGTTGCGACGGATGTCCGCGCGCTCCCGCTGGGGCGTGTCCCCCGTGCGCGTCGCCACCGTTATTTCCGGTACTGGCATGCCCTCCCGCGCCGCCGCGATGCGCAGTCCCGCCAATGGCGACCGCAAGTTCCGTTCAACGTCGTACGAAAGCGCCTTCAGGGGCGAGATGTAGACGGTGGTGATGCCATCACGGCGTTCGGGCGCCGTGCCATTGCGCTTGCGCGCGCTGGCGGGTGCAGCGACCGGCGCCGGGCGTTGAGCCAATTGATCCAGCGTCCACAGGAACGCCGCAAGCGTCTTGCCGCTCCCCGTCGGCGCCAGCAACAGCGTGTGTTCGCCGCGCGATATCGCCGCCCACCCCAGCTCCTGTGCGGGCGTGGGCTTCTCGAACGTCTCGCGGAACCAGAGTTGGGCCGCCGGGCTAAACAGCGAGAGCGCGGAAACTGGCGGGGCCGATGGACTGGTCACCGCGACATTGTGCCAGATCCGAGAAGGGATAGCACAGGCGTTCTATTCTACTTCGAACGCTTCCGTGGTTTCGCCAGCTGGGCGGAGGCCGGTTCGAGCGGGGCTTCCGGCGCCACCTTCGGGGCTTCCATCACGACCGGTGCGGTCGACGGGTTCAGTTCGAAGCCGAGACGCCTCGGGCTTTCGTCGGAACATGGGTGCACTTCCACACGGAAGATCGTCTGGTATGGCACGAACACCTCGACCGGGTGGTCATGCTCCTTCTTTGACGTATGCAAGGCTACCCACGCGTCGGCGAGGCCAGTGACCCCGTTGACGAAGTGCGTCGTCCCGTCCACCGTCAACACCTCAACCACGGGGTGGTCGCACGTCATCTGTGCCGAGAAAACCGCAATCGCTTGCGGCAGCATCTGTTCGAAGAACGGCCGGTCGAAGGGAATGCCAGCTGCCGCGACCGGCGCGGGCGCCTGCTGTGTTGGAGGCATCACGCCGGGCGGAAGGTAGATCAGGTTCTGTTGTGGTTGAGCCATTCCCCGATTGTAGCCTGCACGCACCGCGTCCGCTTTAACTCCGACACTCCGCCACCCCGACACCCGTTACTCCGCCACCCTGACTCTCTGGTAACCTGATACCACTTCCGGAGGCTCCATGCCCGAACACACCGCCGCCCAGCCCACGCTCTTCTCCGCGGAGGCGCTCGCCACGCTCTCCCGCGTCGTCCACGGATGGGAAGAGGGCCCGCTCGCGAAGTCGCTCCAGCGCCAGCCCGAGCGCAACGAAGCCTTCGCCACCAGCAGCCAGCCCGTGCAACGCCTCTACACACCCCTCGATATCGCTGGCCTCGACTACGAACGCGACCTCGGCTTCCCCGGCGAATACCCCTTCACGCGAGGCGTCCAGCCCACTATGTACCGCGGCCGCTACTGGACGATGCGCCAATACGCCGGCTTCGGCACCGCCGAGGAGTCGAACCAGAAGTTCCGTTACCTCCTCAGCCAAGGCCAGACCGGCCTCTCCGTCGCCTTCGACCTCCCTTCGCAACTCGGCTACGACAGCGACGACCCCATGGCCATCGCCGAAGTCGGCCAGGTCGGCGTGGCTATCGATTCGCTCTACGACATGGAGACACTCTTCGAAAACATCCCCCTCGACAAGGTCTCGACGAGCATGACGATCAACGCGCCCGCCGCCGTGATGCTCGCGATGTACATCGTCGCCGCCGAGAAGCAGGGTGTTTCCGCGGACAAGCTTAACGGCACGGTCCAGAACGACGTCCTCAAGGAGTACGTCGCGCGCGGCACCTACATCTATCCACCCGGTCCCAGCGTCCGCCTCGCCGCCGACATCATGGTCTATTGCGCGAAGAACGTGCCCCAGTGGAACACGATCAGCGTGAGCGGCTACCACATCCGCGACGCGGGAAGCACGGCCGCCCAGGAGATCGGCTTCAGCTTCGCCAACGCCTGTGCCTATATGGACGCGGCCCTTGAACGCGGCCTCGCGATCGACGAATTCGCCCCCCGCATCAGCTGGATCTTCAACACGCACAACAACTTCTTCGAAGAGATCGCGAAGTACCGCGCGATCCGCCGTCTCTGGGCGCGGCTGCTCAAGGAGAAGTACGGCGCGAAAGATCCGCGCTCGATGATGCTGCGCACGCACACCCAGACCGGCGGCAGCACGCTCATGGCGCAGCAGCCGGAGAACAACATCGTGCGCGCCGCAATCCAGAACCTCGCCGCCGTAATCGGTGGCGTACAGAGCGTCGCCCTCAGCTGCTTCGACGAAGCCCTCGCCCTCCCCACGGACGACGCCCAACGCATCGCCCTCCGCACCCAGCAGATCATCGCCCACGAGACCGGCGTCACGGACACCATCGACCCCATGGCAGGCAGCTATTTCGTCGAATACCTCACGAACCAGCTCGAAGAACAGGCGCGCGGCTACATGAAGCAGGTCGAAGACGCCGGTGGATCGGTCGCGGCGATAGAAAAGGGCTGGATGCAATCCCAGATCGCCGAGGCGAGTTGGAAGTACCAGCAGGATGTCGATGAGAAGCGCGAAATCGTCGTCGGCGTGAACGATTACACCGAAGGCGACTCCCAGCGCCCAGCCATCTTCAGCGTCGATAAGCGCCTCGTGGAGCACCAGCTCAAGCGCCTCGA
>DAOTTM010000039.1:0-2288 GCA_034437915.1 Dehalococcoidia bacterium | reverse complement strand
TCCGGGCCGATTTCGAAGTGGCCGCCCTTGAGCCAGGTGATCTCCTTTTCGCCGGGGAGGGCGTCGTAGAGGGCGTCCGTGGAGGCGCGGGGGACGAGTTCGTCGTGGCGCTTGCCCACGATGCGGATGGCCACGTTCGCCAGCTTCGGTACGTAGCTCTCGGGCCCGCTGGCCGGGCCGACCATGCCCCCTTCGCCCACGAGGCAGAACGCGGCGGCGCGGAACCGTCCATCCAGCGCCACGGCGGGGAGGCCAAGCATGCTCCCCATGGAGTAGCCCACGTACCCCAGGCGCGAGGCGTCGATCGGGAAGCGTTCGATCAGCGCATCGATCGTCGCCGAGACTTCGTTCCCGAACTGCGCGACGATCTCGGGGAAGCGAGACTTGTCGCGGAACAGCGACATCGGGTCGTGGCTCTTGCGGTCGCCGTGCAGCGGTGCGTCGATGCCCGCGCACACCCAGCCGCGCGGCGCCCACATCTTCGCCACATCGGCGACGAAGTAGTCGTCCTTGCTGCTCGTGCCGGGGTGCTGAATAAGGACGAGAGGCATAGGCGCCTCCGTCTCCGTGGGGAGGTAGACAATGCCCGGCACGGTTTCGTCCGCGACTTCGAGCGTGAAGCGAATTTCGCGCAGGCTGCCCATGATGCGTTCGGTGGAGGCGTAGGGAAGCGACATGTGGGAAACAGGGTACCACGCGGAGCCATCGATCTACCGCGCGTTCGAGGAGTGGGCGGGGCCTCTGCCGTAGTCCGCGAGCCTTGGCATCTCAGCGCTTGCTTACGCGCGCGCTACGGGTTCCGCCCGCTTAGCCGCACCGGAAACCGCCAAGGGAAATGCTCACCTGCTTGACTCTTATCGTTTCGCACCCAACGATACATCCGCGCCTAGTCCGCCTTTTCGTAGGTGGAACGGGGGAACCAGTTTTGCGGGGCGAGTCCACCGGGGTCTCTTTGCTGGTCGAAGAGATGAGGGATGGAACGGCTATCTCCGGCCGTAGCCCGTCAGCTAACTTCGGAGGCGTAGGAAGTACCTCACCGAGGCAACTTCTCGTATGGCCATGCAGGCCCGGCGTCCGATCCCCCAGCGCCCGTCACAATCGGCGGTAGCGCCCGCACCTCCACTCGCATCTTCAAGTCACGTCCGCGAACGCCTCTGGAACATGATTCCCCTGGCCGGTTCGCTGTTCATCGCCTCGTCGCTGTTCTGGGGGCCGTTCCTCGCGCCCCAGGTTCTTGCCATCGGGATCGTCGCCTTCTTCGGCTATTGGCTCGTCCGCTCCTATTCCGTCGCCATCGCCTGCTGGGTGGGGATGCGCAGGATGGGCAAGTGGGAAAAGCGCGCCTGGCGCACCGAATACGGCGCCTGGGCTACCGGGCGCGTCGCCGCGCAGCCGTGGAATTGGGCGCGCCACATGGTCATCATCCCCAACTATAAGGAGAGCGAGGCCGGCCTTTCGCGCACGCTCGATTCCCTCGCCCGCCAGGAGAACGCGCAGCAGCTCGTGATCGTCATGGCGATGGAAGAGCGCGAAGGCGAGGCACACGGCAAAGCGGCGAAGCTCGTCATGCGCTATCGCACGCACTTCGCCGATATGTTCGCCACCTTCCATCCCTACGGCCTGCCAAACGAGACGGCGGGCAAGGGTTCGAACGAAGCCTGGGCCGCCCGCGAAGCGCGCGTCCGCATCATCGAACACGCTGGCGACGAGATTGAGCGATACACGATCACCAGCTGCGATGCCGACGCCGTCTTCCACCCGCGACACTTCGCCGCCCTGAACTTCCTCTTCCTCACCGGCGACAAGCCCTACCGCACCTTCTGGCAGCCGACGATCTTCAACACGAACAATATCTGGGATATCCCCGCGCCCTTGCGCATCCCGGATGGTCTCTCGGGCATCAACCGCATGTCCAACCTTGTGCTCTGGGGCAGCGTGCGCTTCCCCACCTCCTGCTATTCGGTGAGCTGGAAGTTGCTCGACGAGATCGACTACTGGGACGAAGAGGTCATCCCCGAGGACTGGCACGTCTTCCTCAAAGCCAACTTCATGCTCGGCGACGATGTCAACGTCAAGGCATTGTTCCTTCCGCTTGGCAACGACTGCGTCCTCACCGATGGCTGGTTCAAGACGCTCCGCGCGCACTACTTCCAGAGCGTCCGCCACGCCTGGGGCGCCAGTGACAGTCCGTACGCGATACGCGCTTCGCTCGGCCCAACGCCGCTCGGTAAGCGTCGCCGCATCGCGCTCGCAGGCGCCGTGACGAAGGTGCACATGCTCTGGATGTC
>DAOTTM010000038.1:0-3997 GCA_034437915.1 Dehalococcoidia bacterium | reverse complement strand
ACTGCGCTCAGACCAGCGAAGTCTCCTGCGGCCAACTGTTTCACCTGCGGGTCATTCTTCCAGGCAGCGAGAGCCGCGTCGGCCGTGATAGTCATCGTCTGTGTGGGATCATCAGGATTGGTGCGAACCGTGGTCGTCTTGAGATACGCGGCATCCGTGCCGGACCAGATGTTATCGATCATGGTAACGCTTGTCGGGCTGACCATGAAGTTTTCCGGGTTCCACATGAACAACCGGTCCTTGTTGCCGAACAACAGGTCCACAACTGTCGCATTGCCGAATGCCTGGACGGACCGCTGATCGGTGAAGATCTTTAGCGGAGAGTCTTTCCGGAGTTCGCGCCCGCCAAAGAGCTTCTTCTTTGTGTGCTTCTTCTTCAGGGACGGATCCATCTGCTGACCCTTGATTTTGGTCTTGGCAAAGTCAAGCTCAGCTTTCGACTTGGTCGCATCCTTAAACTCAGCGCCGCTGGCGACATCCTGCACCATCATCCCGGGCTCAGAGAGCTGGGCGATCAGCTTTTCACCCTTCCCCACGATAGGCCCTTGTTTGGGGAGCTGGCCCTGCAGGGGTTCAAGGGCGTTCTTGATCGTGGCCCCCTCCGTCAGGGAGACCAGCCGCACGCCGGGAGCTCCCACCATGATGCCCTTCTTCCGAGCCTTTCCTTTTGCCGCGACTTCGTTGTGCATGAATGCAGCAACCACGGCTTCCACGCTCGTCTCCTCACCGGGTTTGACGACGACCTCGTGCTGGTCCTTTTCGCCGACGAATAGGACACCGCCGCCGCCGCCCGGACTTACCCCCATTTTGGTAGCCGCGCCCCAGTTCGTTTTCTCCCAGTTCAGCCGCCGTTGAATCGTTGCAGCGGGTTGGCGCTGCGCGCTCGCGCTCGCCGCGGAACGTTCGATGAGCTGCCGTGTCCCGCGGTTTCCAACGGTCCGCTGCATGGCGAGAAGGTTGCCGACACTCAGAAGGCCGGGCGCGCCCCGCGATAGTTGAAGGGAGCCGGGCGCTTCGACGGACGCGCGCTCGCTGCTCGTTGCAGGTGTCCGGGCCGCCCGGGACTCGTCCTTTGCTGAGAGCGGGCCGTGCCCGCGCCGAAGGTGCGTCCGTATCCGGGCCATCGCGTTCTCTCCTCTGAATGGATCGCAGGACCTTGCGCGGAGAGCATCGCAGGTTGCGTGAAGCGCGGCAACCGCGAAGCGATCCGAGGACACCCTGTCTCGAGGAGTCCGTGCGGGATGCGTTGGAAAAGCGAAGCCGCGATTTCGGCGTTACCCCATCAGGGAGTTTGTGCGTTAACACTAAGGTAGTCGCTTATTGTCGTGTCCGCGCCCGCGGCCAACGATGCCAAGAGGCTGTTACAGATACGGGCAAGCCCGCCCAGGTTACGGGAAGGTGAAGGATCAGGAGACAACGAGAGGACATCGGGCAACCTTTACGAAGAACGCCCCTGCGGCGTTCGACAATATCGGCATGACGACTCCGCGCACAGGCGCCAGAAGCAGGCCACCCAACCCGTTCATGTGAACGCAACCCGCCTGTCACGAAGTCGAAAGACAGCCGCTCGCACACTGAAGTCCGGGGATCCCCGAGACGTGCGAGCGGAGAGAGGTGACAGGCATGGCAGACAACACTGCAAGCGCCGTATTTTCGGTCGAGGAGCTGTGGATGCTCCAATCCTCCATCCGTCACGAGATTGCGCAACTCGAACAGTGGAAATTTCCTCCCGCAAGCCTCGACCTCAACGACCAGGTCGCCGAGTGCCTCCTGCGCTGTCACGAATACAGCCTGAGTGAGGGCGCGCTGGTGCTTTCGCGGGGCGATTGCCTCGTGATCGACTACACCGTCCCCCAGACAGCGAAATCGCCCGCCGGCGTACCGATCGGGAAGAACATCCTGATCAAGTCGTTCCGGGCGCGCATGCAACTGCTCGATGGCGACCTGCTCGCGGCCGAAGAACCGGCCTGCCCCAGCGCCGCCGACGTGTGTGAACAGCTCAAGCAGTTGAAGGAGGAATAGACATGCCCCTGCCAGGAACCATCCCCATCACCACCCCCACAATCAGCCCATCGGAATCGCCGTGGCCCGAACGGTATACGGACCCCGCGAAGATCTGTCCGCAACAGCGCCGGGAAGGCGCTTCGCCCGATGTGGAGCCGTGATCCATGACCGCCTTCTGGTGGACAGCCAACGGCGATGACGCCCAGCCCGGGGCGCCCGAAGTGCCGCGCCCGCTCGCCACGCGCCGCGTCTCGCGCTTCGACCCAACAGCGCCGGACTCCAGCCCGGGACGCCGCCTGCGTGTGTTCGCCGCGCTCATTTGCAGCGGCTCCGGCGGCATCGGCTACACGGGGCTGAACGCCTCGCGCATGCCCTTCTTCACGCCCGCCAAACCGATGACCTACGGCGCCCTGCTTCGGGCGGTGGAACGGTCGCCCAAGCTGGCATCCACCCATGGCGAACTCAGCGAACTGCCCCTGCGCATAGGTGATTGCTCCGTGATGTTCGAACGGATTCCGGAGGAATACCAGGAGAATCGTCGCGACCCGGACCTCCATCCGGCACTGCAGGACCTCGGCGACGAGATCAACGAGGACATCCGCGAGGCGTTGGAGTCGCTGGACAACCCCCACCACTGGTTCCCCGGCGTGGATGAGGGCATCGAACCGGTGAGCGATGAGCATGTCGAACTCGTGATCTGGGCCTTGCAGCGCGAACTGAACCGCGAACTGCGCACCGCCGGCGGCTTTTATGGCTCGACCTCGGTGCTCCCAGCGGCGCCCCTCGAAGAGCTGCCGTGGGATGTGAAGCGGGCCCTCGCCGAACGCCGCCGCTGGCGCTATGCCCAGTACGGCCTCACGCGCGAACGCTGGAAGAGCGGCGTCTGGTCGCTCTGGGATGTGCCCGAAGACTGCGAGTGGGTGCCGCGCCGGGCGGAGCGGCTGGCGGCCTAGGCGTCGCGCCCTCGCCCCAACCCCTCTCCCGACTTCGCGCGAGAGTGGAGCCGACCGGCGATTGCGACCGTGTAGGCACGCCCCTCCGTGGGCGGGGGCCACGCCACGAGCGGCATCGCTGCCCCTGGCGAGGATCGGGCCTTGCGAAAAATGGTTGGCGTGGGCCCCCGGACACGGCGGTCCGTGACTACGGATGGTGGCGGCGATTGCGACCGTGTAGGCACGCCCCTCCGTGGGCGGGGCCACGGCACGAGCGGCATCGCTGCCCCCCGGCGAGGATCGGGCCTTGCGGAACATGGTTGGCGTGGGCCCCCGGACACGGCGGTCCGTGACTACGGATGGGCATGCGCCATACTGTGGGCGGGATCAACTTCCCCTTGGAGTGCTGCCATGAAAAACCTGTTGACCATCCTCCTCTCCGCGATCCTCTCCAGCCTCGTCGCCGCCTCCGTCGTCACGGTGATGGCGGACGATGGGGCGACGCCGCCCGACCGCGCGTCAGAACAGCGTGTCGCCCTCGGCTCGGCGTTCACGTACCAGGGGCGGCTCGACACCGGCGCCGGGCCAGCCACAGGGACGTACGACTTCAGGTTTACGCTCCAGAGCGACCCCGTCGTCAACGCGCCCGTGGGTGGGGCGCTCACGATCCAGCGGCCCGTCACCAACGGCCTGTTCTCGGCGGAACTCGACTTCGGCAACGGCATGGGTGTTTGGGACGGCAACGCGCGCTGGCTCCAGGTGGAGGCCAAGCTCAGCACGGACGCGAACTTCGTCGCACTCACGCCGCGCCAGCAACTGACGCCGGTGCCCTACGCGCTGCATGCGCCATGGTCGGGCCTCACTGGAGTTCCCGCGGGCTTCGACGACAGCGTGGACAATGAAGGCGCAGATTGGAAGCTCACGGGCAACACGGCCACGACCGGCGCGAACTTCCTCGGCACCACCGACAACACCGCCCTCGAGCTACGCGTCAACGGTCAGCGCGCGTTGCGGCTCGAACCCAACGCCACCAGCCCGAACATCATCGGCGGGCATCGCGG
>DAOTTM010000037.1:0-25105 GCA_034437915.1 Dehalococcoidia bacterium | reverse complement strand
CTGCCGGTGCTTCCGCTATCGACGTTTCTGCGACAGCCGTTGCCACTGCCGCTTCGACGGGTGCGACCGCGGCAGGCGCGGCGTTGGGATCGCGGCGTGGTTCGCGCGGCGGCGGCGGCACGGGCAGTTCATCCGCTCGTACAACAAGGTGTCGAAAAATACGCTCATCGATGCCCATCGCCGCTTCCAGGGAACTCACGCCCGTAGGGTCGATTTCGATCCGCGACACGATGTAGTCGCCATCGATTGCGCGCCCGATCGGATAGGCGAGGCGTCGCCTGCCCCAATGATCGACTTTCGTGACCTTGCCGCCTCGCGATTCCACGTGGGTGGTCAAGTTCTGGATGCTGGCGTCAGCACCCCCGGCCTCCATGACCGCCAGGTCGTAGATGACCGTCAGTTCGTATTCCCGCATGGGACTCCATTTTCGCCGGGCGTTGGGATTGCCCGCATGCAGCGAGCCGTGTTCCCGGCACGAACAAAAACCGTACCACCGCCCGCGGTATGACTCAACGCCCGCCACGTCATATGCTGACGCGCATGAGCGGTAGATCGGTGGGCGCGCGAAGGGTCCCTCCGGACACCTCAACCGACCGAAGGTTACCGCGCCTTCCACTTCCTGTAGACGGGCGGCCCATCGGGTCGGGGTTTGTATTTGGCGTACATGGCGCTCTCCAGCAGGAATTCGAACAACGTCTCGCCGTCGTCCGTCTTTCCTCCGCTCGCTTCGTACGATGCCTTCGCAGTCTCGTATTCCGAGACATCTGTCACCAGCCGCGCCCTGCCCGTGATGTAGAACTCGTCATCGACTTCGTCGGCCGGGAAGCTGTGGATCGCATAGCGTCCGTCCCGCTCCAGGTCTAGCTTCTTCGCCGACTGGTTCAGGATGAACCCCTAAATTCCCTCGCGAACGATCACCGGGCAGAAGGGATGGACGCGCGGACCCCCGTCGCTGCGCACGGTCGCGAGGTATCCGAGGCCGATTCCCACGCGATAGAGTAGTTCGCGGTCGGCCCTCGCCATTTCAGGCTCAGCTTCGGTAAAGTCACTCCATCTCGCCATGGGACAACCTCCTCGGCAATCCTGCCCAGAGCATCCCACAGGAAACGTCGGCTCGCCACTCGCGGCGTCAGCGAAGGGCGGAAAGGACGATGTCCCGCGCGATCGGACCCGCTTCGATTGAACCAGAGTTGCCCTCGTCCAGGACAACGGCAGCCACCGCCTGGGTTCCGTTCACTGGCGCAAACGCCACGAAAAGCACGTGCTGCTGGGCGCCCGCATCCTCGGCCGTCCCTGATTTGCCTCCGAAGTTGTTGTATCCCGCATTGGCGAATGCAGCGGATGCCGTCCCGGTCTTGCTCGTGACGAGCTGCAGCCCGAGCCGGAGATGCGCCAACTGCGCAACGCTCAGGCCGAGTTTCCCTTTGGACGTGGCTGCCTCGCCCGCCACGAGGATGGGAGCGCGCAGTTCGTTGTTCAGGAAGGCGCTGTACGCGTTTGCCAGTTGAAGCGGTGTAATCAGGAGATCCCCCTGGCCGATCGCAAGGTTCACTTCGTCGCCCGGGAACCAGGTTTCCTTGCGTTTCGCCCGCTTCCATGCGGCATCGGGCACAAGTCCGTCTTCCTCGGAAAGACCGACGACGCCGGCCGCGGTCCCGAATCCGAACGCCCGCGCCGTCGTGGATAGCGCCCCATCGGTTTTGTTGTACAGCGTGAGTCCGATCTCATAAAACACGGAGTTGCATGACCGCATCAGCCCTTCCGCGATCGTCAGCAGCCCTTGCCCTCCTTCCCAGTTGCGCCTGGGCGGGCTGATCCCGGACCAGGTCGCACCGCAGTTTAGTTCGTCGCTCGGCTTGTAACCGCCGTACAGAAGACCGGCCGCGCCCGTGACCAACTTGAACGTCGAGCCGGCAGAATACAGCCCGGTCGTTGCCCGGTTTGCCTGCGGACCACCACTCGCTGCACTAATCGCCGCCAGGGCCGGCCCATCGTTCCGCTCGAATGCGTTCGGGTCGAACGATGGGGAGCTATTGAGCGCCAGTAATGCATTGGTCCGCGGATCGATGACAACGGCTGCCCCCGCTCGCGTTCCCAGCCGCTCTTGTGCTTTCCTCAGGACGACGGAGTCCAACGTGGTGGTGATGTCCTGCCCCTGCACAAACGCGCGGTTGGCAAGCGTCTTCACCGTCAGCCCCGATGCATCCACAATCCGCAGGTCCGCGCCCACCGTCCCGGCGAGTTTCGCCTCTTGCGAGGCCTCGATTCCGGTCGCGCCGATCCGGTCCCCCACGCGAAAACCTTCCCCGGACTTCGCCTTCAACTCGTCGGCGGTGAGTTCGCGCGTGTATCCCACGACATGCGCCGCCGCCGCGCCAAGCGCGTGCACGCGCTGCGATTCGAAATACAAGAGCACGCCCGAAAGGCTCCTCAGGTTCGCGGCAGCCTCCGCCTGGTCGTCGCGAATAGGCCCCACCGCCACGCGTTGATTCTGCCCCGCCCGGCTGTTCATCGCGGAATCGACCTGGCTCTCTGTAAACCCAAACTTCAACAGTTCGCCGACGAGGGATGCCCGGTCCTGTATCGCCGACCGGTTCAATCCGAGGATACGAACATCCTGCGTCACGGACAGCGGCGCCCCGGCCCGGTCAAGGATAGCGCCGCGCTTCGGGCGCTCGATGACGCTTCGCATACTCAATCCGATGCCCAGGTCCGGGTGGATGACCGAAGGGTCCCAGCGGAACAGCACGTCCTTGCCGGTTCGGGTCAGGTTAAGTGTTGTGGTGTATTCGAGTTCGCCAAAATAGGCTGTGGAGACATGGACAATGAGTGTGGCTCGTTCTGGAGAGGCGTTCGCGACGGTTGCCACGATTGCTCGTGCTGTCACCTCCCGTTCGAAACTGCCATAGGCATCGAGGAATACGGCCAGCGGGAAGGCCCGCTGCGAATCGGCATCCATCAACGGATATGCGGTCGCAATGTCGCCTGCTGACCAGGCGCGCGCGAAGGCCTCCGCTGCCGCCTGGGGTGAACGTGCTGAAGTCACGGGAGTTCCCACTGCCGGGATCGTTTCCCCCGTTGCGCGATCATGCGTGACCGCGCGCACGCCCACGACGACGCTTCCCACCAGCAGCCCAAGGATCACCGCGCCCATGAACGCCGCGCGCATGGCCACTCCTGGCCGTCTCCGGCCATTCCCCACCTTCGTCAGTGTAGCCCTGGCGGCGGTCTCGATCTTGTTCGTCCTCGCTTGCGGAGTTCCCGGTGACCGCAGCAGCGGACCAGGCCCGACAGTGATCCGGCCAGCTGCCAGCGGTGAACCGCGCTTGCTCCAGCTTGGTCTCGGCTCCCTCCCGCCGGAGCGAACGAACGATGCCGTGGTGGGTGCCTTCGCCACCGCTGCCCAGTACGCCGAATTCATCCTTATCCAACGCACGCCTCCCTGGGAGGACTTTCTGCCGGGCGGCCAGGAATCCAGGGCCACCACAAATACCACTCGCCTCGAAACCGGCCTGTTGAAGCAATACCACGCGCTCGGACTGTTTTACGCGATCGACCCCACGGATGGCGCTGTTCAACGCACCCGCATCGCGAACCTGCCGGGCAATATCGATCCGCAGGCGGGCTTCGCGGATCCAGCTCTCCGGAACGCCTTCCTCGCCTACACCGCCTATGTAGCAAAAAACTATAACCCCGCCTATCTCGCCATCGGTGTGGAAGTGAACATGATGTATGAACGCAACACGCCCGCGCAGTTCGAATCCTTCGTCTCCCTCTACAAAGAGGCCTACGACGTCGCGAAGGGGGCGAACCCCAAGATCAAGGTGTTCCCCACATTTCAGCTCGAAGTCATCGAAGGTTCGTTCGGCGCCGCCCACCCGCCCCATTGGGAGGTTCTCGATGCCTTCCGCACCAAAATGGATGTGCTTGCGATAAGCACCTATCCCTATCTCGGCGATGCACGCAACGCCGCCGAGATCCGAGGAGACTATTTTTCCCAACTGCGCCAGCGCTTCAAGGGTGAGATCATCATCGCCGAGACCGGCTACGCCTCCGCGCCCGTCGAGGGGCGCGTCAATGCCGGGACGGAAGAAGACCAGTTGGCCTATGTTCAACGGCTTCTCGCTGACGCCGAAAGGAGCGGATTCACGCTCGTTGTCTGGACACCCGCCCTGGACCCGGCCTTCGCTCGCGGCGGAACCGCGAACTCGTTGCGTGATTCCGGTCTGCGCCGCAGTGACGGCTCCAACAAGCTCGCCTGGACTACCTGGGAAGACTGGGTCCGGCGCCCTTTCAAGCGGCCATGATGGGGCGGATGCGCCGCGAACGACCGCTTCGTTCGCTCGGTGCCTCCGCCGCCCTGCTTCTGGCGCTGTCGCTCGCGCTTAGCATCGCCGTCGCCAACCACCCCGCGCCCGTCCAGGGCGATATCGCCATCTCAAAGCGTGTCCAGGCCGCCCCGCTCCTGGAAGGTCTCGCGGCCTTCATCAATCCGCTCGCTGGTTTTCCCCAGTGGATCCTCGTCTTCGGTGTCCTGGCATTGTTGATTTCGGGAAAGCGCCTCGGAGGCGGGCGCCCTGGTTCACAACTTCGAAGGGAGGCCTTCTGGGCGATTGCCGCGGTAGTCGCCCTTCGCTTCGCGGTCGAGCTTTTGAAGGAAGCCGTGGGTTCGCCCCGGCCTCTTGCCGCCTATGGCATCCGCGTATCCGATATTCGCGACAGTTTTGGATTCCCCAGCGGCCACGTATACGGCGATGTCCTCGTGTACGGGGCGCTCGCGGTTTACGGGCGTGCCTTCCTTTCCACCCGTCTCGTGGAACCGTTCCGAATCCTGGTGGCGGTCGTTCTCGTTGGCGCCGGGCCCTCACGCCTCGTCGTTGGCGCGCACTGGCCCGTCGATGTCCTGGGCGGATACGTGTGGGGGGCGACCGCGCTGCTCGTGGCGCTCACACTGGCGCGCTGGGGCGGAAGGCGCCGTTGGCAACGAGCCGTTTCCCCCCGCGGTCGATTGTCGCCTCAAAACAGGAGCGTGCCTGACGGCGATTGCGGTGCCGCGGGCCCCCCTGGAACCGATGCATCGGGCGCGATCCAGCGGTCCATATCGGCCGCCGCGAATCGCATGGAAAGCCTGTCATCGTCGCCGCGCGTAAGCACCGCAATTCGTCCGGTTTCCCCATCGGGCATGGCCTTCAAGCGCGCCCGGAAGATGAGTGCCAGTTCCCATCCCGAGGTTTCCGTTTCCAGCGAAATCGTATCGACCAGGTCGATCGTTTCAACGGTATCGCCGCACCACTCGTCGCCGAGAGCGGAGGCCGTCTCCCAGATCGACGCCCCATAATCGGCGACAGTCCACGGCACCCAGCGGCCGCGAGCTTCCTTGGCGGCTATATCAAATGCCACAATCTGGCCGTCCCATTCTGGCACCAGATAAACGCTGACAAATGCGCCCCCGCGCGAAACTTCCTTGCGAGGCGGCCCAAACGTTGCCTTCACGGGTGTGCCTAGAACAAGCCGGTGAACGTGGTATCGTCTTCGAATGGACCGACCGCTGCCAGCGTTGCCGCGGCGGGCGATAGCAACTCCCGGCCAACGCGGACCACATCGTCAAGCGTTACGGCTTCTATCCGTCGTACGGCCTCATCGACCGTGAGGATGTGGTCCTGGAGCAGCTCCTGGGAGCCGAGCCATCCAGCCACCGCGCGGGTGTCTTCCATCCGTAGCTGAATCCTCCCGCGGGCCATTTGCCGGCCCTTATCCAGTTCCTTGGGGGAGATTGTCCTGAGGAGCAGTTCGATTTCAGAGAAGCTCACCTCGGCGGTCGTGCGGGCGTTCTCCGGGTCACACCCGGCATAAATCGTAAAGGAACCAGTGTCGCGAAACTCGGATGGGTAACTGTGCACGTCGTAGACGAGCGCGCGTTCTTCACGCAATTCAAGAAACAGCCTGCTCGACATCCCTTCTCCGAGGACGGTGCTCAAAAGATCCACGGCGTAGCGATCAGGGTGCTCCAGAGAGACGCTCGGGAACGCGATGCAGAGGTGTGCCTGCTCGGTCTCTTTTTCGCGCACGGCGATTCGCCGGACAAGTGGTCTTTTGACGAACGGGTACCATGGCCCTGGCGAGCCCGCTGGCATATCGCCAAGCCATTTCCGGGCTTCCCCAACAATATCGTTGTGGCGGACGTTACCAGCCGCCACGAGGACGATGTTGGACGGTACGTACTGTGAACGCAGGTAACGGTTCACACTGGAAAGGGGAGTCGAAGTCACGCTCGCCGGGGTGCCGCCGACGTTTCGCCCCAGTGGCTGCTCCGGCCAAAGGGTCTCGTCTATGAGGATGCCCGCCAGTTCGCCCGGGCTATCTTCCACCGAAGCGAGCTCTTCGAGGATGACGGCCCGCTCCTTCTCTAGCTCCGCTGCGTCCATGATCGGCTCACGGATCATGTCCGCGAGGATGTCGAGGGTTTCCAGCGCGGCGGTGTGGGGGACCTTCGCGTAGTACACGGTCACTTCGCGGTCGGTGGCAGCGTTGTGCATCCCACCGACGGATTCGATTGCTTCCGAGATTTCACGCGCCGTCGGCCGTCGGGAGGCGCCTTTGAAGAGCATATGCTCAAGGAAATGGGAGAGGCCCGCCTCTTCATCCGCCTCGTAGCGGCTGCCCGCGCCAACATAGACGCTGATTGTGGCGGAGCGCGTGTGCGGCATTTCGCCGGTGACGATGCGGAGACCGTTTGGGAGAGTTGTCTTGTTGTACATTCGGTAGAGGCCGAGGGCCGAAGGTCGAATCATAGCCGCCCTCTTCCCTTGACGATAGCAGAGGCGATGCCGACAGGTGCGACGAATGTGTTGCATGGTCGTCCTATCCTGCCCACTCGCCGTCCGTCGCGCGCCTGAGCCCTTCCGCGGAAGGGCTGCGATGTTCAGGCTTGCGAACTGGTTGGGTATTCGATCTCGCCTATCCGAATCCGTTCTCCACGCAAAACATTGAACCGCGCGATTCGGACCGGCGGTGCGGTGAAGGTTTTGCGCGCTGCTCACGCGAAAGGCGGAGTGGCGGAAGTAGCGAGCGTCGGACCCCGTAGCGCGCGCGGAAGCAAGCGCTGGGATGGCCAGGCCTGCGAATCTGTTGGGGGCGCTTGGGGGCGGTCTGCGCTCCGGTCCCCAAGCAAAACTTTGCACGCCGCTTACACGAACTAGCACTCTCTGCCAGAGAGTGCTAACATTCGCTTGCAACAATTTCACTGCACTTCCCCAGGAGGCAAGTCCGTATGGCCGCTAAGGCAGCACCCGCGAAGGCGAAGACCAAGCTCGTCCCCCTCGCAGACCGCATCGTCATCACCCCCCTCAAGCTCGATGAGGTGACCGCAAGCGGTCTCGTCATCCCCGATACCGCCAAAGAAAAGCCCCAACAGGGCGAAGTCGTCGCCGTCGGCCCCGGTCGCCTCGATGACGATGGCAAGCGCGTCCCGATCGACGTCGTCGTCGGTGACCGCATCCTCTATGCCAAGTACACCGGCACCGAGATCAAGCTCGATGGCGACGATTACATCGTCCTCAACGACAAGGACATCCTCGCCAAGCTCGTCGTCTAGTCGCGAACTACGGCTAATAGGCTGGTAGCTAACAGCTTTCTTTCTGCATGGTTCAAGGAGTAACTCATGGTTGCCAAGCAACTGTTGTTCGATGAGGCCGCCCGCAGGGGCCTCAAGGATGGCGTCGATGCTCTCGCCGATGCGGTCAAGGTCACCCTTGGTCCCCGCGGTCGCAACGTCGTCATCTCGAAAAAGTACGGTGCGCCCACCATCACCAAGGACGGCGTGACCGTCGCCCGCGAAATCGAACTCGAAGACCCCTTCGAGAACATGGGCGCCCAACTCGCCAAGCAGGTCGCGACGAAGACGAACGACATCGCTGGCGATGGCACCACCACTGCCACCGTGCTCGCACAGTCCCTCGTCCGCGGAGGTCTCAAGATCACGGCCAGCGGCGCGAACCCCATGGCCGTGAAGCGCGGTATCGAAAAGGCGCTCGTCGCCGCCATCGCCGACCTGCGTGCCCAGGCCCGCCCCGTCCTCACGAAAGAACAGATTGCCCACGTCGCCGCCATCTCCGCCAATGACAAGCAGATCGGCGAACTCATCGCCGACGTCATGGAGAAGGTCGGCAAGGACGGCGTCATCACCGTTGAGGAGTCCCGTGGCATCAAATTCGAAACCGAGTTCGTCGATGGCCTTCAGCTCGACCGCGGCTTCGTTTCGCCCTACTTCATCACGAACTCCGACCGCCAGGAGGCCGCCCTCGACAACCCCGTCATCCTCATCACCGATAAGAAGATCTCGGCCGTTCAGGACATCCTGCCCGTGCTCGAACGCATCCTCCAGGTGACCAAGGACATCGTCATCATCTGTGACGACATGGACGGCGAAGCGCTCGCGACGATGGTCGTGAACAAGCTGCGCGGCACGATCAACATCCTCGCCGTCAAGGCGCCGGGATTCGGCGACCGCCGCAAGGCCATGCTCGAAGACATCGCGATCCTCACGGGTGGCACCTTCATCACCGAGGACCTCGGTCGCAAGCTGGATTCCGCTACCGCCGCCGACCTCGGTCGCGCCCGCCGCGTCGTATCCGGCAAGGACGACACGACGATCATCGAAGGCACCGGCACCGATGAAGCGATCCAGGCCCGCATCAAGCAGATCAAGGCCCAAATCGACGACGCCACGAGCGACTTCGACCGCGAAAAGCTACAGGAGCGCCTCGCCAAGCTGGCCGGTGGCGTCGCCGTCATCAAGGTCGGTGCTGCGACCGAGGTCGAACTCAAGGAAAAGAAGCAGCGCGTGGAAGACGCCCTCAGCGCCACCCGCGCGGCGGTCGATGAAGGTGTCGTGGTCGGTGGGGGCGTCGCCCTCATCCGCGCCCAGCGCGCCCTCAAGGCGCTCGCCGCCACCAAGGGCATGAGCGACGACGAGATCACGGGCATCAACCTGCTTTCCGAAGCGCTCGTCGAACCGACCTGGATCATCGCCGATAACGCCGGCCTCGAAGGCTCCGTCATCGTCAATCGCATCCAGAACCTGAAGAACGACAACGAAGGCTGGGACGCGGAGAACGATAAGTGGGGCGACATGTTCGAACTCGGCATCGTTGACCCCGTCAAGGTCACCCGTTCCGCGCTCGAAAACGCCGTCAGCATCAGCTCGTTGATCCTCACGACCGAGACCCTCGTCGCGGAGATCCCCCAGCCCCCCATGGCTGGCCCGCCCCCGCCCGAGGACTACTAACCGGCCATTGGCTGTTGGCTGTTGGCTCTTGGCTGTTGGGGCCTCAGACCCCAGCGCAAACACGAAAGCCCCGATGGAAATCGGGGCTTTTTCGCGCTCTTGTAGTCACGACCGTCTGGCCGGGGGTCACGGCACCCAATCCCCGGCGCCGCAGCTCACTCCATGGTGCCTGGGCGTCAGCCGTTCCAGCCGTCAGGCGACGCGCCATCAACCCGGCTGGGTTATCGGTTGGATGCAGCCTTCGCCCGCAACGCCGCCACCATCGCATCGACACCCACCACCTCCGCCAGGCACTGCTGCGGGTCCGCGTCCCGGTCCCAGAGCCAACCTACCCGTATCCAAAGACCCTCGATCACGCTCGACCGATAGATTCCGCCGTCGTCGATGGGCACCGGTCGGAATGTTAGCTGGCCTCGATGCACGGGGTCCGGCGCCAGCACGTGGAACTCGGCGTGCTCCGGGGAGGAATTCGGATCGATGATCCAGTACTCACGTACGCCATTCGCCTGGTATTCGAAGAACTTCGTCTGGTAGTCCTTGGCAAAGCTGCCGGGAGAAACGACTTCGATGCAAAGGTCTGCCGGTCCGGTCAGCTCCTCCTCGCCAAATCGGTCAAGGTGTTCGTTGGCCACGAAGAACAGATCCGGCAGCCGCATGTTGGTCCCTGCGGCACGCATGCCATATGGTTCCGCGAGCAGTTGGCCGAGCGGGCGTACTGACAGGAAGCCGTAAACGAAGCGCTCTAGGAACTTGACCACGAGAAAGTGCGGCTTGCCAACCGACAGATCGACCTCCACGCAGCCATCGACCCACTCGGCGACTCCGTCGAAGCTCGCCGCGCGATACTCCTCGATGCTCATCTCAAAGGCGGCGGTCAGGGGGCGGGACTCTCCGGCTTGAAGCGTTGGAGCGGTTGCCATGATGGCAGTATACGCCACGCCGTGAGCCAGTGACGTTCCGGTGGTGTGATCGGGTGGGCGTCAAGTTTTGCGTGCGCCTTGTCCTGGTTCGATTTTCACGTCGTTCCGCCTGTCACCCCCGTTCGTCCTGAGCCTGTCGAAGGATGAACACGCCGCTGTCCATGGTTCGAGTGTGACGGCCCTTCGACAGGCTCAGGGCGAACGGAACCCAGCACGTTGCCGTGCAAAAACTCTGACGCCCACCCCTGGCACCTCCGGTCTGTAACGGTAGCCTGCTTGGGCCGCTCGGGGCACAATTCAGCTATGAGTTATCGCGTTGGCATCATCAACGTTACGGGTTTTGCGGGGATGGAGGCGGCCCGCCTCCTTTGGAACCATCCCGGCGCGCATATTGCATCTGTGACCGGGCGTTCGCTCGCGGGACAACGGCTCGGCGAGGCGTTCCCCCACCTCGAAGTGTATGGCGATTTGCGCATTGGCGAGGAGATCGAGGGCGACGTGGACATCGTGATGTCGGCGATGCCGACTGCCGCGAGCGCTGCGGTTTGCGCGCCGTTCGTGCGGGCGGGCGTGCCCGTCATCGATATCGCCGCCGACTTCCGGCTGCGTGACCCAAAGGCGTTCGAGCGCTGGTTCGGGCAGCCCCACCCGGCGCCGGAGATGCTCTCGCAGGCTGTGTACGGGTTGCCCGAACTCTACGCGGCGGAGATTCGCGAATCGAAACTGGTCGCGAACCCCGGCTGTTACCCGGCGGCCTCCATCCTCGCGATGGCGCCCGCGGTGAAGGCGGGCATCGTGCGCGGCCCCGTGATCGTCGATGCCAAGTCGGGCATCTCGGGCGCCGGTCGTGGGACTGGCGGGAGCTTCGGCTATAGCGAAGTGAACGAAGATGTCTCCGCCTACAAAATCGCGAACCACAACCACCAGCCAGAAATCGCCCAGGAGTTGGCCGCGCTGACCGTGGGCGAGGCGCCGCGCGTGACGTTCGTGCCGCACCTCGTGCCGATGACACGCGGCATCCACGCGACCTGCTACGCGCCTCTTATGCGAGACGTGTCGCAGGCGGAGGTGGACGACCTCTACGGCGAGTTCTATGCGAAGGCGCCGTTCACGCGTGTTTCGAAGACGCCGCCCCACACCAAGCACACGCTCGGCAACAATATGTGCCTCGTCCACCCCTTCGTGGACCGCGAGAACGGCATGTTGGTTTCGATTGGCGTGCTCGATAACCTCGTCAAAGGCGCGGCCGGGCAGGCGATCGAAAACATGAACCTCATGCTTGGGATGGAGCAGGACGCGGGCCTCGACCTCCCGGCGGTGTACCCGTGATGGAGACTATCGACCCCTCCGGGACGCTGACGAGCGTGCCCGGCTTCAGGGCAGGCGCGGTCTACGCAGGTATGAAGACGTTTGGCGAAGGCAAGCTAGACGTTGCCATCCTCGCAGCCGACCGCATCTGCAATGTCGCGGCCACGTTCACGCAGAACATCCTCCATTCCGCGTCGGTCGATATCAACCGCGCCCACCTCGCGGATGGCCGCGCGCAGGCGGTGGTGGTGAACGCGGGCATCGCCAATTCGAGCACGGGAGCGCGGGGCATCGGTGACGGACGCCAGGCGACGGAATGGACCGCCGGCAAGCTGGGTCTCGCCCCCGGCGACGTCCTCATCTGCAGCACCGGGGTGATCGGACACTACTTGCCCATGGACAAGATGCGCGCCGGCATCGAAGCCGTTCGTCTCGTTGCCGATGGTGGCGCCGCTTTTGCGCGCGCGATCATGACCACGGACACGCGCCCGAAGCACGGCTCCGTCCGCTTCGGTCCGTACACGCTTGGCGGCTGCACGAAGGGTTCGGGCATGATCCACCCGAACATGGCGACGATGCTGGCGTTCATCGCCACCGACGGGTCCATCGAACCGAGCTTCTTGCAGCGATCCCTGAGCCGCGCCGTCTCGTTGTCGTTTAACCGCATGTCCATCGATGGCGACACAAGCCCGAGCGATACGGCCCTGCTCTTTTCGCCGGTCGATGGCGTCGAGGTTGTGACTGAAGGCTCCGCCCTCGGTCAAGAGTTCGTGGAAGCCCTGGAAGCGCTATGCATCTACCTGGCGAAGGAGATGGCGCGTGATGGTGAGGGCGCGACCCGGCTGATCGAGGCGACCGTCACCGGAGCCGCTTCGGAAAATGAGGCCGCTGCCCTCGTTCGCTTGCTGACAACCTCATACCTGTTGAAGAGCGCGATCCACGGCGCCGACCCCAACTGGGGGCGAATCGTGAGCGTCGTCGGCCGGTCCGGGCTGCGCGTCGCGGAACCGGCCGTCACGGTCGATCTCTGTGGCTTCCGTGTGTTCGAGGACGAGCAACCGACACCGTTTATCATCGACAAGCCGGAGGTCGTTTCCGAGGCGATGAAGGGCGACACCGTCACGATCGGCGTGCACCTCGGTTCGGGCGAAGGGACGGCGACCGGCTGGGGCTGCGACCTCTCTGCGGAGTACGTCCACATCAACGCGGACTACCACACATGAGCGGCCCGCTGGTCATCAAGATCGGCGGAAGCACACTTGGCTCCGCCGATTCCACCTTCGATGACGTTGCGCGGATGGCCGTGGAGGGCGACATCCCCGTGGTGGTCCACGGGGGCGGCGCCGAAGCCAGCCGCTGGCTGGAGCGCATGAGCATCCCCTCACGCTTCGAAAAGGGCCTGCGTGTCACGGACGAGATGGTTCTGCCCGTGGTCGTTGCGGTCTTTGGCGGCCTCGTGAACAAGCGCATCGTGGCGTCCATCAACGCGGCGGGGGGCCGGGCCGTCGGCATCTCCGGGGCAGACGGGCGGCTGTTGGAATGCAAGATCGCCAATCCGGAGCTGGGGTACGTCGGCGAACCGGTGGCTGTCCACGCCGAGGTTCTCCACGCGCTTCTCGCGGGTGGGCTGATGCCGGTGATCTGTTCCCTCGGATTCGTCCCCGGCGATGAAGCGGACCAGATCGTCAACGTGAACGCGGACACCGTCGCTGGCAACATTGCCGCTGCCGTGGGCGGCCGCGAGCTTGTCTTCCTCACGGATGTGCCTGGCGTCCGCGGTGCGGATGGCACGGTGATGGCGCGACTGGATGAACGGACAGCCGCGCGGCTGATCAGCGAGGGCGTGATTGCCAGCGGCATGATCCCCAAGGTCGAGGCCTGCCTTCACGCCGTCCGCCTCGGCGTTTCCGCGCGAATTATCGATGGCCGGGCGATGGGCGCGCTGTTGTCGCGCGATTCTTCGGGGACGCTTATCACGCGCTGACGGCCAGTCGGCCGTCAGTTCTGGTCCTGTTTGCCCAATTGACACGTTAACGCTGGCGGCGTGAAGTGTATCGCATGGATGCGGAACCGCTCGTTGAACTTGTCGCGCCCGGCGCCGAGCACCCAGGCGAGGTTGATGAACGCTTGGAGTCGCCGCCGGCATTCGATCTGGACGACCCGGCCCTGTACCTCAATCGTGAATTGAGCTGGCTAGAGTTCAACCAACGCGTTCTCGAAGAAGCGTTTGATAGCCGAAACCCCCTGTTGGAACGCGTGAAGTTCCTCGCGATCACGGCAAGCAACCTCGATGAATTCTACGCGAAGCGCGTTGGCTGGCTGAAGCGCAGCATCGAAGCCGACCCCCGCACGCGCACCGTCGATGATCGCACTGTTGCCGAGCAACTCGAACTCGTGACCGACCGCTGTCACGCCATGCAACGCGACATGGAACGCTGCTGGAGCGATGTGCTCGCCCCAGAACTTGCTGCCGTGGGCATCCGCGTGCTCCCGTTCGCCGACCTGGATCATGAGGCACAGGCGCGTATCCACGCATACTTCGTGCAGGCAATCTTCCCTGTGCTCACGCCCCTGGTGGTTGATCCTTCCCACCCATTCCCGTTCATCTCCGGGGGAAGCCTCTCCCTCGCCCTCAATCTGCACGATCCCGCCACCGGGATTGACCGCTTCGCGCGCGTCAAGGTTCCCCAGAACCGCCCGCGCTTCGTCGATGCGGGCGACTATCGCTTCGTCCTGATCGAGGACGTGATCGCAGCACACCTGCATATGCTTTTCGCGGGCGTCGAAGTGACAGAATGGGAGGCGCTGCGCGTCATTCGCAGTGCCGATATCGGCAGCTCCGGAGAGGAAGCCAGCGACCTCCTCGAACTCATCGAGAACGAACTTCGTCGTCGTCGCATGGCGGACGCGGTGTGCCTCGAGCTAACGGAGGGCCTCGGCCCGTCGCGCGTCGAGTTACTGCTCGAAGAGCTCGATCTCTCCGACGCCGACATCTTCACCGCGAAGGGCTTCCTCGGCCTCGCGGACCTCTTCCAGCTGGCCGCCTTGCCCTTCCCGGAGTTAACGGACCGGCCGGTGGTATCCGCTGTCCCCTCCGCGTTCGCCGGGCCTGGTGATTCGGTGCAGCTGTTCAACGCCATCCGTGAACGTGACATCCTCGTTCACCACCCGTATGAGTCATTCGACGCGTCCGTGGTCCGCCTGGTGGAGGTGGCCGCGAAGGACCCGGCCGTGCTCGCGATCAAGCAGACGTTGTATCGCACGTCGCCCGATTCGCCGATCCTCGAAGCCCTGATCGAAGCCGCCGGGCGGGGCAAGCAGGTCGTCGTCCTCGTGGAACTGACCGCGCGCTTCGATGAGGCAAACAACATCGAATGGGCGCGAAAGCTTGAGGACGCTGGCGTCCATGTCGCTTATGGCGATGCAACCGTGAAGGTGCACAGCAAGATCTGCCTTATTGTCCGTGAAGAGACGGATGGAGTGCGGCTGTACGGGCATATCGGTACCGGGAACTACAACTCACGCACCGCCCGGCTCTACACGGACTTCGGCCTCTTTACGTCCGACCCGACCATCTGTTCGGACCTCGTGGCGGTCTTCAACTATCTCACCGGCTTCGGGAGGCAGCCCGAGACGCAGGATCTCATCGTGGCGCCGCGCGACTTACGACGCGAGATTGAGCGGAGGATTCTTCGCGAGAGCGAGAACGCAAGCGCGGGTAAGCCGGCACGCATCGTCTTCAAGATGAACGCGCTCGAAGACTTCGAGATGTGCAAGCTCCTCTATGCGGCGGCCCAGGCTGGCGTGAAAGTCGACCTCATTATCCGAGGCATCTGCCGAATGCGACCCGGGATCGCCGGGCTGAGTGAGAACGTCCGAGTTGTCAGCGTTATCGGGCGCTTCCTCGAACACTCCCGCGTCTACTACTTCGAAAACGGCGGCGCTTGCGAGTATTTCATTGGAAGCGCGGACCTCATGAAGCGCAACCTCGATGAGCGCATCGAAGTCCTCGCGCAAGTCCGCCAGCCGGACCTTCAGCGCAGGCTGGGAGAGGCGCTGGAGACGCTGCTGGCGGACGAACGCCAGGGCTGGCGATTGGATGATTCGACCTGGCACCGCGACGACAAGGTGGACGGCTCTGGCAGCCACGAGACGTTCGTGGCCGGAGCGCCGTTCAGTTAACCGAAGATGCCGCTCAGGGTCGGGTTTCGCCGCAAGCGAATGTCTTCGAGGCGGGTATCGATCATCGTCACGATGTTTTCCTGGGCGGGGATGATGTAGAACGTGTCATCGCGGACGGCCTCGAAGACTTTCGTGGCCACTTCTTCGGGCTGAATTCCCGTCTTGAAAATCGCCCGTACGATATCCATGCGTTCGGCGGCGCCCATGGGCAACGGCGAGGCATCCGGCGGGGTCAATTCCGCCGGGCGATTGCGCACGGAATCGAGAATGTTCGTGTTTATCATCCCCGGGCAGAGCACGGACGCCGACAGCTTGAGGTCCATGGTCTTGAATTCACGGTAGATCTGCTCGGTGAGGACCACGACGCCATGCTTCGAAACGCTGTAGGGCAGTCCCGCCGCGCCCGTGAGGATGCCCGCGACCGAGGCGGTGTTGACGATGTGGCCCTCTTCGTCGTTTGCGACCATGCGCGGGACGAAGTGGCGAATACCATGCAAAACACCCATGAAGTTCACGCCGAGCACCCAGTCCCAGTCTACCATTGGGACGTTCCAGGAGCCGGGACTGAAGCCGGCCCCAGCGACGCCAGCGTTGTTGCAGAGGATGTGGACGTTGCCGAAGGTCGCAAAGGCGGAATCCGCGAGGCGCTTGATGTCGTCTTCTTTCATGACGTCCGTTCGGACGGAAAGGACCGTCCCGCCCGCCGCCTTGATCGCCGCTTCCGCCATCGCCAGCGGCTCTGCCTCGATATCGGCGAGCACGACCTTCATGCCCTCCTGCGCGAATCGCGTCGCGAACGCGAGGCCCATTCCGCTCGCCGCGCCTGTCACTACCGCGACCTTGCCTGCGAAATCCTTCATTCCATCATCACTCCCGAACGGTATTCGAGGAGTTTAGCTGATCTACAGCGCTTGGAACGAGCGCTTGCCATCGAGGCGGACGATGCGGCCCATGCCGGGGTAGGTCCAGTGCCCGGCGATGAGGGTGCTCCCGTCGCGCTCAACCTCGTCGAAGAGCTTTGCGCGCGTCCTGGCGGCGAGTTCCCTGTCGCGATCGAGCGGCACCTGCCAATCCGGGTGGACCAGGTGCACCGGGTGATGGCTCGCGTCGCCGATAATGACCGCGCGTTCGCCCGCGGAGAGTATGCCGATGGCGACGTGCCCCGGCGTGTGTCCTGGTGTTGGCACGAAGCTGAGGTTCGCATCGATGGCCGATTCGCCCGTCCGAAAGTCGATTCGCCCCGTGCCCTCCAGCGGCTTCACGCATTCGACGAGGTGCAGGTTGCGGGGCTCGGCCAGCATCTCCGGCGTCATCCAGTAGTCCCACTCGATCTGCTGGATCATGAAGCGTGCGCGGTCGAAGAAGACGCGGCTCTTGCCATCGGCGTCCTCAACCGTGTTCCAGCCAACATGGTCGATGTGCAGGTGCGTGTGGATGACGAGGTCGATCTCGCTCGGCGAAATACCGGCCGCCGCCAGTGTCTCGTCGAGCTTGCCCGGCGGCATCCCCGGCCGCCTTCGTCCACCGACGCCCGTGTCGATGAGGATGTTTTTTCCCTCGGAGCGCAGCAGGTACGTCGTGATGCTGTTCATTAGCAGCTGGCGCGCATCCAGCTGGTGGCCCCACTCAACTAGCATTTCGTCCGCGTGCTCCGGCACGAGCACGCGCGGGTTCATCAGGAACGGGCTGTCCTGTAGCGCCGTAATCTCCACATTGCCAATCTTCACCGTGTTCACTCGCCACCTCCGGCCCACATTCTACGCGCCTCTTGCTCCCCCTCGCCCGGAAAGTCGGGAGAGGGGGCCGGGGGGTGAGGGCCTAAACCAGCGGCCAGGGATAGCTCCGATGCGGCCCCGGCTTCGGGTACTTCTTCGTGGTCATCAACGTTTCCACACGGCCTACCAGCGCTTCCGCTTCATCTTCCGAAATCAGCCCGAGCAACGGACCCGCGGCCTCGTCTTTTGCCACGATCGCCAGCGCTGCCGTTTCAATGTCACCCAGCCACGACTTCTTGATCGCCGTGTCGGCCCAATCCCAGATGACCGTGCGCATCTTGTACTGGTAGTGGAAGCAGAGGCCGTGGTCGATGCCCCAGACGCGGCCCGTCTCGTCCAGCAGGCAGTGCCCGCCCTTGCGGTCGGCGTTGTTGGCGACATAGTCGAAGACGGCCATGCGCTTGAGTTGGGGTACGAGGCCCGGCGTCTCGCGCTGTTCGAAGAAGCTCGACCGCTCGTCATGGGGGATGTACACCTGCACGGAGCCGATGCCGTGGGGGCCATCGCGGATGACCGTCGGCGGGATGAACGGCCAGCCCAGCAGTTGCGCGAGCTGGTACGCTGCCGCCTCCCGCTGGTAGAGCCCATCGGGGAAGTCCCAGAGCGGCGACTCGCCCTTGTGCGGCTTGTAGATCGCGGCGAAATTCTGCCCGTCCCCGCCGCACATCTGGGCGAGGAAGACGTAGTTCGACGACGACCAGAGCGTCTTCACGCTCTCGAACTCCGCTTCGAGGAGCATGCGTTCGGCGTCGGCGAAATCGATCGGTCCAGCCACGCCCAGAGCTTAGCAAAGAGCGGCTGGTTCTGCTGGAAAGGCGTGCGCTCAGCGCCTTTGTGAGAGGCGCTGAGCTCACCCAGGCCTCAACCAGGCGATCCCGCGGAAGCCCCACGAGAGTGCCAGAAGGCCGTCCCGCCAAAGAGGCCGATGACCAACAGCGCGCTGAATAGCCCCAACAAACGTTGTTTCACGGTCGGCCTCGCTTCGCTTCTGTGACTACCGCCTCGGCGATGGCAGTCACCTCGTCCCGATTGAGGTCAGCAGAGGTGAATACGACTTCAATTCCGTCCAGCCAGATTTGTACGCTACCTATTCCAGCGACGGGTCCGGATGTCGGCCGGGTCACGATGCCGGGCCAACCTCCGATCATCACGGGCTTAACGGCAATGAGGCTGTCTGGGAAGTGCAGGTAGACGTCAATGGGTAGCGCCCATTGTTGCACTGGCGCGGACGCCACGGTGACCGTCCGCTTACCAGATATCCACGTGGCCGAGAGGACTATCGGTGCTCCGTTGCGAAGGGTCCCTGAGAGGTTCGTTTCAACAAATCCGGTGGGACGAAGCACGTGTGCCTTCGATGCCGACAGTAGCACCGAGTCCTTGGTTTCGCTGAAATCGCGCGGCGCCTTGTCGTCCGGGTAGGCTCTCGGGATGAATTTGGTGCCGAGAGGGAGCAGGCGGTATGGACCGAACTTTTCCGAAGTGCCGTCGAATTCTTTCGCCGGGTTTTCGAAATAGTGGAGATCGCCGGTCTGACCCGAGGGGCCAATTGCGGGACCGGGGACCGACTTTGACTGGGACGGCGATTCGCCGAGCTGTGCTGATGCATACGCGCCGAAAGCCGCGACGGAAAGCGAAGCACCGATGGCAATGACTAAGATTCGTTTCATGGGTCCTCCTTTGGAACATGAGTGACTTTCGTCTCAATCCACCCTGCAACGCGATATGACCGACGTACAGCACTAAACTGCGCCGTGCCCATCACGTTTTACAGAGAGTTACGCGGCCATCCCCAGGCAACAGACGGAGTGGCGTTGGCACCAGGCCACGAGCCGGAAGTGCCCGAGGCCAGTGCGGTCGCTGAATCGGCGCAGACGAGAACGCAGCGCCGGAAACGTCAGCCCGAGCGCTTCCATGATCTCACGGTCTTCTTGGCCCACCGCTCGCCGCTGCAACACCGGGAACTCGCCGGCACTCGGTTCGCGGCATTCACTGAGCCAGTCGTCGGTTTCGACGGGGATCGTCGCGCCTGTTTCGTGGCCCAGGACGCTCATGGGCACACCTCTACTTTCCGGGGCGCTCATAGAGCATAACGCCGACCGTCAAGCGATGGTTCCTTCCGGTTGAACCCCGGAGCGGCCCAGCCTAGACTGGTGGTTCGCGCGGGCGATTAGCTCAGTTGGTTAGAGCGCGTCGTTCACACCGACGAGGTCACTGGTTCGAGTCCAGTATCGCCCACCACCCCCGCCAGACCGACGCGGTCATCCGCTCGTGCGCAGCACCCAGCCCACCGTTCCCGTCGCGAGCGAAAGCAACAGCACGAGCACGGCCATTCCTCCGAGCGGGGGACGGCTGACGACCGTGATGTCGAGGCGCCCCGCCGGGTGGACCGTGCACACCAGTTGCCCGGATTCGCCCGCTTCGATATCCGCCGTCGCACCCGCCGGGATGAACGCATCGCCAACGCTGTGCGGGGCGGAATCGTGGTTCACCACCCTCAGGCGACTCCCGGGCGCCACGGCGAACCTGTCCGCCACGAACACGAATGGCCGGCCGCTCGCGATAGCATCCGCGGTGCCCGCCGGGATGACGAGCTCTTCGACGTGGTCCGACGATACGAACTCGTTCGCAACGAGCGCCCACCAGACGGCACAGAAAACCAGGCCGAGGACGGCCCCCGCGCCCAGCCAGGCGGCCCACGATGTCACCACCCCACCGCTCAGCCTTCGCGAGCCGCCCATCGCCTCGTCAGGCCTGGATTGTCACTTCAACCGGGGGAGCGACCTGCTCGCCACGTCGAAGGAGAATCGAGACGGCCACGATAACGATAAGGATGACCCCGACCCCCGCCGCGCCCGCGTTGAGGTCGGCATAGCTGCGTGCGGAAACGATGGCGCCCGCCGATACCCCGGCGAGCGCCCCGCACGCGGTCATGCAGAGGTCGCCGGCGCCTTGCACGCTCGCCCGGTGTTCCACGGAGAACGACTCCGTGAGCAGGCCGCTGGCTGAGATGATGCCGAAGCTCCACGCCAGCCCTATCGTCGATAGCCCAAACGTTAAGCCGAAGAATCCTCCCGGCGGTGTCAATCCCGCACTCGCGGCGCCGATCACGCAAAGCACGCCCGCGCCGATGAGCATCGGGTACCGTCCGACGCGGTCTGCGAGAATGCCAACGAAGGGCGAGAACAGGTACATCCCCATGATGTGGCTGAACAGCATCACGCTGATGGCCGTACCGCTCTGGTGGCCTTCCTTCATGTGCAGCGGTGTGAGCGTCATGACCCCGACCATCACGGCCTGGCTGAGTGCCATCGCCAGCACCGCCACGCGTGCCTGGGGGTGTCCGAAGATGAGTCCCATCGACTTCGTAAACGGCAGTTTTGGCTGCAACGCCGTGCGAATGCCCCCCGCCACGACGAGTGGGTCGGGTCGAAGGCGGATAGCGATGATGGCCGCCGCGCAGAGCAGCAAGACGCCACCGACCACGTAGGCGCCCGCGTATTCCGCCAGACCCAGCCGCTGCCCGGCGGGGTCGATAACGGAGAGCGAAAGCAGCGAACCGAAGCCAGAACCGATTGTGCTCGCCCAGACGATGGTCCCGATCGTGCTCGCGCGGCGGTCGTCCGGCGCAAGGTCAGCGGCGGCATAGCGCGTGGCGAGGTTCGAGGCGTTCGCTGCCCCCGCGGCGAGCATCGCGATCGGGAGGAGCGGGTAGAACCCCGTCATCGCCGCGATGGCCGCGAGAAATGTGCCCAGCGCGCCAATGGAATACCCCGTCAGCAATCCCGGTCGCCGCCCCGAACGCGACATCAGTTTGGCCAGCGGGAAGGCCGCCGCCGCGCTCCCGACCGAGAGGCTCGCTGCCGTCAGGCCGGCGATCGTCTTGCTGCCCGTGAGGTCGTTCGCGAGGAGCACGGTCACGGAGATGCTGGAAACGAGCCCGATTCCGCCGCAAACCTGGCTCGCCAGCAACGTGCGAATGGTACGGCGCTGGATGCGCGCCCGCTCCGCAGCATCCAACGCTGCCTGGCTATTCTCTTCGTTCACCCGATGACCTCCATACTCAGCAGCGCTCGTCCCGTGCCAACGCCCGCAGTCTACCAGCAAACCCCCATGGGGTATCGCGCCTCACGCAATTCGTAGGCACGACCGTCCCTGCCCTGAGTCACGCCGCGAGGCGGAGCTTGTTCGCCCGGCCTGCTGGAGCCAGATGGAACGGGCGGGGGCTCGCGGAACGCGTCTCCAAAATCGCCGGGAGCATCGAAGGGATCAGCACAAGCCGGCCGTCGTGATTGTGCCCGCCAGAGTAGAATAGGAATCGGATCTCGGACTGGGGACTACTACCGACTGGACAAACGACGATGGTTGAACTCACGCTGGGCGATCTCGTCGGCAATCGCACAATTTCGCCGGAGATGGCCGCGACCCTTGCAGTCGCCGCTGAAGAACGCCGTTCGTTGCTATTTGTCGCCGTCCCGCGCATGGCCGGGAAAACCACCACGATGCGGGCGACATTGGAATATGTTCCTCCACAGACCTCGATTCACCTCCTGTCACGGGCGAAGGGACCACAACTGGGTATCCCACCATCTCCCGATGGGGGCTACCTCTTGGCGTCCGAGATCGCGGACACTGGCTTCGATGACTACCTCTGGGGGGAGGAGGTGCGAACAATGTTCGCGGCGCTGCGAGACGCTAATTTCTCCCTCGTCACCGCGCTCCATGCCGGGAGCCTGGAGGAGGCCTTTCGGGTCATCACCAGGGATAACGATGTATCAGACGAACTCGCGGCACGGATAGACTTGATGGTCTATATCAGGAGCGTCGGATACTGGATGCAACCGGAGCGTCGCGCCGTCGCTGAGATCTTCGAGATCCTCGGCGTCGCGGGCGGCCGTCCGCGTGCCCGCCTGCTTCATCGCTGGATCGAATCCGAGGATCGCTTCGAGGTGGTGGATGCACCGCTCCGTGTTGGGACGGTGGCGGGAAGCTATGAGAAGCACCTGACCACCTTTCAGGCCGGGCGCCTCGACAGGTAGTTGCAGGCGCCGGAGCGCCGCCATCCGGGCAATCGCCCGAACCTCGCGCGTTTCCCGTTCGATGCGGCCGCGAACGTCTACCCTCTCACGAGCGGCAGCCCCGCTTCCCGGCGCACGTCGTTGATGATCTCCAGCACCCGGTCACGGTACGGCGCGAGCGTGATTTCGAATTCCTCGCGCAGGCGGCTGTTGTCCATCAGGTAGTTGCCAGAGCGCTCGAAGCCGCCCTCGTCGTGCTCGAACTCTATCTGGGCATCCGGGAGGTAGCCTCGCACGATCGCAGCGATGCCGGCGATGCCGATGCTTTCGCCGCCCGAGTTGTAGACGGCGTGGCGCGTCGTCTCCGCGAGCGTCACACGCGTGAAGATTTCCGCCGTGTCCTCCACGTGGATGGGGAGCCACATCATGTCGCGGTACCGAAAACTCACCGGTTCACCGCGCGCGGGCAGGGTCACGCAGCGGACGTGGTCGATGGAGCCGCGGACCTTGTCGGGACCGGTCACGTTGGCCGGCCGCACGCCCGTGATCGCCATGCCGTAGGCTTTGTTGTACCACTCGGCCTGGTGCTCGTTGAAGATCTTGGAGACGGCGTAGACGCCGGTGCCGTGGCGCAGGTCGTCCTCTGTCAACATGCGTTCGCCGAAGTGCTTCTGGAGTCCGTAGACCGCGAGCGAGCTCGCATAGGTGACGCGCCGGACACCGCAGAGCCGCGCCGCTTCGAAGCAATTGTCCATGCCCATGACGTTCACACGGACGCCGAAATGCGGGTCTTCATCGCCCGAGCCGAGCAGGTAGGCGAGGTTGAGGACCCGGTCAGGCTTTGTCTCCAACATAACGCGCACAACGTCGTCCATGAGCGTGACATCGCCCCGCAGGACCTGCGCCTTGTCCCGCACCGGCGCCAGTGTGGGCGCGTTGGTGTTGAGATCCATGCAGGCAACGTCGTGTCCGCGTTCCAGGAGTTTGCGCATCACCCGCGGCCCGATGAACCCCGCCCCGCCAAGTACAAGAACCTTCACGCTGCACCTCCACTGATTCGATGAACCGGTGTGCGCCGCGCCGACCGTGGCGGGCGCACCAGCATCGCGCTGTACAGTACACCCGCCATGCCGGACGCGTCAGTTCCCGCGGAGGCTCCCCCGCACTCACGGTCCGTGGCGCGCGCGAAAGCAAGCGCTGGGATGGTCAGGCGTCCGAACCCCGTGCCCCGACATCGTTCGCAACTCCCCAAGCGCCGCTACACTCGGTACACTCCGAATACCTCACGTCCGGGACCGCCCATGCCACGCTGGACCAAACTCCAGGGCCAATACGTCGCGTTCATCCATTACTACACGAAAGTGAACGGCCGCCCGCCCGCGGAATACGATTTGCAGCTCCACTTCGGCACCACCCCTCCCACCGTCCACGACATGATCCTCCGCCTGGAGAAGCTCGGCGCCATCGCACGCGAGCCGTGGACCGCGAGAAGCATCCGCGTCCTCATCCCCGTCGAAGAGATGCCCCGCCTCGATTGAGTCCGGCGAGGGATGCCCGCGAAGACGTTTCCTCCGGTACTTTCAGCTCCTTGCGCCTGCTCAGCACTGCTGGATTCGGGGCGCAATCACGGCATCGCCCGTGAGGATACCGAACTGAGCCTCGCAGAAGGCCGTTACGTCCGCAGGCAACTGGGGCTGGTTAAGGCCTTGCAGGAATACGTACACGTTGCGGCTCCCGTTCGCTGGGCTGTGCAGCACGCCAACAGCAAGGGTGGGAATTTCTGGATCCGCACCGGCGTCCACCGCTTGATGATGACGGAAGAGCCCGTAGTAACGGATCCAATTTTCGAAATGCTCCCCATCCTGTCCGTGGAATTCTGCGTCGAAGTAGTCGTACAGGAAGCACAATCGTGCGCCCGATTCTCGATCACCAACCCAAAAACTTTTAATCGAACGAGCTTCGACCATTGAACCGAATGCGGCGATCATCTTTTCGCCAACGTGCACGCGCATCAAGATTGCAACCTGATCGAGTTGCTCCACTATCCGCAGGTAATCCTCCGGGTGCCATCCTGTCGAACCGTTCGGATCGGCCACCTTCTCGATCAGCTCATCGAAGAACGCGGCAGCCAAACGCTCGCTTGGCCCGAGTGGACTGTACGGCAGGGCGGGGACCCCAGTTGGAATCTCTCCTGCCCACTTCGCATCGGCGGCGGCCAGTTGCTCGTACCGTTGCGACTCTTCGCCTAGGAGAACGTCAATTCCGGACGCCAAGGCTCGCCTAACGTAATCGATAATGCCAATGGTCGAGCGGATCATTTGGTGCAAACCCAACCAATCATTGAGGGAAATGAACAGCGCGTCTTTCTCTGGCGCAAGGCTTATTTTGGGTATCGCGGGATGGTCGAGCACGACCACGATCGGCCAATCGTCCGCCAACGGAAGCGTCCGCTCGAACCCACGAAGCGACCTAACACGGATTTGATCTTTCGCTATCGTGCGGAGGGTGCCTCTGCCTTGGCTCAGTCCCGTCCTCGCTTCCTTGCGGCACCAGCTCTCAGCGCGAGACGCCGAATCCTCGGTTTCGCCAGATCGATTTCGGCTCTTCACCTGGATGACA
>DAOTTM010000036.1:0-53374 GCA_034437915.1 Dehalococcoidia bacterium | reverse complement strand
CTGATGGTTCCGCTTGTCCGCGATGGCGAGGGCATCGGGGTGATCGAGGTCGCCTGGATGAGCGAGCACCAGTTCTCTGACCGCGACACCCGTCTCCTCCAGACCTTCGCCGACCAGGCCGTCATCGCGATCGAGAACGCGCGGCTGTTCCGCGAACTGCAAGTGAAAACAGAAGAGCTGGGCGAGCTCAACAAGACACTGGAGGAGGCAAGCCGCCACAAGAGCGAGTTCATGGCGAACATGAGCCACGAACTGCGCACGCCCCTGAACGCGATCATCGGCTACTCCGAGATGCTCATCGAAGAGGCCGAGGACGTGGGCGACGACGCCCCCATCCCGGACCTCCAACGCATCCTGACCTCCGCGCACCACCTGCTCACGCTCATCAACGACATCCTCGACCTCTCGAAGATCGAGGCCGGGCGCATGACGCTCTTCCTGGAGGAGTTCGATATCGCCCAGCTCGTGCGCGAAGCCGAGCCCATCGTCCGCCCGCTGCTGGCGAAGAACGAGAACCAGTTCGTGATCGAGTGCGCCCCGGACATCGGCCGTATGCGCGCGGACCAAACGAAGGTCCGCCAGGCGCTGTTTAACTTGATTTCGAATGCTGCCAAGTTCACGGATCATGGAACGGTCACGCTGCGGGTCGAAGGACTAAGGACTAAGGACTTAGGACTGAGTGCTGCCGACCAAGCCCTGAGTCCTAAGTCCCAAGTCCTTTTCTCCGTCACGGATACGGGCATCGGGATGACGGACGAGCAGATGGGGCGGCTGTTCGAGGCGTTCACGCAGGCGGATGCTTCGACGACGCGACAGTACGGGGGGACGGGGCTGGGGCTGGCGATCAGCCGCTCGTTCTGCCGCTTGATGGGCGGCGACATCACGGTCGAGAGCACACCGGGCGTCGGTTCGACGTTCACGATCACCCTCCCCGTCGAAGTGACCGAAGTGGCCGAGCCCGATTCCGCGTCAAGTCCCTCGTCCCTCGTCCCTCGTCCTTCGACGGGTCCGCTCGTGCTTGTGATTGATGATGAAGCCAACGCGCGGGACCTGTTGACCCGCATGCTCGAGCGCGAGGGGTATCGCGTGGAGACGGCGTCCGGGGGCGAAGCGGGATTGCGCCGCGCGCAATCCGAGCCGCGCCCGGCGGCGATCACGCTGGACGTGCTCATGCCGGGCATGGACGGCTGGCAGGTGCTCTCCGCGCTCAAATCCGACCCCACGTTGGCATCGATCCCGGTCTTCGTGTTGACGATGCTGGACGATACGAACCTCGGGTTCACGCTCGGCGCGGCCGCATTCATGACCAAGCCGATCGACCGTGAGCGCCTGACGACGCTGTTGCGCGAACAGACGCGCGTGCCCGGTGGCCGCGTGCTCGTGGTCGATGACGACCCCGCCGCGCGCGAGATGTTGCGCCGTCAGCTCGAACGCGACGGCTGGGCGGTGGACGAAGCGTCAGACGGTCGCGAGGCCCTGGAGCGCGTGGCGGCGCATGTCCCCGCGCTCATCGTCCTGGACCTGCTGATGCCCGTGCTCGATGGCTTCGGCGTGGTCGCCGAGCTGCGCGCAAACGAGGCCTGGCGCGCCATCCCCGTGGTCGTCTTGACGGCAAAGAACCTGACCGACTCCGACCAGGCCGCGCTCAACGGCGGTGTAGAACGCATCCTCCAGAAGGGCGCGCTCAGCCGCGACGAACTGCTGCGCGAAGTGCGCGGCCTGCTCGCTGGCGTGACGGCGGGTGGGGGCGCGCCGTCGTGAGTTCGAACCGGAGACTCTGCCGACTGATTGGGGGCGGCGATATCACGGTGGAGAGCACGCCGGGCGCCGGTTCGACCTTCACGATCGCGCTGCCGCGCGACGTTGTCGCGGCGGAGACGAACGCATGAGCGCGAGACTACAGCGAGATGACCTCAAGGTGGGGCAGGAGCGAGGAGTTGGCGGGCAAGGTTGCGCCGATCGAGCGGTCGAAGGTCGCGAGGATGCCATCGTGCTTTGCGGCGAGCGCAAGCAAGTATCGATCCGTGAGCTGGCCAGGGCCTTGTATGTGATCAAGGCTCTCCCTGAAGGGTGGGCTCACAAGGTCGATATCAGCGGGCCACCATACGTGCATTCCCTCTGTCAGGATTCGGTCCAAGCCGACTGTGGCCGTCGATATATTGAGAGCGCCTTGCGAAACACTCCGCGTGGACAATACGCGCACTGCACCGAGTTGCGTGATCGGACAGGTAGCCCAACCGTCTGTGCCAACACCGGCAAACCACGCCTGGGCGGTCCGGTGGAATTGCTGACGGGGATAGATGAGTGCGACAAGGACGTTGACGTCCAACAGCCTGACGACCATCAGGGGAACTCTGCGAGGATGCGCGCAATATCTTCGTTGGTAACGATGGGGAAGTCGTCGGGAGTGTCGAAGACGAGGATACCCGCGCCTGACATCCGCAGACCCAGCGGTTTCATGCCACGTCGAGCCAATGTCGATACCGCCCGACCGAGCGGAATGTGCTCGGCCTCGGCGAGTTCACGGGCCTCCTCAAGCACGTCCTCATCCAGTGTCAACGTCGTGCGCATGATGCGATTATACGCGGTTGATGCGCCCGCCGCTATTTCGCATCATGGAAAGTCTGCGAGGGCTCGCGCGACATCTTCATCAGTGATAACCGGAAAGTCGTCCGGAATATCGATTACAGGCAGTCCGTCGTCAGCAATCCGCAGACGAATCGGCTTCATGCCGCGCCGCACAAGGGTGGACACGGCCTGGCCGAGGGGAATGTGCAGCGCCTCGGCCAGGCTGCGGGCAGCCTCAAGGATATCTTCGTCGAGATTCAGCGTGGTGCGCATGATGCGATTCTACCAGATTGATGCGCCGCCCGTCATGGCGCATCACGGTAGCGACGCTTATACAACTCGCACACGATACCCTGTGCCAACTGTAGACTTCCCGACGACCGAACCGCCAAGGAGAACAGCGTGCCGCCGAAGATCCTGTTGGTCGAAGACAACGAAATGAACCGGGACATGCTTTCACGGCGGCTGGAGCGGCGAGGGTATGTGGTGGTGATGGCGTTCGACGGCGAACACGGCGTGGCGATGGCACTGAGCGAGCTCCCGGACCTCATCCTCATGGACATGAGCCTGCCGAAGATCGATGGCTGGGAGGCGACGAAGCGGATCCGGGCGGTTGCAGAGACGGCGACCATCCCCGTGATCGCGCTGACCGCGCATGCGATGGACGGCGACCGTGAACGCGCGATGGAGGTTGGCTGCAACGACTATGACGTGAAGCCCATCGAGTTCCCGCGGCTCATGGAAAAGATCGTGGGACTTGGAATTGTGCCGTGAGGGTCCAACCCGTCGTAGAAGCTCGGTGGGCTAGAATCCCCGCATGAACAACTCGCGGCCCCGGCCCACGATTTTCCACGGTTGGGTGGTGGTGGGCGCTGCTGCTGCGGTCCTTTTCGTCGGATTCGGCGTCGCGTATTCCTTCGCTGCGTTCTTCCATTCGCTCCGCGATGAGTTCAACGCAACGCGTGGTGACGTGGCGCTCGTGTTCGCCAT
The DNA here is from genome assembly GCA_034437915.1 of Dehalococcoidia bacterium. Lineage (GTDB taxonomy): Bacteria > Chloroflexota > Dehalococcoidia > Tepidiformales > Tepidiformaceae > JACRBT01. Next base: position 49,816 of record DAOTTM010000036.1, on the reverse strand, counting down.
TACGGGCTTCCTCTACTTCGTCCTTGGCGCCGCGAGCGGTCCGGTCGCCGACCGCGTTGGCCCCCGCCGCATCGTGTGTGCCGGCGTGATGCTCGTCGCCAGCGGGCTGTTTCTCGCAAGCGCCGCCCAGGAACTCTGGCAGATCTATGTCACGTACAGCCTCTTCGTTGGCTTCGGCGTTGGCCTCTGTTATGTGCCCGCGGTTGGTGCGGTGCAGCGCTGGTTCACGCGCAGGCGTGGCTTCGCCTCGGGCATCGCGGTTTCGGGTATCGGCGCGGGGACGCTGGTGATGCCCCTCCTCGCGGCGGCCATGATCGACCTCTGGGGTTGGCGCGTCGCATACGCCGGGTTCGGAGTCGTGACCCTGGTCGTCGGAATTCCGGCCGCCCTGACGCTTGAACACTCTCCCGATGTGCGCGGCCTTCTCCCTGACGGCGCTCTTCGCCCGCCCGCGGAAGCTGTCGCCCATGGCTCATCAGTGCGGGAAGCACTGCATTCGCGGCCGTTCTGGCTGCTCTATGCCGCCTGCCTCGCAACCAGCCTTGGGATCTTTATCCCGTTCGCCCACCTTGCCCCATACGCCCGCGATCACGGGTTCTCGGAAGCCTTCGGCGTGCTGCTGGTGGGCTGCATCGGCATCGGGAGCACAGTGGGCAGGCTCGTCCTGGGCGGGTCTGCCGATCGCATTGGGCGACGGGTAGCGCTCGGAGCAGCCTTCGCGGTGATGGGCGCCTCCCTCTTCGCCTGGCTGGGAGCTACCGAACCGTGGTCCCTGGTGATCTTCGCGCTCGTGTTCGGTACGGCCTATGGCGGCTTCGTTGCGCTCTTGCCCGCGCTCGCCACGGACTATTTTGGCGCCCGGAACGCTGGCGGCATTATCGGGCTGCTCTACACGGGAGCGGGGGTTGGAGCGCTCATCGGGCCGACGCTCGCGGGCGCGATCTACGACGCGCGCGACAGCTATACTCTCCCCATCCTCATGGGCGTCGCGATGAACGTTGTCGCCGTCGCCTGCATGCTTGCCATCCGCCCGCCCGGCCGCTGGCGCGGTGCAGGCGTATGATTCACGGCAACACGAGAAGCGAGCGCGACCGATCATGACTACTGAATCCGCCGCAAGAGAGTTACGGCACGAACTTCGCACGCCCATCAATCACCTCGTCGGGTACTCGGAGCTGCTCCTGGACGACGTCGATGCAGCGAGTCCGCTCGGTGTACGGCTCAATGCCGTGCGGGAAGTCGCGCGCCAGATATTGGCGGTGATCGCCGGTGTTATTGATTCCGATAGTGGCAGCATCGCGGACTTGCACCGCCTCGTATTAGAGCTCGAAGACACGACAAGCGGACTTGGGGCGGACGCGGACGCCTCACAAGCATCGGATATCGAGAGACTCGTTTCCGCCACGGGCCGGTTGCGCGGCCTGGTGGATGGGCTGCGAAACCCGGCGAGCGCCCCGGCTGCGACGATCGAGACCTCCGGGAGCGCTCCAAGGGCCGACGCGGAAGACGATATCGACACGATCCTCGTCGTCGATGACGACGACGCAAACCGCGAGGTGCTGGTTCGGCGATTGGCGCGGCTTGGATACCGCACGCGGGAAGCGGCGAACGGCGTCCGGGCCCTGGCGATGCTCGCTTCGGAGCGTTTCGACCTGATGTTGCTGGACGTGATGATGCCGGAGATGGACGGCTACGCGGTGCTCGAACAGCGGCGCGGTATCCCCGCGCTGCGCGACATCCCGGTGATTATGATTTCCGCGTTGGACCAGGTGGAGAGCATCGTACGCTGCATCGAGCAGGGCGCGGAAGACTACCTGCCGAAGCCGTTCGACCCGGTATTGCTCAAGGCGCGAATCGGCGCCTGCATCGAGAAGAAACGCTTGCACGACAAGGAGAAGGCGCTGCTCGCGACTGTCTCCCGTCAGGCGGAAGAGCTTCGCGCCTGGAACTCCCAGCTCGAGGCACGCGTGGCGGAGAAGGTGGGAGAGGTCGAGCGGCTGAACGAACTGCGGCGCTTCCTGCCGCCCCAGCTGGCGGACATCGTACTGTCCGGCGGCGACGACCTCCTGAAGAGCCACCGCCGGGAGATCACGGTGGTGTTCTGCGACATGCGCGGCTTCACCGCGTTCGCGGAAACAACCGAGCCAGAGGACGTGATGGCGGTGCTCAACGAGTATCATGGGGCGCTGGGGCCACTGATCTTCGAATACGGTGGCACGCTCGAACAGTTCTCCGGCGACGGTATGATGGTGTTCTTCAACGACCCCGTGCCGATCGACGACCCGGCGTGGCAGGCTGTGCGCATGGCGGTCGAGATGCGGGAACGCGCCCACGCCCTTGTCGTTGAGTGGCGCAAGCGCGGCCATCAGCTGGATTTCGGCGTGGGCGTTGCGGTGGGTTACGCAACGTGTGGGCGAATCGGCTTCCCCGGGCGGTTCGATTACGCACCGATTGGCACAGTGACGAACCTGGCGGCGCGGCTCTGCTCGGAGGCGCGCGGTGGCGAGATCCTCGTCAACCAACGCGTCGCCACGATCATCGAAGGGCGCGCCGAGGTCGAATCGATGGGCGAACTCGACCTCAAGGGACTCGCGCGGCCGGTGCCAACGTGGAACGTGGTGGCGTTGAGGCTGTAGAGGACGCTGTGCGGATCGGTCGCATGTCGACCGATTGTTCGTGGTCTGGCATCGCACCGCTTACTGACGTGCGCGGCTTTGATACCGTGGGATCGGTCACGTCTTGGCGAAGCGGTCAGTGGTGCGGACCAGTTCCTGGGCGAAGGTTGGAGTGTTCGCGGCGTGGCCGGCGTTCTCCACGACGACGAGTTCGGCGCCGGGCCAGGCTTTGCGGAGTTCCCACGCGTTCCCGAGGGGGGCTGCCGAGGTCGAAACGGCCGTGGATGAGGATGCCGGGGATATCGGCGAGGAACTGGGCGTTGCGGAGGAGGATGCCATCTTCGAGGAAAAGGCTGTGGTGCATGTAGTGCGTGACGATGCGGGCGAAGGCGGAGGAGAACTCGGGGTCTTCAAAGCGCGGGGCGAGATTCGTTGAAGGCGGCCAGTCCGGAGTCGCGGATTCCCAGAGGCACCAGGCCTCGGCCGCGTGCTGGCGAGCGGAGGCGTTGGGATCATTCAGCAGACGGTGATACGCGGCAACAATATCACCTTGGCGGTCGGCGGCGGGTAACGCGTTCCGGCGGCGTTCCCACTGTTCAGGGAAGTAGGCGCCGAGGCCGTCGCGAAAGAGCCAGTCAATCTCGGAGTGTCGCCCCGTCGTAACGCCGAAGAGGATGATCTCCGTGACGCGTTGCGGGTACGCTTCGGCGTAGGCAAGGGCGAGCGTGCTGCCCCGCGAGCCGCCGAGCACCATCCAGCGCTCGATGCCGAGGTGCGCTCGCAGACGTTCGATATCGGCTACGAGGTGGACGGTGGTGTTGGTGGCAAGATTCGTTTCGAAGGCACTGGCGGTCGGAGTGCTCCGTCCGCCGTTCCGCTGGTCGAAGAGGACCATGCGATACGCTTTGGGGTCGAAGAGGCGGCGGTGCCAGGGGGTGCAGCCCGAGCCGGGTCCGCCGTGGAGGACGACCGCCGGCTTGCCCGCCGGGTTGCCGCACGTTTCCCAATAGATCTGGTTGCCGTCGCCAACATCGAGAAACCCGTGTTCGTGCGGCTCGATCTCGTGGTAGAGCTCGACCACCTGGCTACTCCGGGCGATATATGCGGATATCGCGGTGTTCGGTCATCCACGGGCCGAGCTTGCGCCAGGGGCGCCCGGCGAGGAGTCCGCCATCGACGACCATCGCCTGCCCGGTCACCCATGTGGATTCGTCGCTGGCAAGGAAGAGCACCATGTGGGCGATGTCTTCCGGCTCGCCGGAGCGCGCGAGTGGCTGGTTGTCCTGGTTCGAGGCGCGTAACCGATCGAGCGCTAACTGAACGCGCTCTGGTTCTGCGGTGGAGATGGGTCGGCCGGCGGCGAGGGGGGTGGCGATATAGCCCGGGCAGACGGCGTTGACGCGTACTCCGTATTCCGCCATCTCCAGCGCGGCGGTCTTGGTCATCATCACGACGGCGGCCTTGGCGACGCTATAGAGCTGGTTACCGATTCCCGCCTCGAACGCGCAAACGCTCGCGGTGTTGACGATACTGCCGGAACCCTGCGCCTTCATGATGGGCGCGGCGTGCTTCGTGCCAAGAAAAACGCTCTTCAGGAGCACGTCCATGGTCATGTCGTACTCTTCGACGGAAGTGGTCTCGATGGGCCCCGAGGCACCGCCGAAGCCGGCGTTGTTGTAGAGAATATCGAGCCGTCCCCAGGTCTCGACCGCCATTGCGATGGCGGCAGCCACATCGTCTTCCTTGGCGACGTTGCAGCGGATGGAGGAGGCATTCGCGCCCAGTTCGGCGGCGAGCGAAGCCCCCACGCCCTCCTGAAGGTCCGCGATGAGCACCTTTGCCCCCTCGCGCACAAAGAGGCGAGTTGTCGCCGCGCCGATACCGCTCGCGCCGCCCGTGATGACCGCAACCTTGCCGTCGAGTCGTCCCATGATGCCTATCCCCCAATCGCCCGCCCCGCACTGGCTGTTAGCTGTTGGCTATTAGCTAGTAGTGGGGAGCGGTGGTCAAGCTACCACGTCCACATCGCTTTGCTGGCATCGGCTTCGACGAGGGCATCGCCGCCGGAATAGCCCATGGGTGCGCCATCCGCGCGCCAACAGGCAGCGCCTTCGAGGCGGCCATCCGGGTGGCGCAGGATGCCGTTCATGCCGCCGGCTACCTTCAACGGCGTCTCCATGACGTGGCCGCGGGCTGCGAGTCCGGGCGTAATCGACTCGAGGTTGAAGCCGCGCTCAAGTTCCAGGATTTCGCCGCGATCCCACATACGAGGCGCTTCGAAGGCAGTCTGCAGCGGCATCTTGTGATCGATGACGTTCACGATCGCCTGTGCCACGGCGCCGAAGATCTTGAGCCCGCCCGGCGTGCCCAGCGTCATAAACGGTTCGCCGTCCTTCAGCACTATCATGGGCGACATCGAAGAAAGCACTCGTTTGCCGGGGGCGATGGAGTTCGTCCGCCCCGGGTTGGGGTCCATCAGCTCCATGCAGTCGTTGAGGAGCATCCCCGTGCCCGGGACGGTTACCTTCGATCCGAAGGCCATGTGCAGGGTGTTGGTCGTCGCGACGATGTTGCCCCAGCGGTCGATAGCGCAGCAATGGGTGGTGGACTCGACCTTCGAAGCCGACGGGATGCCTGGTGCGTATTGCTTCGCGCGCTTCAGGTCGAGGTCGGCGCGGCGTTCGTCGGAATACGCCTTCGAGGTGAGCCAATCCACCGGAACATCGGTGGATTCGGGGTCGGCGACGTACTTGAATCGGTCGGCGAACGCGACCTTCATCACCTCGGACCAGAGGTGGACGCTCTCCTCGGTGCCGAAGCCCATTCCGGCGATGTCGAAGCCTTCGAAGATGTTGAGCATCTGGATGATGTGGAGCGGACCAGATGATGGCGGCGGCGGCCCCACGATCTCGTATCCGCGATACGTACCTCGGACGGGCGGGCGTTCGAAGATGCGGTAGTTCTCAATGTCGCCCATGGTGACGAGGCCGCCGTTCGCGGCCATGTCGTCGGCAACGGCCTTGCCCAAGGGGCCGTGGTAGAGGTAATCCGGGCCGTGCTTGCCGATGAGATCGAGGGTGTTCGCGTAGTCCCGGCGATAGATGGTGTCATCCACCGCCGGGACCTTGTCGTTGGGGAGAAAGACCTCCGCGGTCGCGGGGAAGCGGCGGATGTCCGCCTCGACCATCTTGATGATGCCGTGAAGGTAGGGACTGACACGGAAGCCGCCGCGCGCGTAACGGATAGCTGGTTCGATGACTTCGCCGAGGCTCAGTCGTCCGTACTTCTCGATGGCGGTGGCCCATCCCAGGAGCGTCCCGCCGACGGCGACCGCGAGGTGCCCCGTCTCGTTGAACTCGCCCTCGACTTTGTGGTCGGTGCGGCCAGGGATGGGCTTGAACATGCCCGGCGTCGCGCGGCCGGGAACGGTCACGTAATTGTCGATGACCGTGGAAGTGCCATCGGCGAGGCGGATGTTGACGAATCCCGCGCCGAAGATCGTAACCATCATCGGTTCGACGACGGTCAGCGCGAACATCGTCGCGATGGCGGCATCGACCGCGTTGCCGCCGCGCACGAGCATTTCGTTGCCTGCGAGAGAAGCGAGGGGATGGTTCGAGGTGACCATTCCCTGCGAGGCGAATGCGGGCTGCTTCAGGGTGGGGGGCCAGATCGTCGTGGGCATGGCGTGCTCTGTGTTTGCGGATATGCATGGTTCTACGCCTCGGGAGCGGTGGCCACAACCGGGAGGCGCTCGGCAGGCGTGCAACCCTTGCTGACGCGCGGGCAAGGGATCGGAGCCAGCCCCATCAGGGTGGCACGAGCCTGGGCGGGAACCCTCGCTGACGCGCGGGCTACGGAAACTCCCGGGCTACGAACTGGAGGCGGCGGGTTGCACGACGTAAGTGCCGTTGGCCTGCGCAACCAACCGATCTTCGGAGTCAAGGAGGTCGCAGGTGCTGTGGCTGAGCGTGCGGCCGCGACGGAGGACGCGGGCGTGGGCGCGCAACGTGTCGCCTTCGAGGGGACGGAGCCAGCGAAAATCCGATTGCGCGGTGATGACGCGAGACGTTGCCGGTTCGAGCGTGGCGAGGGCGGCGCCCATGGCGGAATCCGCCACGATCAGCCAAACGCCGCCGTGGACGATGCCGTAGAGGTTGTGGACGCTCGGCGTGACGGTCAGCGTGACCTCGGCCCAGCCTTCGCCCGCCCCGGTGAATCGGTACCCGAGCGCGCCGAAGAGGGGCACGGCCTCCATGTCCCGGAGAGCGGGATAGGCGTCGAGGAATGCGCGCTCCAAGCGCTTACTCCGCCATCGCTGGCGGCGGACCGACGATGCCCTTCGCGGCGAGCGCATCGAGGGCCGCTCCGTCGAAGCCAAGTTCGTCCACGAGCACCTCGAATGAGTGCTGGCCGAGGAGCGGCGCGGGAACCATCTCGACGTCGGAGTCGCTGAGATGGATGGGCGGCGCCTGCATGGTCACTTCGCCCGCGACCGGGTGCTGGTAGGTGCGGATCTGGTTGCGCGCGCGGAGGTGCTTGTCGGTGAAAATGTCAGCGGTGTCATAGACCGCGCTGCATGGGACGCCAGCGCCCGCAAGCGTCTCCATCGCCTCGAACTTCGTTCGCTCGCTCGTCCAGGCCGCTATCTCTGCGTGGAGAGCATCCCCGTATTCATGACGATCGCGTACGGTATCGAAGCGAGGATCAGCGGCGAGGTCCGGGCGGTCGATCGTCGTGACCAGGGCATCCCACATTCGCGATGTAACAACCATGATGAAGATGAAGTCGTTCGGTCCACCGGGGGCGCACGGATAGAGGTCCGTCGGCGAGACAGTGCGATTTCCGCGTCGACCGATGGGCCAGCTCCGGTACTGGCGCTGCGACATCGGTTCGCGCATGAAGTTCGCGATCGTCTCTTGCATGGCGATTTCGACCATCTGGCCTTTGCCAGTGGTTTGGCGCTGGATGTACGCGGCGAGGATACCCATCGCGAGGTGCATGCCAGAACCGGTATCGCCGAACGTCGCCCCAGGGCGCATCGGTGGGCCGTCCGGCAGACCGGTGACGCTAAAGGAACCGCCCGCCGCCTGGGCAACCATGTCGAAGCACTTGAACTGGCTGTAGGGGCCGTGCGTACCGAAGCCCTTTATCGTGCCGTAGATGACGCCGGGGTGGGCTTCCTTGAGTGTTTCGTACCCAAGGCCGAGCTTCTCCATCGTCCCAAGCGTGAAGTTCTCGACGACGACATCGAACTTCGGAAGGAGGTCGAGGAAGATCTGGCGGCCCTCGGGCGTTGCGAGATCGAGTGCGAGACTGCGCTTGTTATGGTTGAAGCTCATGAAGTAGAGCGAATCCATGCCCGTGCCAGCCGTGGAGCGACCCGGGTCGCCGATGCCGGGCCGCTCGACCTTGACGACGCTGGCGCCAAACCAGGCGAGGTACTGCGTGCAACTGGTGCCCGCTTCGTATTGAGTGAGGTCGAGAACTTTCATTCCATCGAGGGCTGGCATTTGGGGGAGCCTCCTGGAGACAATGTCTGGGGCAAGTCTACGGCGAACGGGGGTCCCGCGACTAACGCGTAATCTTCGCAAACTCGGCGCGCGTGGACTCGAGCAGGTCCGGGTTCGCGAATAGTTCGACCGCTGTCATCGCCAGCGCCTTGGCCGCGCGGAGGGTTGCTTCATGGGCCTCTCCGGTGGCCGCACAGGCGGTGAATCCGGCCGTGTGGTTGGCCGTTCCCACGGTCACGGGAATGGCGAAACTCGGGTGGATTGAGGGGACCAGGTAGCTGACATCGCCCATATCGGTCGCCCCGCCGGCTGGCTCCCGGCGCGCGCGTTCGGCAGGGACCGTCTTGCCACCGAGCGCGGCGAAATTCTCCATATACGCGAGCGCCATCGGTTCGTTGGCGCGCATGTCGGCATAGCCGATGGTCGAAGTGAGTTCGAGCCGACAGCCGGTGGCGAGGGCGGCGGCCTCGAAGCAGTTCGTCACCTTCTCCTGGAGAGCCTCCAGTTCGGACTGGCGGCGGACACGAATGCCGTAGAGCGCCGACGCATAATCCGGGATGATGTTCACGGCCTGGCCGCCGTTGGTAATCATCCCGGTAACACGGTCGGTCGGGCGCAGTTGCTGACGCAGCAGTCCAATGGCCGAATGGGCCATCACGATCGCGTCCATCGCATTCACACCTTCCCATGGCATGCCCCCTGCGTGAGCGTTCTTGCCATGAAAAGCGACTTCGAACGTCATGGTGGCGGTGGAATTGAACCATGCGGAATCAACGGGTGCCGGATGCAGCATCATCGCCGCATCGATGTTGGCGAAGGCGCCACGCTCGGCAAGGCGGATCTTGCCGCCGCCGCCCTCTTCCGCCGGGCTTCCGAGCACCACGATGGTGCCGTTGCCATCGCCCAGCGCCTGTTTCAGTGCGATGCCAACGGCGATGCCGGAAATAGCGATGAGGTTGTGTCCGCAAGCATGGCCGATGCCGGGAAGGGCGTCGTACTCACACATCACGGCGATCGTTGGCCCGCCGCTGCCCGCCACGGCTTCGAAAGCGGTCGGCATGTCGTACGCGCCCCGATTGACGTGGAAACCGTTGGCCTCCAGGTAGTCCGTCAGTGCCCGGTGGGCATGGTGTTCTTCGAAGCGCAGTTCAGGTTTCCCGTGAATGCTCAAACTGATGCTCCGAAGGTCCTCGGAGACTGAATCGATCATCTGCTGGACTGTCTGCTTCATCGTGTCGAGGTCGGGCATGGATACCTCCGGGGTGTGACGCGAAGTCTACGCGGAAGTGGTGGTGCGCGGTTGGGGGTGCTGGATCGTGACACCCCCGGCCGACGGGAACTTGGGATGGCAGCCCGATTGGGAATCGCAAGCCTGAACATCCCAGCGCTTGCTCACGCGCGCGCTACGGACGGCGCGGGTTGTAGGCTGTGATCGTGGTTTATGAACGGCCGGTACTGATCATTTTCCATGGGGGGACGGGGAGCGGCGAGGCCGAGCGGATTCTTGCCCAAGCGCGGGTGGCGGCGGCCACGCGCACGGCGGCGGCGGCGCTCGTGGCCGGGTTCGAAGCCGTGATCCTCGCGACCGACGAGGCGGAAGCTTTTTCACGCGTGCCCGATGGCGTACTCGTGGATCGAGATGCGCCAGGCGAGACGTTTGACTTCGCCCGGAGGCTGCGAGCGACCGTGGCGCATTACGGGTTGCAAAAGCCAGCGGTGATGGGATCAGGTTCCGTGCCACTGCTTGGCGTCGATGAATTTCGATTGGTGGCCGAACAGCTCGATGCGCGCGACGGGCGATTCGTCACGAACAACTTCTTCTCTTCCGACCTCACGGCCTGGACACCGGGAAGCGCAATCGAGGACGCTGGCGAATTTTCGCGCGACAACTTCCTCCCTCGCCGTCTGCGCGACGAAGCGGGGTTGGCGCCCGTCATCCTGCCCCGAACGACGGCGACGCAATTCGACCTCGACACGCCCGTCGATCTCGCTGTACTCGGGCTTCAAGAGGCCCTCCCGGCGGAGATTCGCGAAGTGGCGGCGCCGGTCCGGGATCTGGGCGTGCGCGTGCGCCGACTCATGCCCATCCTCTGCGACCGGCAGGGCCACCTCGTCGTGGCGGGGCGCGTAGGCAGCCAGACGTGGCAGTATCTCGAACGAGAAACGGCGTGCCGGGTGCGCATGTACAGCGAGGAACGCAGCCTTGCGACCGCGCCAGAAAGATACGTGCCGCGGTCGGCCCTCGGGTTCCTGTTGGAAAGTGTCGGCTTTACGCGCTTCTTCGAACACATGGCTGCACTGGGAGACGCCCTCGTGCTCGATACGCGCGTGTTGGAGGCGCATGCGGGCGTGACGCCTTCGCGCGAGGACCGGTTTCAGAGCGATCTGTTCCATTGGGAGGCGATTCACGATCCGTGGCTTCGCGAACTGACGAAGGCGGCGGCGCGTTCGCCTCGACCGGTTATTCTGGGCGGCCACTCGCTCGTCGCAGGAGGGTTGATGGCGCTGAACGATGTCGCGTGGGCGGAGAACGACCGCCTGGCGATAGGAGATAGAAAATAGGAGATAGGAAAATAGGATGGACCTGGTGACGTTAACGACGGAGCGATTGGTGCTGCGCCCGTGGAGGCTCGGCGATGTCGAGGCTGCGATTGCGTACGCCAACGACGAGGCGTGGTCGCGCTACCTGCCCGTGCCGTTTCCATACACCTTTCAGCACGGCGAAGAATTCGTCGCGCGGGCAGTTCTGTCGAACTGGGATACCCACCCTTTGTGGGCGGTCACGCTGAACGGATTGGCGGTCGGCGGGATAGACCTTCACGTCCGGTCGGAGGATAACGTCGCAAGCATCGGCTACTCGCTTGCACAGGCCCATTGGGGGAAGGGACTGACGGCTGAAGGCGCGCGCGCCGCCATCGGCTGGGCGTTCGACGCGTTTGAACTGGAGAAGGTGTCCGCGACGGCGGACCTGTTGAACACCCAGAGTTGGCGGGTGATGGAGAAGCTCGGGATGCAGCGAGAAGGTGTGCTTCGCAGCGACCGCATCTTGCGCGGCCGGCGCATGGACGTGGTCCACTACGGGATCCTCAAGAGCGAGTGGGTTGGATCCTTGAAGGCATAGTACATATGTTCTATCATCACCTCCATTCAAGTTCAGGAGCCATGGCGCCATGAAATCCAAGCTGTCCCACATCGAATTCATGATTCAGCCGAGCAACACCGGCTTCTACAAGGAACTGTTCGGCTTCCTCGGCTGGGCAACGTTGCATGAGGGCGACGGGGTCCTCGGCGTGGGCGGGACCAACGACGCAAGCGTCTGGTTTGTGCCGGCGACGAACGCGGGGAAGAACGACTACGACTCGCCGGGCGTGAATCATATCGCCGTGGGGGCGGAATCCGTGTCGGACGTGGACGCGGCGGGTCAATACCTCCGCGGGAAAGGCGTGGCTCTGCTCTTCGAGACACCGCGCCACCGCCCGGAATTCAGCAGCCCCGGCGAGACCTACTACCAGGTCATGTTCGAATCCCCGGACCGGATTCTGTTCGAGTTCGTTTACACGGGGCCGCACGCGTAAGCGCCGCGCAGTAACGGAGTGGGGAGTATCGGAGTGGACGGAGAACTCAGCATCTTTAGAACTCAGAACTTCGTTCTCAGGCTGGTTGGAAGATCTCGATGGGATTGCCAGACGGGTCATCCGCGACGATCTGCTGGCCCCCGGGCCCGGAGATGATGTCGTTGCGGAACGTGGCGCCCCCAGCGCGAAGTTTCTCGACGACGGCGGCGATGTCCTCGACTTCGATGACGAGGCGATTCCAACCGCCGGGTTGCGGTTCGCGGCCATCCGGCATCGGCCGCCGAGCGGACGTACCGGGGCCACTCAACCAAAGGCGAAGATCACCCTTCGAGATCAGCGCGAATGGTGGCCCCATGCGCTGTTCGAGCGCGAAGCCGAGCATTCCTACGTAGAAATCCAGGGACGTATCGACGTCTTCGACGATGTAGCGGACCGTGGCCATGGGAGTCTCCAGGGGGTTCGTAAGGCGGCAGTATAGCCGTTGCGGCCGGGTCGTTGCTGTCCCATTCACACCTCCGAGAGGACCGGTTTGGCGTTCGGCAGGAGACTGAAGGGCGTTCCGTGGGCGCGACGCATGATGTGCGTGTGGACTTCCCAGCGCCCATTGCGAAAGCGGACGTGGTCCGTGAGCGGCTCCCGGAGGTCGTGGTCCGCGGTCCAGAGGTCACGGGCTATCTCTGAATCGAAGGTCCACTTCGTCTCGGCGATCGAAAAGCCGAGGGCGAAGTAGGTGCGGTGGGCGCGCACGGCAAAGGTATGCGTGGCGAGCACGAAGTCAGGCCCTGCGGGGTCGAGGGATTCAAGGGATTCCATCAGCAACGCGACCATGCGCCGGGCAACGCCACGGCCCTCGTGCTCGGGCGGCACGTGCACGGACCAAATGTAGAGTCCGGCTGGATCCTTGAGGTTCAGTGAGACGCGCCCGACTGCAACACCACCTTCGCAGGCGACGAAGTGCCGGTGTTGGGTGTTGTTACGGACACCCGCGAGAGCGACCGAGGCGCGCTTGCGGTCGCGAAGGTGGTTGAGATCGAACGCCTGGTACGGGAAGCCGCGCACGCCCCAATCGGCCATCTGGCGAACGAGCGACTCGTCCCATTGGCGGAGTTCGAGGCCGAAACCCGACGCCACTGGGGATTGTTCGCTGGACGCGGGAACGCCGCGCAGCAAGCGGGTGATGGCGCGGGTACCAGTCATGTCGCTGGCCACTCTACCGGATCCGTGGCCAGGTCGTCTTAACGCCCGCTTCCCTCAGACGCTTCTGCCATCGAACCAATCGCGCAGCGCCGAGGTCGTTGAGTCGAAAGCGAGTTCATCCCAGGGGAGATCGTCCGGGTGGAACCAGCGGACTTCGCTTGTCTCCTCGCCGGCGGTTGCTTCGCTAATGGCGTCTCCCGCGTAGACGATGACCACGACGCCAGGTTCCGCACGTGTGTACACGCCGACGAGGCGGAGGTTGTTCACGTGGAGGTTCGCCTCTTCAAGGGTCTCGCGCGTGGCCGCCTCTTCCGCCGTTTCACCGACATCCATAAAGCCGCCCGGGAAGACCCACGAGCCGATGCGCGGCTCGATTGCGCGGCGCGTGAGGAGGACGTGGCCGTCCGAGACGCGAACCGGAATCGTGCCGGCGACCGGTCGCGGGTTGATGTAGTGAATAAAGCCGCAATCCATGCAGACCATGCGGCGCCGGGAATCGCCCTCTGGGATCGCCGTCATGAGGCGCTGGCCACAGTGCATACAGAATCGGCTGAAGTTGTGAGGGTGACTGGCCATGGTTAGCGCAACGACGCGGGCGCTTGTTGCATGCCCAGCGCCTCGGGACCTTCGATCCACTCTTCGCCGTCGTCCCAGACTTCTTTCTTCCAAACGGGGACGCGCTTCTTGATCTGGTCGACGAGCCAGTGACAGCCTTCGAAGGAGGCGACCCGGTGGGCGCAGCTGACCGCGATGAGGAGGCTCGTTTCGCCAATTTCGAGACGGCCGGTGCGATGGAAGACCGCGCAATCGATGAGGGCGAAGCGATCCCGTGCCTCTTCGGCGATCGTCCTCATCTCCTTCTCCGCCATCGCCCCGTAGGCTTCGTAGACGAGGTGACTCACGCCGCGACCTTTGTTGGTGTTCCGCACCACACCGTGAAACACGTTGATCGCCCCGGCGCCTGGGTTGGCGACGGACGCAACGGCTTCGGCGGCGTCCAGTTCATCAGCGGTCACGCGAATGAGCATCAGCAGCCTCCCGATACCGGGGGGATGAGGGCGAGCGTGGCCCCGCCGCCGATCGGCGAAGAGGGCCGGACGTACTCCTCGTCGAGCGCGTAGAGCAAGTTCGGGACGAAACGAGCGAGAGCCGGGTAGTCCGCTGTCAAGCGATCGCGCACAGTCCCGACCGTATCATTCGGTTGGACCGGCACGACGAGCTTCCGCAGGCCGAGCGCCTCCGCGACGGAGGCGAAAAAGAGGATGGTGACGGTCATGTCCCCATTGTAGACGATCCTCGCACGGCGGAAGCGCTTCGGATGGAAATCGCTCTCGGCGGAGCGTAGGCTCCGAATGTGATTCGCCACGCAATCCGAACTGCACGAGACCTGCTGTACCCGGAACGCTGCATAGGGTGCGGCGCGTTCGGGTCCGTCGCCTGCGAGGCGTGCCTGGCGGCGATGCACGCCGAGGACATCCGCCCGCGGTGCAAGAATTGCTGGGCCGAGTGGGCTGGAAGTGAGAACTGCCCGCGGTGCTTGGCCTGGGACGCCCTCGATGGCGCGCTTGGCGCCCACGCGTTAGAGGGGCTGGCGCGCAGGATGGCCCATGGCCTGAAGTACAGCTACCTCGAGTCGCTGGCGCCGATGATGGGCGAGGACATCGCAGCCCTGCTGGAGCGGCACTTCGCGAACCCCGTGGGTCCAGAAGCCCCGAAAGGAAGCGAGAGCGCAGCGATGCCACTGGTCTTCGCGGTGCCAATCCACAAGTCACGATTGAAGCAGCGCGGATTCAACCAGTCCGAACTTATTCTCGATGCAACGGGTTGGACTCGCGCGACAGGAACACTGGTGCGCGTGCGGAAGACGGAATCACAGGTTGGCAAGGGTGCGCGAGACCGCGTTCGAAACGTTGGAGGCGCGTTTGAGTACAGTGGTCCGCCGCTGACGGGACTCACGGTCCTGTTGATCGACGATGTGATCACCACCGGAGCGACGGCGAACGAGTGCGCGCGGGTGCTCAAGGACCATGGCGCGCGAAGCGTTATCGCCGTCGCCTTCGCACGTTCGAGCCACGACCTGAACCGTGTCGACTCTGCGATCAACGACTGATGTGCCGCTCGTCTTTGCCCCCGGCGAAGGCTGGTAGCCGAAGGTAAATGCTCCCTTTAGAGCCCGAGCGTACAATATGCCAACGCTCAGTATTCGCCACAGGAGCCTCAATGACGGCCGGCACCCTCGTCCTTTCGAACCAGGCAGCCATCGCCGCCTCCACCCTCGCCCGCGTGCGCGCCGAGATCCATCGCGTGATCGTCGGCCAAGACATCCTCATCGACCGCTTGCTGATCGGGCTCCTCTGCGATGGCCACGTGTTGGTGGAGGGCGTGCCCGGGCTGGCGAAGACGCTGACTGTCTCCACGCTCGCGGCGAGTTTGCACCTGAGGCATGTGCGCATCCAGTTCACGCCCGACTTGCTGCCCGCCGACCTCACGGGCACGGAGATCTTCAGCCAGGCAGAGGGCCGCTTCACGGTTCGCCGCGGCCCCGTGTTCGCCAACATCGTGCTTGCCGACGAGATCAACCGCGCGCCCGCGAAAGTGCAATCGGCGCTGCTCGAAGCCATGCAGGAACGACAGGTGAGCATCGGCGGGGAAACGTTCCCCCTGGACCGCCCGTTCCTTGTGATGGCCACCCAGAACCCGATCGAGCAGGAGGGCACGTATCCGTTGCCCGAAGCCCAATTGGACCGTTTCCTTTTGAAGGTACGGGTGGGCTACCCATCGCGGCCGGAGGAGCGGATGATCCTGGATATGGGCCTGAACGGCGGCTTCCCGGAGGTTCGCCCGGTGGCGACAGCGGACGACATCGCGTCCGCCCGGCGCGCGCTGATGGAGGTGGCGCTCGACGACACGCTGAAGGACTACATCGTCCAAATCGTGTACGCATCACGGCGGCCGGCGGCCTACCGCCTGCCCGAGCTACAGTCGCTGATCGCCTACGGCGCTTCGCCGCGCGCGACGATCGCCCTGGCCCAGAGCGCGCGCGCACACGCGTTCCTCGAAGGTCGAGCGTATACGACGCCGGATGACGTCAAAGCGCTGGCCCACGACGTCCTGCGGCACCGCATCGTCACCACGTACGAGGCCGACGCCCAGGAGCTAAGCACGGACGACATCATCGACCGGCTGCTGGAGGGAATCGATGTCCCCTAGCAACGGTCCACAGGACGCACAGACGTGATGCGACTGTTGGCGCGAAGGAGGGCGACGGAACGCCCGCCGCTAGGTGGGAGTCGCATCGGTCGGGATGGACCCGGCGTGATGTCGAAGGAACTCCTTGATCGCGTTCGCCAGATCGAGATTCGTGCGCGACGGTTGGTCAACGACCTCTTCCTCGGCGAATACCACGCCGTATTCCGGGGCCGTGGGCTGGAATTCGACGAACTACGTCCGTACGTACCAGGCGACGATGTGCGCTCCATCGATTGGAAGTCGTATGCCAGGTCCGGCCAGGCCTATGTGCGCCGCTATCGCGAGGATCGCGATCTGACGGTGGTGTTCGTCGTCGATGTGAGCGCCTCCCAGCAAGCGGGTGCGAACAAGGTGACCAAAGCAGAGCTGTCGGCGGAGCTCTGCGCCGTCCTGGCGCTTGCGGCGATTCGAAACAAAGACAAGGTTGGACTGCTCCTCTTCGCGAGCAAGCCGGAGCGGTACGTGCGCCCCGCCGGCGGTTCGACTCACGTTTTGCGCGTCGTGCGCGAGGTGTTGTGGGCGCGGCCGGATTCCGCGGGGACGGACATCGGCGCGGCTTTGGAGTACCTCACCGGCGTCCAACGGCGGCGCGCAACCGTCTTCCTCGTCTCGGATTTCCTGGCGGGCGACTACGCGAGACAGTTGCGTGCGGCCGCGAGGCGACACGACATTATCGCGATTCGAGTGCGCGAGGAGATGGATGGCAGCCTTCCAAGCGCTGGACTTATCCGGCTGCGGGACGCCGAGACCGGGCGCACGGTCGAGATAGACAGCGGAAGCGCCAGCGTGCGCGGGGCGTACGCTGCGAACGTGCAGGCGATAGACGACGCCCGCCGCTATCTGTTCGGCGGGTTGGGGATCGACGAGATCGATGTCGAGGTCGGGACGGATTATGTCCCAGCGCTCCTCCGATTCTTCAAGCGACGTGCCGTGGGCGCCGCATCGTGAAGAAGGTGATAGGGCTCCTTGTGGCATCGGTGCTGGTGACGCTCGCGAACCAGTCGGCACTCGTCGTGGCGGACGATACCGTCGTGGCGGCTCGAACGGTGGCCTTTGTGGGCGAGCAGTTCGAAATCTCGATCGAGGTGGAAGCGGCGGAGGGGGCCGTCGTGGAGATCGACCCGACGTCGCCCTCGTGGGGCGGCACGGAGGTCGTTCGCATCGTTTCGGACGTGACCACGAACGGCCCGGGACGTTCGCTCCATGGCATCAGGATCATCGTCGCTGCATTCCAGCTCGGGGATCTGACTGTTGCGCCGGCGGTTCTCGTGACCAGCGGAGTCGATGTGCACCAGCGAACGCTCCCCGCCGTTGCGTTGAAGGTCCAGCCAACACTGGCAGCGAATGCGCCGCTTGAACTCTCGCCGCTGCCACCGCCGTCCGAGGTGGGTGGCGGTGAATCGCCATGGCTTCGTCCAGCAATCTGGCTGGGGGCAATCGCGGGGTTCATCTTCGTATCGCTGGCGCTCTATTCGGCAGCGCGATGGGTGGGCCGCCACCTGCCGAAACGGATTGAACCCCCTGGTGACGTTCCGATGCTCCCCGACCTTGGGAGCGCGGAAGCGTTACTCGCGGCGGATCCGGTCCGCGCGTACCGCACGTTGGGGACGGTGGTGCGCGGTGAACTCGCCCGGCGGTACGGTTTCCCGGCGGTCGCGCTGACGACGAACGAGTTGCAACGGCGGATGGAGGCGGAAGGCGTCGAGCGCTGGGAGGCGCGGCTCGTATCAGGGCTGCTACATGAATGCGACGCGGTGATCTACGCCGGGTATCGGCCCGCGCCCGAGCGTCGGCTTGCGGACCTGACCACGGCGCGCGAGATCGTCGAGGCGCACGCCTGATGGAGTTTGCGAATCCCTGGGCGCTTGCACTGGCGGCACTGGCCATACCGGTCCTATTGCTCGCTCTCGGGCGTCGCGGCGCATCTTATGTAGTTCCGATGGCGACCGGAGTCGCTCACTTGCGCCCGACGCTGCGCTTGCGTGCCGCGCACGCACTTCCTTTCTTGCGGGCTGCCGCTATCTGCTTACTCGCTGTCGCCCTGGCCAGGCCGCGCGATGGGGATGCAAACGCCCTCGTCCCCGCAGATGGCATCGACATCGCTCTTTCCCTGGACATATCGAGTTCGATGACGGGCAATAACCTGGACAACAAGCCAAGGCTGACGGCCGCCAAGCAGGTGATCCGCGATTTCATAAAGGGCCGCGAAAACGATCGCATCGGCCTCGTGGTGTTTCAACGCGACGCGATACCCCTGGCGCCACCAAGCCTGGACTACGAGGCGCTCGACAAAATCGTGGCTGGTATCGAATCCGGGCTACTCCCCGATGGGACTGGCATCGGCGTGGGTATTGCAACCGCCCTCAACATGCTGCGCGATTCGCCCGCCGCCTCGCGCATCGTCATCCTGTTGACCGACGGACAGCACAACGCAGACTCGATCACTCCGCAAGATGCAGCAGAGCTTGCGAAGGCGCTGCATGTGAAGCTGTACACCATCGGCCTCCTCAGCGACCGCCCGGGGCGGGATGATGTCGATGAAAAGCAGATGACGGAGATCGCCGAGAGCACCGGCGGCAAATTCTTTTCGGCCGGCAGCGTGACTGCGCTGAAAGATGTCTACGACGAGATCGGCCGTCTGGAAACGAGCAAGGTGGGCCGCGAACACTTCGCGCGGTTCAGCGAATACGCCTGGTGGTTTCTCGGTGGGGCGGCGCTGCTCTTGATGTTAGAACTTGCGTTGCGTGGCTCATGGCTGCGGAGGATCCCGGCATGAGCGAGCTGGACTTCGGTCGCCCGCTTGCTCTCATCGCGTTGGTCATGGTCCCCATTGCCCTCGCCTGGTGGTGGGTGGGCCTTGCGAAGGGATCTCGACAAGCGCGAATGATCTCGCGGGCAAACCCATCGCGACCGGCCTACCTCTCCGCGGCGCTGATGGCGGTGGCGGCGGCGGCGGCGATATTCGCGGCGGCGCAACCGCGCTGGGGCACGGAGCGCACCGAAGTTCCGCGCGTGGGCGCGGAACTGGTCGTGGTGCTGGATGTCTCGCGTTCGATGGACTCCCGCGACGTGACCCCGAGCCGATTGGAAGCGGCGAAGGCGGCGATCCTGGCGACGCTCTCGCGCCTTGGCGGAGACCGGGTTGGTGTCGTGATATTCGCGGGCACGGGCAGGCTTCGGTTTCCCTTGACCGGCGACCTTGAGGCTGCCAGGCAGGTGGTGGCCTCGCTGGAGACCGGGGCTATTCTCGTTGAAGGCGGTTCGAGCGCCTCTTCGGGACTCGACCTCGCGCTCTCCGCGTTCGATTTCGAGCGCGACGCGGGGCGGGCGGTGTTGTTGATCAGCGATGGCGACGACCTTGGCGACGACCCGGCCGGTGCGATTTCCCGGTTGCGCGCCGCTGGAGTGACGTTGTTGGTGGCCGGAGCGGGCACAACCACGGGCGGAACAGTGCCCGTCTTCGATCAGGCGAAACGCGTCTTCGTCGACAAGAAGGACGCCAGCGGAGCGCCGATCGTTACGAGGCTCAACGAGACGTTCTTGCGTGCGGCGGCCTCCGCTGCGGGCGGTCGATACCTTGGGAGCGACCTCCAGATCGTTCCCGGTGCAGTCTCGGGCGTGCTGGCGTCGCTCGAACGGACGCGCATCGAGCAGCGGTCAACGGAGATCCCCATCGAACGGTTCCCTATCTTCGCCGCGATCGCTTTAGGGGCGCTTGTGTTGGCATCGATCTCCGAACGCCTGCCGCGGCTGCGATTGGGGCGAAGGGTAGCGGCCTTTGGGGTCACCGTGCTTGCGCTTATCCTGGGCGGGTGTGCGGAAGAGGCGTTTACCGTGAACGAAGATGCGCGGTCCGCCTTCGAAGCGGGCGATGGCGCGCGCGCCATCGAGCTGTTCTATCAGGCGCAATCGCTGCGGCCCAACGATGCGCGGATTGCACTCAACCTGGCGAGCGCGCTCGGCAGCGCTGGACGATTTGAAGAGGCGAGCGTGGCGGCCCGGCGGGCGCTGGCGTCAAATGACCCAGCGATCCGTTCCCTTGCTCACGCGAGCCTCGGCCACCAACAGTTCGCGGTAAAGCAACTCCCCGCCGCCCTGCAGTCCTTCAAACAGGCGCTGTTGCTGAACCCACACGACGCCGCCAGCCAGCACGACTACGAAGTGGTCCTGCGTCTTCTGAATCCACCGCCGGCAAGCGAACCAACCAACCCCGGAAGCGCCCCTGACACGACGACTCCTCCCGCCGGGGCGTCCGCGACTCCGCCACCGGGTGCGGGGACACCTGGGCCGGGACAAACGCCTGGGGCGGGAACCGGGACGCCCGGCGCCGGCGGCACACCGGGACCAGGGCGCCCGGCGGGCCTTGAGGCCCTGGAAAAGCAGATTTCGGGAATCGACGCCCAGGTCCAGGCGTTGCTGCGCAAGAGCGGCAACGAGCCAACGACGGAAGAGGCGCTTTCGATCCTCCGATTGCTCGCTGAGCGCAGCCGACTGGCCGGGCTGCGCGATGCGTTCCGGGGCGGCGATAAACCCAACGACTATTAGACAGTCCCTCGTGCTTCGTCCCTGGTCCTTCGAGCTACTTCTTCACGGGGATGCGGGTCTGCTTGCCGCCGGGGCTGCCCGCGGGTATTGGGCGACCGCCGATTCTACCGCCCTGGGATGGGTGCGCGGGGACGCCGGGCTTCGGTTTCGCTTGCTTGGCCATGGCTTGGAACTCCTTCGGTGAACGGGAAAGTCTTGGCGCCGGATTGGCGCGCCGCGCGGGCGTCTCGAATCAGACCTGCTTCGTCACCGAACGACCTCCAATGGAATGGGCTTTCGCCAGGCAGAATGATACTACGTTTCGCAGCCCCGAACGGGAGAATCCATTCGCGGACCGGGCAAGCGCGTTGTAGAGTGGCGCGATGCGCGCAGTGTTTGTGATGGTGAAGACGGACCTCGGCCAGAGCACCCACGTCGCCAGCGACATTGCCGAGGTCGAGAGCTATTCCGAGGCCTACAGCATCACGGGCGAATACGACCTCCTCGTAAAGCTCTACGTCGATGACATCGACGGGATCGCGCGGCTCATCGAGCGCGATATCCACTCCATCCCCCACGTGCGCGAGACGTTCACGATCCTGACGTTTGAGGCGTTCGGAGCGAGGTGAGGCGCGAGATCCGAGATCCGAGATCCCGAGTTCCGAGGTCCGAATTCCGAATCTGAACCCCAACCGACGTTCATGGTCCGGCATCGCGCCCTCACCCCCAACCCCTCTCCCGACTCGTGCCTCGCGGGAGAGGGGAGCAAGATCAGCTGCTGGAACGCTGAGTCCTGAGTGGCGCCTGAAGGCGACTTGCGCCTCACGGGCTTTGTAGCGGTGGTATGCTCACCGCAGGTGAGGTGGGATGTGGAGACCGCTCCCGGGCTGGCGGAGATACTCGGACATTTCTCGTGGGACGTGCCGTGGCTCGTTGCGTTGATAGGGGCGGAGGCTGCCTATGTGTGGGCGTTTCGCGGCAGCCGGAATATGGGCCGTGGGCACC
This sequence comes from Dehalococcoidia bacterium, assembly GCA_034437915.1. Lineage (GTDB taxonomy): Bacteria > Chloroflexota > Dehalococcoidia > Tepidiformales > Tepidiformaceae > JACRBT01. The sequence continues at coordinate 28,138 of DAOTTM010000036.1, read as the reverse complement.
GGCATCCGTGGTGGAAGCTCTGGAGCTTCAGCGCGGCCATCCTCCTTATCGCGGCGGCGACGGTCACGCCGCTTGAGCATTATGGCAACGAGGTGCTCTGGCTGAACTTTCTCGGCTTCCTCTTGCTGACGATGATTGCCGCGCCGCTGATCGCGATGTCGTCGCCACTCACGCTCGCCCTGCGCGCGACGGGACCGGTGGGGCGGTCGCGGATACGCCGCGTCTACCGCGGCAGAGTGATGTCCGCGCTCACGTTCCCAGCGGTGACGTGGCTCGGGTTCGCGGTGGCCACCTACGCCTGGCAGTTCAGCCCGCTCACGGATATGGCGACCCGCAACGACTTGGTGCGCGACCTCCAACAATCGACGCTGCTTGTCGTGTCTGTGCTCTTCTGGTGGCCAGCGCTCGGCTGCGACCCGGTTCGCGTGCAGATGAACCACCCCCTCCGCGTGTTCTACATCGGCGTCGAAATGGTCCACAAGGGGCTGTTTGGCGGCATGTTCCTCTCCATGACCTCGCCCTTCCACGACGGTTTCGCGACGCACCTCCCCGCCTGGGCGCCGTCGCCGATGACGGACCAGCGCGTCGGCATCCTCATCCTCTGGATCGGTGGGAACCTGATCTTCGTCCTCGCGCTCGTGTTCCTCGTACGCCAATGGATGCTTTACGAGACGCGCAACACCGCGCGGATAGATCGCCGCCTCGCATTGGGCCGCGAAGCCGCGCGACAGAAGCGCCTGGCGCTGGAGCAGGTGTTCGAGAGGGGTGTGTGACTGTCAGCCACGCTGGGCCGGACCGTCCCGAACTTCACGCGCCCGGCGATCCATTCGCGCCGGTCCCACGGTCGATTGCGACGGCTGCATGAACGTCTCCGCAGGTTGTTGAAGCCACTCTAAAGCCGGGATGAGCGTACCGGTGCTTGTTCGGCCGCCCCTGGTGAACCGCGCGATGCTTCCCACACTCAGGCCCAATTGGCCGGCCACCTGCGACCACGAAAGACCGTGCTCCGCACGCTTTCGATTGAGGGCAGCATGGAGGGCGATCGTGTCGAACCGCGCGTAGAGTTGCGGGATGGGCGGCTGATTGTCACCTTGGTGAGTTCGCTCACTCGGTGTTGAGGAACGCACGATAAAATCATCGAGGCGCCGTCCCAACCATTGCAAAATGATCATCACGCCATCGACCTCAAGCGTGCTGCGGAAGGTCATTCCTTTGATCGTGGTTACGCTCACATGGCATTCCGTTGTGACGGCCGCCCAGGTCATGCCCCGATCCTGGCGGCCTTGGTCTATCGCTGAAAGGAATCGTTCGGCATCGAAGAATGGGCGATGCGGAATGGACATTGTTAGTGCAACCTCGGTCTTACACGACGACGCGCTCTTTGTATTCGCCGAAGACGCGGCGCCAGAGGTTGCACACTTCGCCGACCGTGGCACCGGCGTTCACGGCGTCGATGATGAGGGGCATGGTGTTCGTCTTGCCGTCGCGCGTGCCCTGTTCGAGGCGGGCGATGGCGGCGGCCCAGGCGGACTGGTCACGCTCGGCGCGGAACCGCTTGAGGCGGGCGAGGTGGCGCTTCTCGCCGTCCGGGTCCATTTTCAGGATGGGGATGTCGAGCGATTCCTTCATCTGGTACTCGTTCACGCCGACGACGATGCGGTCGCGCGTCTCGATCTCGCGCTGGTGCCGCGCTGAGGCGTCGGCGATCTCCTTCTGGAAGAAGCCGCTCTCGATCGCGGGGATGACGCCGCCGAGCGCCTCGATCTGGTCGAAGTAGCGGAGGCAGTCGGCCTCGATATCAGACGTGAGCTTCTCGACGAAGTAGGAGCCGCCGAGCGGGTCGACGGTGTTGATGACGCCGCTTTCGTGGAGGATGACCTGCTGCGTGCGGACGGCGAGACGGGCGGCCTTCTCGCTGGGGAGGGCGATCGCTTCGTCCATCGCATCCGTGTGCAGCGACTGCGTGCCACCCATCACGGCCGCCAGCGCCTGGATGGCGACGCGCACGAGGTTGACCTCGGGCTGTTGCTCCGAGAGCGAGACGCCGGCCGTCTGCGTGTGGAAGCGCATGAGCCACGAACGGGGGTTCTTCGCGCCGAAGCGTTCGCGCATCTGGCGCGCCCAGATGCGGCGGGCGGCGCGGAATTTCGCAACCTCTTCGAAGAAGTCGTTGTGACTGTTGAAGAAGAAGCTGATGCGCGGGGCGAAGGTGTCGATGTCGAGGCCACGCGCGACGGCCCACTTCACGTATTCGATGCCGTCTGCGAGGGTGAAGGCGAGCTCCTGCGCGGCGGTCGAACCGGCCTCGCGGATGTGATAGCCGCTCACGCTGATGGCGTTCCAGAGGGGCATCTCGCGCGCCGCGAACTCGACCGTGTCCGTGACCAGGCGCATCGAATCCGCGGGCGAGTAGATGTACTCGTTCTGGGCGATGTACTCCTTGAGGATGTCGTTCTGCAGGGTGCCGGCAAGCTTCGCGCGGGGCACGCCACGACGCTCGGCGGCGGCAATGAACAACGCCCAAACCGGTGACGCCGGGCTGTTGATCGTCATGGACGTGGTGATCTTGTCGAGGGGAAGGTCGCTGAGGAGGATGGACATGTCCTCGATGCTATCGACGGCGACGCCACAGCTGCCGAATTCGCCCTCGGCCCAGGGTTCGTCGTGGTCGTAACCCATGAGCGTGGGCATATCGAAGGCGATGGAGAGGCCGTTGTTGCCCGTCGCGAGCAGCTCTTTGTAGCGCTGGTTGGTCTCTTCGACGGAGCCGAAGCCGCTGAACATGCGGATCGTCCAGGGCTTGCCGCGGTAGCCCGTGCGATGGACGCCGCGCGTATAGGGGTACTCGCCGGGGAGGTTGATGTCGCGTTCGTAGTCGATGTCGGCGACGTCCGTGGGGTCGTAGAGCCGGTCGATGGGTCGGCTGGAGACGGTCATGAAGGGACCGGCGAGCTCCTTGCCCTCCTGGAGGACCGCCTCGTCGTACCTGGCTCGGAGTTCTCGGGCTTTGTCCATCTCAGTACTCATGCGCGGCCTGCCTTGCGAAAACGGGTGTGGTGGCAGTTTACCGTGAACGACGACGCAGCGCTCTGGGCGGCCGGTCGAAGACGAGCTTCTTCATTGCCAAGCGTCACACAGCGTGCTCACCCTTCGACAAGCTCAGGGCGAGCGGCTCTGATCTTGCTGCCAGTCGCCTTTGGAATTCAGTCGAGACGGCGGACGGTTGGGGCGAGCAGACCGAGGGCGGCGAGGAGGGTCAGAGCTGCGCCGCTGATGACGAGAACCTCGGCGGCGCCGAACGCGTTCGTCGCCCAACCGGTGAAAGCGAACCCGAAAGGCAATAGGGCGAAGGAGCCAAGCTGGTCGACGCTGAAGACGCGGCCCAGCAAGTGCCTGGGGACGAGTTCCTGGATGGTGTTGATCCAGATGAGGTCGAAGAGTGTGAGGCAGATACCGCCGAAAAGCCCGGCCACCCAGAGCGCGGGGATGGGGATGTCCTGGCCGAGGATCACGAGCATGACCCCGTTGCCAATGAGTCCGATGTAGGCGAGCGGCCCGCGTCGGCGGATGCGTTGCACGGAACCGAGGACGAGCGCCGTACCCACGGAGCCAACCGCGGCGAACGACAAGAAAACGGCGAACGCGGTCGCGCCTTCGCCGCGTTCTTCGCGTAGAAGGAAGGGGAGCGCTATCTGCATCGGGCCAGCGAGCACGAGGTTGCCCAGCGCCGCCAGCGAGATCGTCGCCCACAGCCAGGTGGAGCCAGCGACGGTGGCCAAACCTTCCCTCATGTCGCCGAGTATGCCGGGCCGGGCCGAACCCGGGGCCTTGCCGATGCTCGTCCACGGGAGACCGAGAAGACAGAGTCCCGCGACCACGAACGATGCACCGTTGAGCGCGAAGCCGAGGGCGGGACCACCCAGGGCGATACAGACGGCGCCCAGCGCGGGACCGGCAATCGTCGCTATCTGCTGGCTCAGTGCGGTGAGGGAGTTGGCGGCGCCGAGCCGTTCGTTCGGCACAATTTCGGGGACGACGGCGACGTAAGCGGGCTGGAAGAAGGCCGCGGCGAATCCGAAGACAACGCTCCCCAGGCTGACTTCCCAGAGCTGGAGCGTACCCGAGAAGGCCGCGACGGCGACGCTGACGGTCACCACGCCGCGCAGCATGTCGGCCCAGAACATCACACGCAGCCTCGATACGCGGTCGACCACGACGCCCCCGATGAGGACGAAGAGGAGCATGGGCGTGAAAGAGAAGATGAGCACGGTGCCCATGGCTGCTGCGGAACCCGTCTCTTCGAGCACCCACCACGCCAGCGCCACGCGATAGACATTGTCGCCGATGCGAGAAACGAATTGGCCAGCCCAGACGAATGCAAAGGGGCGAGATTGCAGGGCGACGAGGTAGTTGCCCGCCACCCGCTGACGAAGGGGCCGCCGCCCAGGCCCTTCAGGTGATGCCATGGGCGACATTGTTCCGTGCGCCCCGGTTCTGCGCTACGCTTCAGTTATGGCGAAAGACGAAACCTTCGATATCACGACCGGCGTGGACCTCCAGGAAGTGGACAACGCCGTCAACCAGGCGCGCAAGGAACTCACGACGCGTTTCGACTTCAAGAACGTGCTCGCGGAAATCGGATACGACCGCGAAAAGGCGAAGCTCGACATCCATACGACGGACGACTACAAACTCGACGCCATCTGGCAGGTTCTGAGCGAAAAAATGATCCGGCGTAATGTGCCGCTAAAGAATCTCGTGCGGAGCGATGTGACTCCGTCGGCGAATTCGACGGTTCGGCAGGACATCACGCTCACCCAGGCGATCGAGAGCGATGTCGCGCGCAAGATCGTGAAGTTCATCAAGGAACAGAAGTACAAGAAGGTCCAAGCCTCCGTCCAGGGCGACGCCGTGCGCATCTCCAGCCCGAGCCGGGACGAGTTGCAGCAGGTGATCAACGCGCTCAAGGGCGAGGATTACGGGATTGAACTGAAGTTCGGGAACTACCGCTGAAGGAGAGACTCTCGCGGAGGGGCGGAGATACGGAGAGAACGACCGAGCAGAATGACCAACGTTCGAAACCCATCGAATGAGTTACGCGACCGCCAGCGGCACTATTTTCGAGGCGAGGATGCGGGAGTCACGCGTGAGCAGTGGGACGCCGTGGGCGATGCTGGTGGCGGCGATAATCTCGTCCGCCGGGTCGCTGCGAAAGTCCAGCAGACGCATTGCGCGGGCGACCTCAAGGTCTATAGGCCATATTGTGATGCTTTTCAACAGTTCAGGTAGCCGGGGGTCATCGAGCCGGAGCCGAATTCGCCCAGCCCGCTCAAGGCTTGCCATTTCCCACAAGACAATGCCGGAGATGGCCCAGAAGTCGTCGAGCATCTTGTGCTCTGACGCACGGATGCGGCCTTGGATAACGTCGATCAAGATGTGTGTGTCCAGGTTAACCATTGTTGAGGTCGCCCCATTCTTCAGAGACCCACTCGCCGGTGGAAAAGAGGTCGTCGTTCGGGTCAACAACGATCTGCTCCTTGATGATGCCGATGAAGCGGGCGTGGGTCTGAGGTTTGTCTATCGGGACAAGCTTTGCGACGGGTTTGCCCCGCTTCGTGATGACGATCCCGTCCGCATCGACGTTGTCGAGGATGGACAGGCATTGCGCTTTGAACTTGGCGGCGGCGATCGTTCTCATGTCCACATTGTGTGACTGGTCATCTGAGATGTCCAGTTGGGGGCCTGAGGTTCTCGCGGAGCGACGGAGAGACGGAGCGACGGAGAAATTAGAGGGGGATCAACCAGAAATAACGCTCGATGCGGAACGCCTCGCTGCGATGATGCCGACCAACGCAACCATCGCCATGACCGCGAAGAGCACGGTGATCGCCGGACGGTCGTGGTCCGCGGCCGCACCCGCCGCAATAATCGCTCCGCCGAGCCCGGTACCGAGCGCACCGCCAAGCGTTTCGAAGAGCTTGAGCGCCGATGTGGTCGCGCCTTCGCTCCCGGGTGTGGTGTGTGTGAGGACGGTGAGGGAGAAGCTCGGATAGGCCATGCCCATGCCGAAGCCACCGAAGCCCCAGGCTCCGACAGCAAACGCGATCGGGACATCCGTGACCACCGCGGCCCCCACACCGGCGAGCCCGACGATGATGATGCACATGCCCACAGCGATGATCGTCGGGCGGTCGATGCGGCCCGCCAGGCGCTCGACCGTCCATGAGCCGGCCGTCCAGGTCAGGGTTGAGGCTGTGAGGACGGCGCCCACGACGAACGTGGATTGACCGCGGATTTCGGTGAGCGCATAGGGGATGTAGGCATCGGCGCCAAAGAAGGCGAAGTTGAGCAGGCCCATGCCCGCGATAGCGGCGGGGAGGCCAGGCGCCCCCCGGAGGGTACCGACAGGTAGGAGGCGTTTGAGCGCGGGCGCCGCCCAAAGAACTCCGCCAAGGACCAAGGGCGCCATGAGCCAAGCACTGGCCGAGGTAACTCCCGCGAGGGCGAGGGCTGCACCAGACGCGAGACGAACAGCATCGATAACGCGCGGGCGCCCGGTTGCGTCCGTCGCCTTCGTGGGCGGGCCGAGTCTTCGCAGCGATGGCAGGGCGAGCGATACAGCGACGACAAGGAGGGGAACGAGGCCAAGGAAAACGACGCGCCACGACGACACTTCGGCAACCACGGCAGCCACGACGGGTCCGATAAGACCCGGCACCACCCAAGCCGTCGCGAGGATAGCGAACATGCGAGGGCGTTCGGCATCGGTGTACGCTCGGCCGATGGCGACGTAGGCGACGGCCGGGATGACTCCCGCGCCGAGACCCTGGATGGCCCGGCCGGCGATGAGCACCCACATTCCCGGGGCGAACCCGGCAACGACGAGGCCGACCGCGAAGAGCGCTGTGCCGGCGAGGAATGGGCGTGCCGGGCCGTCGCGGTCGCTCTGCTGGCCCGCCCAGGTAATCCCGACAAGGCTCATGAGCAGGAAGGCACTGAACGCCCAGCCATAGAGGCGTACTCCTCCGAGGTCACGTCGCGCCGAGGGCAAGATTGTCGCTACGGCGAGCGCTTCGAAGGCCGCCAGGGTGACAACGAGGACGAGGCCGACCGTCAGCGCCCGGCGTCGCGTGTTTGTTGGCGCTGGCGGCGCGTCTAGGAGCATCACGATCTCGGCATTGTGGCGCGCCCGCACGCGAAGCGTTCGGATGGCAACCCGGCACACTTACGACGTTTGCCCGCCCCGGATTCTACGGTGACTTCCAGGCGGCCAGCAGATCCCGCTCCCGTTCCGGCGATAGGCCAACGGAAGGCTGCCCAGGCGGTTGCGCCAACGCCCAGGAAAGCGTGTCGCGAACCGTTTCCGCAAGCGGCCGAAAGCTGAGTCCTGCGTCGAGGGCGCGAGTAATGCCGACGCGGAGCATGTTGGCGCCACCGGACGGGAGCCACAGGGGCAGGTCCGACCAGGGCACGACCTTCTGTTCCAGCAAAGCGGCCTCCGCTACCCACGTGAGAGACGTGTTCGGATTGCAGACGGCCATCGCCGTTTCCAGGAATTCGCCCATGGTGAGCGGCTCCGCCGGGCCGGTCGCATTGAAAACGCCGGTGGCGCGTCGCTCCAGCATCCGGATCGTCCAATCGCCGAGGTCACGGGCGTCAATCAGCTGGAGGGGCACCGCCGGGCTGTCCGGGGCGAGGATTTCGCCGCCACGGTGGGCGCGCACGGGCCAGTACGTGAAGCGGCCTGTTGGGTCGTGGGGTCCGACGATGAGTCCCGGGCGGATGACGAGGGAACGGCCCAAAAAGGCGCGTTCCACCTCGCGTTCGCAAAGCACCTTGAGAGCACCGTAGTTCGCGGACACATCTTCGTTGGTCTCGTCGTCGATCTTCGCCACCGCCGCCGTCTCATCCATCCCGGGAACGGGAAATTCGGGATAAACCGAAATTGACGAGACGAACACGTAGCGGTCGACGGCATCCGCGAGCAACTGGGCAGATTGGTGCACGACCCGGGGAACGTCACCTGGGACGTCGATGACGGCGTCCCACGTTCGGCCCATGAGGGAACCCAGGCCGCCGTCCCGGTCGCCGTGGAGTTCTTCGACGCCGGGAACGAGGCCGCGCCGGGTACCGCGGTTGAAAGTGGTGACCTCGTGGCCCCGGTCGAGCGCTGACTACACGGTGTGGATGCCAAGGAACTGAGTGCCGCCGATGACGAGGACCTTCATTCGGTGATAGTACTCCCGCGATGCCGGAGCCGCGGTTCGATCGTTCACGTCTCCATCTCCAGCCGAGCAAAGGCAAAATATTCGGTCGATGGTACAATCGCCCGCCAATGGTGCGCTCAAGGCGCGAGGAGAAACCACAATGGCGATCACGATTCGAGAGATAGCAGCGAAGGGAATGCGCTTCCGCTGCCGCGAGGCGGGGACGACGGGAGAGCCGGTGATCCTGTTGCATGGTTTCCCGGAGACGAGCCACATGTGGGTCGATCTCATGCCTGTCCTTGTGGACGCGGGATACCAGGTGCTGGCGCCGGACCAGCGCGGATACAGCCCGGGAGCGCGACCGGAGGGCATCTCCAACTACACGTACAAGGACCTGGCTTCCGATGTCGTACACCTCGCGACCGCCAAAGGGTGGAGCCGGTTCCACCTCATCGGGCACGACTGGGGCGCGGGCGCGGGCTGGGCAACAGTCGACCTGTTTCCCGAACGAGTCCGCAGTTGGACGGCGCTTTCGGTGCCCCATGTGGGTGCCTTCGGTGCAGCTATTCGCGACGACCCGGACCAGCAGCAACGAAGCACGTACATCACGTTTTTCCAGGAACCGGGCGTGGCGGAAGCAGCGCTGTCGGCGAACGATTTCGCCGGTCTCAAGAACGTGTGGTCCGCCAGCAGCGACGAAGAAAAGGCCGAGTACCTCTCCGTTTTCCAGGAGCCGGGTGCGCTGACCGGCGCGTTGAACTGGTATCGCGGCTCGCGCGGAATCGACCCGAACGACCCTGAGGTGAAGTTTGGCGAGGTGAACACACCGACGCTCACGATCTGGGGCAACAAGGACAACGCGATCGGGCGGAAGTCCACCGTGGACGCGGCGAAGTTCATGACCGGCCCCTACCGTTTCGTGGAGATGGACGCGGGACACTGGCTGATCCAGGAGAAGCCCGCCGAAGTGACTGCCGAGATCCTTGCCCACCTCAGAGCAAACCCGATGGAATGAACGGCCGCTTGCGGCGACGATAGCTCCAACGAAGAACGGGGGGAGCGCATGAGTCAGCTTCAAAAGGCAATCAGTCGAACGCAACGACGAGAGGCGACGGGCGGGTTCGGCTTTGGATCGGCGCGCAAGGAACAACCGAAGGCGATGCTGGCGGGCGTGATCGCCACCGATGGCGCCGCCGCGAAGGCGTTGCTCGAAGCGGGCGCGGACCTGGTCCTGATCCGTGCAAAGGACGCTGCGGGCGCCTTGAAGGCGCTCAAAGCAGTCGCGTCGACGAAGGCCTGCGTGGGTGTACACGTGTCCGCGCTCGATGCCGCCGGGGCGGAGGCATTGAGCGGGGCGAACTGCGACTTCGTCGTCAGCCCCCTCGGATCCACGGCTGCTGCTGCTCTTGATACGGACCGTATGGGACACGTGCTCGTGGCCGGGCCAGAACTCGAAGACACGACCTTGCGCGCTATGGGACCGCTCGGCCTCGACGCGTTGTTCGTGGAGCCGGAAGCCGGTGCGATGACACTCGCGGGCCAGCTCGCCCTCGTGCGCCTCTCGTCGTTCACATCGACGCCGCTGCTAGTGGCCACGTCCGCCGATACGCCCGTCGCAGAGCTGCGCGTGCTGCGCGATTCCGGCGTGGCCGCCGTGATCGCGCCAGAAGGGACGACGGCGAAGCACCTTGAGTCGATGATTGCGAACCTCAAGGCTGTCCCCGCGCCGAAGAAAGGCAAGCGCGAGGGAAATGACATGGCCATCGTGCCATCAATGGCCGCCGGGCACGCCCCCGAAGAAGAGGATGACGGCGAAGAGGACGACGAATAGCCATGGCTCAGGTCAGCATCGAACGACGCGGCGCCGTGGCCATCTGCACGATCACGAACCCTCCCGACGGATACATGAACGCCGCCACGGTGCCCGAACTGGAGACGGCGACGCGGGAACTGGAAGCGGACACCTCGGTGCGCGCGGTGGTATTCACGGGCGGCCTGCCGGGCGTCTTCATCCGCCACTACTCCGTCCACGAATTGGAAGCGCTCTCCCGCCAGTTGCGCGGGCAGGGGACAACGGTTGACACAAGCCAAACGATCCCGGAACGCGCACTCGATGTCGTTTTTCGGCGGATCGAGGAGATGCCGAAGCCGTGTATCGCCGCCATGAACGGCACGGCCATGGGCGGTGGCTTCGAACTGGCCCTCTGTTGCGATATCCGCATCGCCGAGGACGGCCCCTACTGGTATGGGCTCCCGGAGGTGAACGTGGGGATCCTCCCTGGCGCGGGCGGGACGCAGAAGCTGGCACGGCTTGTGGGCACGGCGCGGGCGCTGGAGATGACGATGCGCGGGCGTACAGTGTCCCCCGCCGAGGCGGGCTTGCTCGGGATTGTCCACGAGGTCGCCCCCTCGGGCCGCTCGTTACAGCGGGCCATTTCGATGGCCGAAGAGATGGCGGAGAAACCCGCCAAAGCCGTGGCCCACATCAAACGGCTCGTTCGCATGACCACGGGTACGCCCATCGCCGACGGGTTGCCCGTCGAACGCACTCTCTTTCTCGACCTGCTCGTGTCCGATGAAGCGCTGGAACTCATGCATCGCATGAACGAAGGTTCGCGCGACATCCGGAACCCCTGACGAATCGGGCGGCGCCGACAGTGGCGGATGCATCGGTCCGATTTCGACGACGCCTCATGATCTGGTACCGTGTGCGCGGTCGCCATGATCTGCCCTGGCGGCTCACCCGAGACCCGTATGCCGTGCTCGTCTCCGAGGTGATGCTGCAACAGACGCAGGCCGGGCGCGTCTTGCCCTACTACGAGGCGTGGATGGAGCGCTGGCCGACGGTTGCGGCTCTTGCGGGCGCCAGCGCTGGTGACACGATCAGGGAGTGGGGCGGACTGGGCTACAACCGCCGGGCCGTGTTCCTCCACCGGACAGCGTCAACGGTGATGGCTGACAACGGGCGGATTCCGAAGAACATCGACCAACTCGTTCGCCTGCCGGGGATTGGGCCATACACCGCACGGGCGGTCGCGTGCTTCGCCTTCGGGACACGAACGACCGTCGCAGATACGAACATCGCCCGCGTGATCTCCCGCGCACTTCTGGGCGTTTCGACCTCGAAGAGCGCCACGCCAATGGCACAGGAGAATGCGGCGGGCGCAGTGTTGCCCGGGCCAAACGCGCGCGATCACAACCTGGCATTGATGGACCTCGGCGCGACCGTCTGTACCGCGCGTGCGCCAGTTTGCAACGTGTGTCCACTTGTTACGCTGTGCGCCTGGCGCGCGGCGGGTTATCCGGTTGTGCAGGGCGAAGCTGCGAGCGGAGCCGTACCGTTCGAGCACTCGGCGCGATTTGCGCGCGGACGCATTGTCGACACACTCCGGGGGCGCCAATCCGCTTCGACGAGCTACCTGGGCGGAGTCTTGCCTGACGTTCACTCCCGCCGGGTGAACGAGTACCTGGATGCGTTGGAACGGGATGGCATCATCGAACGCAGTGGCGACGATGAATGGCGACTACCGGATTAGCCGCCGACGAGCGCCAGCTCGCGCTGGACTTCGCGCCGTGTCAGCCCCCGCTCGGCGGTCGCGGTGCGGCAGAGTTCCCAGAACTGCCAGAACACGTCGGTCGCTTCATCGGGCGACTTCGAACGGTGGATGCGGTCGCGGACAGGAGGCGAGCCGGGAAGGCCCTCGGTGTACCAGGCCAGGTGTTTCCGGGTTTGGTTCAGCGTCGTGCGGGCTTCGAAGTGCGTCGCAATCAGCGACAAATGGCGGGCGATGGTCCGGCCTTTCAGCGCCCACTGCTCCTCGATTGGAAGCGAGTCGAGCGTTTCGTCAAAGACCCAGGGGCGGCCCAACGCGCCACGGCCAATCATGACGGAGGAACAGCCGGTTTCCGCGACCATGCGGCGCGCTTCGTCCATCGAGGTGACATCGCCGTTACCCGTGACCGGGATGTCCACGGCACGCACGACCTCGCCGATGATCTCCCACGGCGCCTTGCCTGTGAAGCGCTGCGACCGCGTCCGCGGGTGGACGGTGATGGCATCGACCCCCTGGTCCTGTGCCATTCGGGCAACATCGACGGCGTTAAGGGATTCCCCATCCCAGCCGGCGCGGATCTTTACGGTGAAGGGCACATGGATGGCTCGGCGCATGGCGGCCAACAGCTCCGCAGTGCGGGGGATGTCCTGCATAAGCGCGGCGCCCTTGCCTTGCTTTGTGATTTTGGGCATCGGGCAACCCATATTCAGGTCGATGATGTCGGCGCCGTCAGCCTGGAGCTTCTCGGCTGCGGCCACGAGCAAGTTCGCGTCACAGCCGAGCAACTGCATCGCCAGCGGGCGCTCTTCCGGGTAATACGAGGCGAGGCTCTCAGCGTACACGCCGCCGCGCACGACCGAAACGGCGTCGAGCTCTTCGCTTGTCGTGAGCGCGCTCCCGCATTCCTGGGCGAGGAGGCGAAAGGGGGCGTTGCTGATGCCCGCCATGGGCGCCAGGCGCGCGAGGCCGTTGACGGAGACACTGCCGATCTTCACAGGACGAGCGTAGCAAAGGTCGGGCGTTCGACCTATGGGAGGACTCTACCGAACTCGGTCCCGGTGGAGAGAGCGAGGGGTCGCCAGCGCGACCCGCTTCACAAAACAGACCATCCCAGCGCTTGCGTACGCGCGCGCTACGGACGGCAGGGTGACAACTACGGGAGGATGAGCATGGCATCGCCGAAGCTGTAGAAACGGTATCCCTCCGCCACGGCCTGGCGGTAGGCGTTCAGGACGAATTCCTGGCCGGCGAGCGCACAGACGAGCATCAGCAGGGTGGAACGGGGCAGGTGGAAGTTCGTGATGAGCACATCCACAACGGAGAACGCGTCGCCGGGGAGAATCTTGAGCGACGTCCAGCCGTCGTAGGCTTTGATCGAGCCGCCTTCGCGTGACACGTGTTCGAGCGTGCGCACCACCGTCGTGCCCACGGCGACGATTCGACGGCCCGCCGCCTTCGTCGCTGCGATGCGTGCTGCCGTTTCAGATGGGAGCGTGACGTGCTCGGCGTGAAGCGGATGGTCGCGCGGATCATCGACATCGACGGGCTTGAAGGTGCCCGGGCCGACTTCGAGTGTGACCGCAGTCCGTTCGATTCCCTGCGCAGAGAGGGATTGGAAGAGAGCGGGGGTGAAGTGCAAGCCTGCCGTGGGAGCGGCGGCGCTGCGCGGTTCGCGCGAATAGACGGTCTGGTAGCGCTCAGGGTCGCCCAGGTATCCCTTGATGTATGGCGGGAGAGGGACTGAACCGACAGCGGCCGGATCGAATTCCCGGTCGAATTCGAGGGCGACGGAGCCTGGTGCGCGGGCGACGACAGTCGCGCCCAGCGGGCCGTCGGTCGCATCGAAGATAAACGAGCGCCCGATCGTAGCCTGGCGCGCGGGGCGGAAGAGCACCTCCCAGCGCCGCGAAGTGAAGGGACGCACAAGCAACGCCTCCACGCGCCCGCCGGTGCCGGGACGTGTACCGAGGAGGCGCGCAGCCATGACGCGCGTGTCGTTGACGACGAGGAGGTCTCCGCGCGCGAGAAGTGACGGCAGCTCGGAGAAGCGCCGGTGTTCGATAGTCTGGCTCGAACGGCGCAGGACCATCAGGCGGGCGGCATCCCGTGGTTCCGCGGGATACTGCGCTATCTGGCCGGGAGGCAGGTCGAAATCGAAGTCACTCGTGCGCATGGGTCTGTCCGAGGATAGCGCGCGATTGGTCGGATGCAGTGATAGCGACGAGCAATCCAGCCTTGGAGTACTGCCGGTCACTCTGTCACCGGAATGCATTCGCTATTGCAGCGTGGGCCTCCGCCTCGGCGTCATAGTTCCAGATCCAGCCACGGTCCGATGACTGGTCGCTCATGTCGCGGTCCCTGGTGTCAAGGTCACTCCCTGCTTCATAACGAGTGCGGTTCACCCGGGACATCTCCTGGACGCGTGCTGTGTGCTCACGCCGCACCGCTTCGTACATGAGTAGCGCCAGGGGCGCCGATGTTCGATCGGCATGGGCGAGGATGACCGCGAGCGCGACGCCATCCTCGATCGCCTGGTTGGCACCCTGGCCGGCGTGGGGAAGCATCGGGTGGGCGGCATCGCCGAGCAGCGTCAGGCGACCTCGCGTCCAGGTGGGCAGGGGCTCGCGATCGTAGACACCCCACCGGAAGCAGGTCGTGACGTGGGAGAGCAGCATGCCGACCACCGGATCCCAGCCGGCGAACTCGGCGGCAAGAGCGGCGGGATCTCCGGGAGCTGACCATGACTCCTTCATGTGCTCGTCGGTTGGCACGAATCCAACATAGTTGAGGAGCTCTCCGCGGCGAACGGGGTAGGCCATGAAACGCTTGCCAGCACCCAGCCAGTTGCGCATTGCTCCAGCCGGCCAACCGAGGCTCGCGGTCGGGATCAGGCCGCGATACGCCATGGACCCCGACGGGACTGGGGTCGAGGGTTCGACCACGTACTGCTGAAGTGCGGAATGGATGCCATCAGCTCCGATGACGACATCGGCGGAAGCTCGCTCCCCGTTCTCGAAGATCACCGTCGCCTCGTCGTCATTTTGTTCAAAGCCCACGCAGCGATGACCGGTCCTGACGACGCCGCCAGGCAGCCGATCCACCAGTGTGCGGAGCAAATCACCCCGGTGCATGCCGTAGAATTCGATCTCGTCAGCCCTGTCTGGTGGCCACATCGGTGCAATAAACGTGCCGTCCGCGCGTCTGAGCTGCGGATCGACCCAGCGCGCACCGTAACGGCTGAGCACATCGCCAAACCCGAGCCTCCGCAGCGACCTCACCCCGTTGGGCTGGATGGCTATGCCCGCACCAACCTCGGTCAACGCTCCGGCCTGCTCGTACACGCGAACGTTCAGGCCACGATTAAGCAAGGCATTTGCGGCCGCGACGCCACCGATGCCCCCGCCGACGATCGCAATCCGGAGCGCAGTCTCAAGCAAGGCGACCGCATGATGCCATTGCTGCCATCGTTTCGCAAGTGGGCACTTGACAGCGCTTAGCCCAAGGCTAAAGGATATGGGTGAAAGTTCTCGGGGCGGGGTGGAATTCCCCACCGGCGGTGAAAGCCCGCGACTCCACCTTCGGGTGGACTGACCCGGTGTAATCCCGGGGCCGACGGTATAGTCCGGATGGGAGAGGACGAATGCGCAGCGCGCCTTTCTGGGCGTGCCTGTGCTGCGCGCTTGCGCGTGTCTGTCCCCGCGAATGGATTTTCGAACGGGGCATGCGAATGGTTCTCTCCGAATACCTTCAGAAAACGGCTCGGCTCGGCCAACAAGGCGGCGCCTAGTGTTCACGGGAATCATCGAAGAAGTGGGCACGGTGGTCGAAGCGGGGGAAGGCACGCTCCGCATTCGCGCGCCGCACATCCTCTCCGACGCCAACCTGGGCGACTCCATCGCTATCAATGGCGTCGATCTGACGGTGGCGGAAGTGGACGGCGAGATGTTCTTTGCCCACCTTATGCCCGAAACTTATCGACGTTCCAACCTGGGCGAACTGAAGGCGAACGACATCGTCAACCTTGAGCGCAGCGTCCGCCCCATGGACCGGCTGAGCGGGCACATCGTACGGGGCGTCGTTGAGGGCGTGGGCACCCTGCAAAGTATGACGCCGGAGGCCGAGGCGATTATCGTGCGCATCGAGGCGCCGCCGGAGCTTCTTCGCTACATGGTGGTGAAGGGGCCCGTCTGCATCGATGGCATCAGTCTCACCATCGTCGCCAAGGACGCGACGAGCTTCTCCGTCTCGCTCGTGCAGTATACACAGGAGCATACTAACCTCATCCGGCGAACGCGCGGAGACCGCATCAACCTCGAAACGGACATCATTGCGCGCTATGTCGAACAGCTCACAGGCGCGAATCAGCCGGTCGCGGAAGGGCACGGCTCATGAGTGACCGTGATTCCGTCATCGTTTCCGTGCCGGAAGCCATTGAAGAGTACCGGCGCGGCCGCTTCATCATCATCACGGACGACGAAGACCGTGAGAACGAGGGCGACCTCGTGATGGCCGCCCAGTTCGTGACGCCGGACGCCATCAACTTCATGGCGAAATACGGGCGCGGCCTTGTCTGTTGTTCTATCACGGAGGAACGGGTCGAAACGCTCAAACTGCCGATGATGGCTGAGGACAACAGCTCCCATTTCGGTACTCCCTTCACCGTCTCCGTGGAAGCGCGCACGGGCGTCACGACGGGAATTAGCGCGGCCGATCGGGCACGGACCGTGCAAGTGCTGATCGACCCAAATTCTACTCCGATAGACGTTGTTCGGCCCGGCCATATGTTCCCGCTACGCGCCCGCGATGGTGGCGTGCTCGTGCGCGCGGGCCAGACCGAGGCGAGCGTCGATCTCGCCAAAATGTCGGGTCTCTACCCCTCGGGGGTGCTCTGCGAAATCATGAAGGCAGATGGCCAAATGGCGCGAATGCCGGACCTCAAGCGCTTCGCCCGCCGCCACGGCCTCAAGATCGTGACCGTCGCCGACATGATCAAGTATCGGCTGCGCAATGAACGGCTGGTGCACCGGGTGGCGGAAACGAAGCTGCCGACACCGAGTGGCGAAATGATGATCATCGCTTATCGCGCCGACCACGACCCGGCGGAGCACGTCGCCATAGTGTCAGGGACGATCGATCCGACAAAGCCGGTCCTCGTCCGGGTCCATGATCAATGCCTGACCGGGGATGTGTTCGATTCGATGCGCTGCGATTGTGGCGAACAGAAGGACCGCGCGCTCAAGATGATCGGGGAGCAGGGCGGCGTCTTCCTGTACATGCGGCAGGAAGGGCGCGGCATTGGCCTGCACAACAAGCTGCGCGCATACGAACTGCAGGACCAGGGCATGGATACGGTGGACGCGAACCTTGCGCTGGGCTTCCCCGCCGACAACCGCGACTACGGCATCGGCATGCAGATCCTCATGGATATCGGCGTCCGCAAGATGCGCCTGCTCACGAACAATCCTGCAAAACGGGCCGGCCTGGAAGCCTACGGGCTTGAAGTCGTTGAGCGGCTCGCGATCGAGACGGAGGCGAACCCGTTCAACATTCGCTATCTCGACACGAAACGCCGCCGCATGGGCCACCTCCTCGATGGCCTCGAACCAATCGTGAGCGCGACCTGATGCCAGACCTCACAGGCTCGCTCGATGGGTCGGGTCTCCGTGTTTGTGTCGTCGCGGCCCGATGGAACAGCTTCATCACGGACAAGCTCCTCGCCGGCGCGGTTTCGGCGCTGAAGGAGCACGGATTACAGGACGCGGACGTGACGGTCGCGCGTGTACCGGGGGCATTCGAAGTGCCGACGGCGGCGCGGTGGGCGGTCGATTGCGGCCGCTTCGACGCGGTGATCGGGCTCGGGGCAGTGATCCGGGGCGAAACGGCGCACTTCGAATATGTGGCGGGCGGGGCGGCCGAAGGGATTTCGACCGTGTCTCTAGGCACCGGAGTGCCCGTCATCTTCGGCGTGCTCACGGTCGATACGGTGGAGCAGGCGCTGTCGCGTACGGGGGGCAAGGACGGCCACAAGGGCGAGGAGGCGGCCCTCGCGGCGATCGAGATGGCGAACCTGCGCAAGCTCATGTCCGCGCCCTGATTTCGCCCGGCCTCAGGGTTTCTTGGTCATGAAATCTTCGGCGGCCCAGCCTTCGCCGAGGGTGGTCTTGACCTTCCACCAGCGAAAGCCGTCGGCGATCTCCGGGCCGCCCGAGACGGTCATCTCCTTGCCGTCCTGGAGGCAGACGATGGCGGCGTTCGTGCGCCCGGGGGCGACACGTACGTTCAGGCAGTCCCCCGCGCCAGTGACCACGACGAGGTCTGCGAAGCGGAACTTGCCCACCAGAGAAGGCGTGGCGCTGGTCACGGCGGTCGGGGATGGCTTCGAATTCGAGGTTGGGGTTCCAACAGGCTGAGCGGGAAGCGTGGCTGGCGGCTGGGTGGGTGGGGATATGAATGCGGGCGCGGAATCCGACCCACCGAACAGCTTTCCCCCGGCCCAGATGACGCTGGCGGCGACAACCACAGCGAGGCAGATGGCAACGGGAATGTACCAGAGGCGCAGGAACCGGTGCCGTCCGTAGATTTCGGGGAGCGGCTTGCCCTCCGCGGTTGCGCGCACGGCGTAGCGGCCATGCTGCACTGGCCCACCAAGATCAACGGGCGGCGGGGGGACGGCGCGAGCGGCTCGTCGAACAGGCGGCGGGGCTGGCTCTGGTTCAGGCGGCGGGCGCCAGGCGGGCCGGGGCGGAGCGGCTCGTGTCAGCGCCTCGTCAGTTGGCGGAATCACGGCGCTATCGGGGTCGAGAGCTTGTGCGGCGTCACCGGGGCGTCCGAATCGCCGCGTGCCCTCGCCCGGGTGGGGGGCCGGGTCCGCCGCGGCGATGCCTGAGGTATATGCGAGGGCGGACGGTACAACCTCGTGCTGCCGCTCGGTCGCGCAGCCCCCGTGCCGAACCCAGCAGGCAGGATGGTGGAGGACACCGCAGCCTTCACACCGAAGGACAGCCTCCGTCTCCTGGAATGGCCGGTCACACAGCGGGCAGAACTTTTGGATGTCCCCGGGCAAACGCACCTCGTCCGGATTGAGTATCCGTGCCGAGGGGCGTCCCGTTCAACTGCACTCGGAAACGGACGCGTTCAGGCGACCATGCGTACGCCAACGGAGGCGCTGCCAACCAGCTCCATGAGGGTGTCCACCTGTCGCAGGAGCCGCGACACTTCGTCCGGGAGCGCGTCGTGCGGCGTTTCGCGGGCGGGGATCAGGTAGCCCGGGAGGATGCCGTGCGTGACGCAAAACGCATCGGCGGCGGCCACTACCCCTGCGAGGTTCGATTCCGTGCCGGTGTGTGTGTGGTGCTGAGCAACTGCTTCACGAATTTCGGAGGGAAGCTTCCACTTCTCGGCGAGCTGGCCACCCAGTTCCGCGTGGTCGTAGCCAAGGAGTTCGCGTTCCACGTCTTCGAGGGTTCGGTCCTGGCCGATCGCCAATGCCACGGACTGATCGACGCCGGCCGGGTCCGCGAAGAACATCGCCAGGCGCCCCATGTTGTGAAGGATGCCTGCGGTGAAGGCGCTGGGGACATCGAGGCGCCGCCCGCGCGCGGCGATATCGGCTGCCCGGAATCCGACAGCGAGCGAGTGGCGCCAGAAGGCTGAGATGCGGAAGAGGGCATTGAGCGTGTCCGGCGTGTATGCGCTCGTGATGGCGCTGCTGATCGCAATGTTCCGCGCCTGGACGAAGCCGAGGACGACGAGCGCCTGCTGGACGGAAGTGACTTCACTGGCCCGGCGATAGGCGGCGGAGTTGACGACACGAAGGATGCGCGCACTCAGACCAGGGTCCGCGCTCACGACCATGGCCAGGTCCGACGCGGAGGACTTTGGGTCCTGCGCGACCTGCATCACCTTCATCGCCACCGCGGGCAACGGTGGCAGCGCATCGACGGCCCTGGTGGTGTCGCGGGAAAGTGGGCGCCCCGGATTGTCAGAATGTGTTGCGCCTGCCATGCATACCCTCGCGAGGCGTTCGTCTGCCTTTCGTCAGTCTCGCGGGATCCGGAGCGAACAGGGATCAGGGCAACCCCGCATTCAGGGCAGTCAGGACACTGGCACGAGTGACGGAACGACTACGCCCCAGCCGCCACTTCCAGCGCCCAGTGCCGAATAGCGCTCCGCCCGCCGGGCCAAATGAAGATGCCGTGTTGCCCGCCGGGGATAAGCGCGAGCTCCGACCCGGCGATCGCGGCATGCAATTCGCGACCGTGGCCGGTCGGCACGGTTTGGTCCATGTCGCCGTGGATAACAATCGTGCGATGGCGCGCAAGTTCAGCAAGCCGCGGCCGCGTGTCGGAAGCGACATGGGCACGCCAGTTGCAGAGTTCGCCGAGGGCAACCTCTTTGACCTTCGCCTCGGGCACGTTTGCGAGCGCCTGCCCGGCGGCATCCATCTGCTCCTGTAGGGCGAACCGGCGCTCTTCGGGCAAGCTGGCGATGTTTGCGGGGAGTTGCGGTTCGTAGATGGCGCGGCGACGGCGTTCGAAGACCGCGCCGGTGCCTTCGGCATCGTCGAGGGCAATGAGTTCTTTCAGAGGTCCGTAGAATGGCGCCTCGTGCATGTGAGCGCTCGTTTCGACGAGCGCGAGGGCAAACACGCGTTCCGGAAAAGCGAGGGCGAAGGACTGCGCGATCGTGCCGCCCATGGAGTCGCCGACGACAATGATCCGTTCAAGGCCGAGGTGGTCGAGCAGTCCCGCCGCCTCGGCGGCGAGGTCATCCTGGGTGTAAACGGCCTCTCGCATTTCACTGAGACGACAATTGCGGCGGTCGTATTCGATGATGCGGAAGCCATCACCGAGCGCCGGGACAAAGTATGGGTTCGGCGGCAGGAAAGTCCCTTGCGGGCCACCGAAGCCACCGTGGATGCAGAGGACGGGCGTGCCAACACCAGTTTCTCGATAGGCGATTTTCCAGCCGTTGATGGTCACGTCAGGCATTGTCTGTCCCCCTTGGAATGTGTGGGCTGTCGAACTGTTTGGCGTCACCACCTGGTGATGCGCCATTGGTCGGCCAGTGGTTCGAAGCCGGAGTACGGTAGGACGCCGTGAAAGGTCGCACCGTCGGCGGCGAAGAAGTGCGGCAGCCAGAGATAATCGCTTTCCCACATCGGCACTTTGCGCCCCAACACGTCGGCGATGGGGATCCATTGCAGGCTGCCTTCGTCGTTGCCTTCGAATGGTGTACCGGCCCAGGAGTCCACAAGGAAGACGAAGCCGAACCAGCTCTCGGAATCGGCGCCGAAGCCCGGCCACGAGAGCGTCCCAAGGAGGCGCATGCCCGTGACTTCGATGCCGGCTTCCTCGCGGATTTCGCGGACCATGCAGGCGGCGACATCTTCGCCCGGTTCCATCTTGCCACCGAGTCCGTTGTATTTGCCGAACGCCGGGTCGGAGCTGCGGGCGTTGCGATGGATCATCAAGACAGACTGTTTGTCCGGCGAGAGGATATATCCAAGAGTTGCAAGGATGGGCGAATAGGGCATCGACAGTCCTTAGAAGCCCTTGAACTGCGGCTCGCGCTTCTCCATGAAGGCGCGCGGCCCTTCCTTGGCGTCATCCGTCGATTGGGCGATGAACATGGCCATCTGGGCCATGTCCAAGTGCTCATCGAAATCCAGGTTTGCCGAGCGATAGACAAGCTTTTTCGACAGCTGGACGGCGGTGGCGGGGCCGCGCGCGATCTGCTTTGCATACTCCTTGACGCGGGGCAGCAGTTCGTCCGGTTCGTATATGGCCATCAGATAGCCCATTTCGAGCGCTTCCTGGGCGTTCATCATGCGGCCCGTCCAGATCAGATCGAAGGCCTTTTGCGTGCCCACGATCCGCGGGAGGGTGTACGTGCCGCCATCGCCGGGGATGAGGCCCATGCGCACGTAGGTCATGCCCATGCGCGCGTTGCTGCTGGCGAAGCGCACATCCGCCATGCTGGCCATATCCATGCCCGCCCCTGCCGCGGCGCCATTGATGGCGGCGATGTACGGCTTTTCGAGCTGAATGAGGGCACGGGGGATGGGGTGGACACGATCGCGGAGGCTATGGCGACGGGTGGCCACACTGGCTTCCGTGCGGAGGACTCCCGTGCCTCCGGCTTCGTTCGCGACGTTCATGCCGCTGCAAAATCCCCGTCCCGAACCCGTGATAATAACGGCACGGACATCCCCGTCCTGGTCCGCGGCGATGATCGCCTGGTGCCATTCCGCGAGCATTTCGTCGTCGAAGGCGTTGAGCCGCTCAGGCTTGTTCAGCGTGATTGTCGCGACGCCGTCTTCGACATCGTAGAGGATGGCTTGGTAGGTCATATCCGTGGGTTCTCCAGGCAGCAGATGGAGGGGGATTGTACGCCTGCGACGGGGCGCGCGCTCACCTGGACGCACTGCTCCGAAAAGACCGACTCCGCTCGCCCTGAGCCTGTCGAAGGGTGAGCACGCTCTTCGGCCATCTTCGCGCTGCGCGTCCACCTTCGCCAGGCTGTGAAAATGCGTTTCATGCCTCGTTGTGGCCATAGGCCGTCGACGACTGAGGGAAAGCCCAATCGAGACCGCGAAGGGCTGACCTTCCCAGTTCTTCCGGGGAAGGGCTTACGCGCGCGCTACGGACCGAGCGTGGCCGACCCCGTGGTCTCCGTGCCCTTCGCGCGCTGCCCGTGTAAGCTCCCAACCGTGAACGCATGGGCCGTCGGTACCTTTTCCGCGCTGGGCAATCCGCAGTTTCGAATGCTCTGGATGGGAACGTTTCTTGCGTTCATCGCCTTCTTCATGTCGTTGGTGGTCAACAACGTTGTGGCGTTCGAACTCTCCGGCAGCAACAGTGCCGTGGGCTTTGTCGGCTTCGGACAGGGGGTGGCCCAACTCGCGCTCGGGCCGTTGGGCGGCGCCTTGGCGGACCGCCTTCCTAAGAAGACCGTCATCCTCGCCTGCCAACTCGCGATCACCATTGCCTTCGCAGTGCTCGGGTTCCTCGTCCTCACGGACATCATCGAGGTGATCTACCTCGCCCTCGGATCGTTCGTCATCGGCGTGGCGTTCTCGTTCCTTGGCCCGGCGCGCCAGGCGTGGATGGTGGAGCTGGTGGAACCGCACCAGCGGGGAAACGCCGTCGCCCTCAGCCAGGTGGCGCTCAACGCGTCGCGCATCATCGCCCCGTTGGCGGCTACGTTCCTGCTCGGCGCGGATATGCTCGGCGCGGAGGGGGCCTTCTTCCTGATGGCCGCGCTCTATGTCGCGGCGATGTGGTACACGGTGCGGTTGCCCCACGCGGACACGGTGCCACGCACCAACCACAGTGTATTCGGCGATATCGCCAGCGGGCTCGGATACGTCAAGCGGACACCGCGGCTTCGACTCCTGGTCGTTTCCTACGTACTGACGATCATGTTCGGCTTCGCGTACACGGCGTTGCTGCCGGGCCTGCTGGTGAATGAACTCGACCGCAAAGCGAAGGCGATTACGATTCTTTTGCTCGCGAATGCGGTCGGCGGGCTGATAGCGAGCCTGGGCGTCGCGGCGCTGGCGGACTCGCCCCGCGCGCGGACGATATACACGGCCATGTGTGTCATCTTCGGCCTGTCCGTGATCGGAATGGGTCTCGCGCCCTCCTATGAAATCCTCATCCTTATCATGTTCATTTCCGGTTTTGGGGGTGGCGGCTTCCAAACGCTCAACGGCGCAATTGTTTCGCACACCACGGCCCCGGAGTTCTTCGGGCGAGTGATTTCGCTAACCTTCCTCGCGTTCGCGACTTCGAGCATTATTGCCCTCCCACTCGGGTTCGTGGCTGACTCCATCGGCGAACGCACGACCCTGCTCGGCGCGGGAACGGTGGTGTGCTTCGTCACCATTGCGTTCTTCCTCCTCAACCGCGCCATCCGTGACGCGAAGCCCCTCGGCGCGAACATCGTGGACATCGCGGCCGGTTAGGGATGGCCTACACTGGTCCGATGCGTGTACTGGTAACTGGTGGGGCGGGCTTCATTGGCTCCGCAATCGTCGATGCGCTGGTCAGTAACGGGCACGGCGTGGTCGTCCTGGACAACCTCGACCCTGCGGCACACGGCGGGCAACCGGGCTACCTGAATCCTGGCGCCCGGTACATTTGGCGCGACATCCGCGACGGTGAAGCCTGGCGCGAGGCACTCGTTGGCGTCGATGCGGTCTGCCACCAGGCGGCCAAGGTGGGCCTCGGGGTCAACTTCGCGGACGTGGAAGAGTACGTGGCCGCGAACGACGCAGGGATGGCTGCCGGGCTGCGTGCGATGCACGGCGCGGGCTTCGCCGGGCGGATCGTGTTGGCGAGTTCGATGGTGGTGTATGGCGAAGGTGGATACGCCTGCGCGGAACACGGACTCGTCCGGCCAGGACCACGGCGGGTTGAAGACCTCGATGCGGGACGCTTCGAACCGCCTTGCCCACGATGCGGGGCGCAGCTGGCATCGACGCTCGTTGGCGAAGACGCGCCGCTGGACCCGCGCAACGTGTACGCGGCCACGAAGTTGCACCAGGAGCACCTCTGTTTCGCCTACAGCCGCGAAAGCGGAGCGCCCGTGATCGCCCTCCGCTACCACAATGTCTACGGTCCCCGGATGCCCCGGGACACCCCCTACGCGGGCGTCGCAAGCATTTTTCGGAGCGCGTTGGAGGGCGGGCAGGCGCCGAATGTGTTCGAGGACGGTGGCCAACGTCGCGACTTCGTCCACGTCCGCGATGTCGCGAGCGCGAACATTGCCGCCCTCATGGCGCCGTCAACCGTCAGTGGGGCGTTCAACGTCGCGAGTGGAGTCCCGCACACGATTGGCGAGATGGCGAACGCGCTGGCGGATGGCTTCGGTGCGGCGGCGCCCCGCCCCCAGGTCGTCGGCGGCTACCGTCTTGGCGACGTGCGCCACATCGTCGCATCGCCGGAAAAGGCTGCGGCGGAACTCGGGTTCCGCGCGTCCGTATCGTTCGAAGCGGGGATGACCGAGTTCGCGCACGCGGAGCTGCGAAACGCGGTGGCCACATAGGTGCTTGCGGGTCGGTGCCGTCAAACCTCGTGTCGCGCTGACGACTCAGCGGATGCCCAGCAGGAACAAGACGATAACCACGACGACGACCAATGCGCCGCCGACGTATGCCCTGCTCTGCCCTTCCTCCGACGTTGTCGAAGCCTGCCCACCGAGTCGAGACCGCCATCGTCGTATGGCGTTCACAGGACGGTCGCCTGGGCATTCGAAGGTTTGGCGGGCTTCGGACCGGATCCGCCAAAGGCCAACCAGCCACCGGTGATCAACAACCAGAGCACCGCGCCCATGATGCCAGTGCCGAAGCCGAACCAGCCCCAATTGTCGTTATCGAAAATCACGTCCCCGAAGAAGCCGACCGTCATGCCGCCAACGCTGATCGCGGGGAAGACCAGGGTCCAGCGGTGCACGAGGCCGAGCCGGGTTGCCATGACCGCGACGCAAGCGACGCTCGCAAAGCCAAGGAGGGCGGTCGAGATGGCCGTCCCGCTGAGCACGAGAAGGAGAACACGCGCGTTGATTGACGCCTGTTCCGCAGCCACGCCGCTGCTCGCCATGTACTCATCCGCAAGTTCCGCGGCTGCGGAGTAGAGCGCCGTTGAGACCAGGACGAGAATCCCCGTGGCGGCGAGTCCCACACCGCTCAGCAATGCGAGGCCGGGAGAGCGTTCGCGAAAGGCGAACATGATCACCGCAGCCGCGACCAGGATGCCGATCCCGGAAAACATGAATAATGCGCTGTTGGCTTCTCCCGGCACCCCTGCGAGACGCCTCAGCTCGCCGTCCATGGGGGCCGAGGTGTCGTAGCCCTGGATCGAACTGCCCGCGATGAGGAAGACGACCAACCCCAGGAGGAGGATGCCGGCCACGCGGTCTATCGAGATGTGAATGTTCATTGAGGGTCCCTCCACATGAAAGCGCCAGAGCAGGTCGGCGGGCATGCCCCGCAGGCAGCGCCCAAACATTTCGAGGCCAAGGGAGCCGGGCGCTTTTCCCTCAGCCAGCTGGTCCTGGGTGTGCTCCCAGGTGTCGGATTCGATCTGGGCGCGCCGCCGGTCGCGCAGGGCCTCGTCCATGCGCGCGGTGTAGAGGCGGGTCCAGCCGCGGGCGAACGAGACGGCGAGACCATCATTTGAGGGCCCATGGGCGGCGGCCTGGTTGCTCATGATGTGGCCAGCCCTTGCCGAAGGATCTCTTGCTTCGCCGGCGAGACCACGTTGGCTGCCTCGAACGCACTCTCGCCCAGGGCAGTGACCTGGTAGAGGCGTCGGCGCGGCCTGCCGGCGGTGTCGGGTGACTGTTCTTCCCAGCGGCTCTCGACGAGGCCCGCTTCCTCCATGCGGTCCAGGGCGCGATAGAGGGTGCCGTGAGCGGTGAGCTGGCGCGCTGCTTCAGCCTCCTTCATCTCCTTGGCGACGGCATACCCGTGGAATTCTGGCGTTCCGTGCGTGAGCAAGTTGATGCCTGCGCGAAGGAGGGAGACTTCGATGGGCAGGAGTGTCCCGGGTTTGCGTTTCATGGTCCCGACTTTATGCGCAGATATCTGCTCTGTCAATAGGCAGATATCTGTCGGTCGCGTCTTGGCCGAGACCTCCACAACGGCCTGGGCATTGGTCCAGACCCCAAACCGCTTACTGACGTGCGCCGCGCGGATTCGGATCGACGCCGCGGTCCCGACATCGCACACGAGCGGACCGTCCGAAGGCCGCCAACCATCGCACCCTCCTTCGCAGTCGGGTGCAGTTGGCGGGTCGGGGGTGAGGGCGTGCCCTGGCATCGAACCACGCCCGGTGGACGCAACGTACTCCGTCCTACTGGTTTGCCGAACAGAATCGCTGTGCCTCTCGATGTATAAGGGCCGTACCTACATTCGCCGCCGAAGCTGGACTGCGGTCAGCGCGAAAATCGACACTGCGAACAGGCCCAGCATCGCCGCCAAGGCCCACACGGCGCTCGCCGGGATACCGCCAACTTCGCGGACGACGGCGGTGGTCTGCGGCGCGGATTGCCCGGCGGTCGTTGCCGCTTCCGCGTTGGACGCCAACACAACCTCCCCATCCCCGGGCGAGGCGAGGCGTGCTTCGAGGGCGGCGATGCGCTGCTCCTGCTCCTTGCCGATCGCATGCAACCCCTTAATCGCGGCCAGTGAGACGCCGTCGATGTCGATCGTGGCGATGGACTTGTCGCTGTCGCCGAGTCCGAAAGCGGCGAAGAAGTCCTGCGCCATTGGGCCCATGTGCGGCGGCGCGCCTTCCACGCCTTTCGCCGTCCAACGCTGGATCGGCACCTCTTCCAGCTTCGCCAGCACGTCCCGCCCATCGACATCGACAAAGTTCGACTTGGCGTTGCGGTCGCTCGTGCAGCTCCAGGAGGTGCCCGCCGCCACGGTACACGCCCAACCTGTCTCGGGATTCATGAGAAACCTGACTCCGCCTGTGGCCCTGACGCTAAAGGATGCTGGCCCAATCGAAACAAAGTCAGCCGCGTAAGTGTCCGCCCAAACGAACGCGCCTTGGTGGAGAGCCTTCGCCCGCAAACCGGCGGCGAAGCTATGGTCGCCGGCGGCGACGTTAGTGGCGCCGCCGGCGACGGTGGCCCAGTTGCCACTTGCAACGTTCCCTTGGCCCCCGACGACGGTGGCTGCGAAGCCGCTGGCGGTGTGGCCGCTACCCCCGCTGACGGTGGCGTGCAGGTTGCTGACGGTGTTGTCACTGCCGCCGCCGACGGTGTTGCCAACGCCGCTGACGGTGTTGCCGTGGCCCCCGCCGATGGTACCGTAGTCGGCGCTCACGCTGTTGACGGACCCACTCCGTCCCCCGCCCCCTATCGTCGCGCCCCGGATAAACGGCGAGATGACGTTGGCACCATACCCCCCGATGACGCTCGGGCTGGTGGCGTTGGGTTCAAGCCGCAACGCCCGCTGACCGTTGACGCGCAGTTCGAGGGCGGTGTTGTCGGTGGTGCCGAGGAAGTTCGTGCCCGTCGTGCCCGCGTTCCCCGTCACCGACCATGCGTTCATCGCAAACAGCGCATAAGGGACAGGCGTCAGCTGTTGGCGCGGCTCGAGTGTATCGAAAGTCGGGCCGCCGTTGACCCGAGCTTTCACTTCAAGCCAACGGGCATTGCCATCGAACACGTTCCCGGCGTTGCCGAAGTCGAGGTCGATGGAGAAGAGGCCATTCGTGACCGGCCGTGTTGCCGCCACGAAGAGGGGGTTCGTCACCACTGGGACGCCGACGAACGGCCCATCAAAGAGCCGGAACTCGAAGTCGTAGATCCCGGTGGCGGGTCCCGCACCGGTATCGAGCCGCCCCTGGTACGTGAACGCGG
>DAOTTM010000035.1:0-10220 GCA_034437915.1 Dehalococcoidia bacterium | reverse complement strand
CCGAGGGGTCGTCGACCATCTGCGAGAAGATGACCGCCCGCGCCGCCGCCAGTGGCCGCCGCGCCCACCAGAGGTGGAGCGTGCTCGGGTGGCCGTGGCGGATGGACTTCTCGCGCGCGCAGGCCTTGTTGATGGCCTCCAGCGGCAGGGCGACTTCGATCAGCTTCTTGCGTGTGATGGTCATTGGGTCGTTCCTCCCAGCGCTGTTATCAGGCGACGCCGGACGAGGCCGAGCGTTTCCTCGCCAACCCTCCCGAGCACGCGCATCGGGGTATCGGGGAATGTGGCCAACCACGATGGGCGAATGACCGAGGCCACGTGGAGGCCGGTGCCGCTGAACTCAGGGTGATCGGCTTCCAGGACGATGTCCCAGCCTTCGAGTCGATTCCCAAGGCGAGACGAGATGCCGCAAAGCAGCACCGCCGGTACCACGGACGGCAGCGTGGCGACGACGAGCGCCGGGCGCGGTTTCGTATCCACGGTCGAACCCTCGGGGACGCGAGCCAGCACGACATCTCCCGGCGTCATGAAGGTCTGGCCTGCTCAACATCCGGGTACTCGTACTCCTCCTCGGAGAACCACGAGGCGAATGTCGCCGAAGCGAGACTCTTCCACTCGGCCTCGTCCCTCTTACCGGTGAGCGAAAGGAGCAGCCGTTCAATCTCGACCGCGGTCGGCTCGGGCAGTTCGTCCACGAGATCCTTGATTCGTTCCTTCACAGATGCCAACGTGCTTGCTCCCACCGCTGAATATCGTTCATGGTGACGCCCTCAGTTGGGCGATGTCGAGGTTCATGCTGGTCAACGTGAAAGGCTCCTGCTGTGAGATGTCATCAAGACGGCTCGGAGGAGCGCGCGAGTAGCTCCGTAAAGTCGTAGTTCACACTTGTCACTCCGAAGTCCGGCTCGCGGCGGAACGGGCTTCGCAGGTAATGGGCGGAATGTCCGCCATCGTCGCCGAACTGGACCATCGCGAGGATGAAGGCATCGGGTTGGTTGAGGGAGTAGAGAATCTCGTTCCGGGTGACCGTCACGGTGTCGGCGCCCGCAATGCGTCCCTTGACTTCGATGAAGCGCACCCGCCCTTCACTCACGACACGACTCTCGATGTCGTAGCCAAGCCTGTCGAACTCCCGGTCGGTTGGTTCAAAGCCAAGTCCGCGCTCGATGTCCATCACGATCGCCCTTGCTCGGGCGGCGGCCGCCTGCCTATCGGCCCCGTTCTGAGGCGGCGCCAAGGGCCGCCCGGTCAGTCGTGCGATAAGCCCGGCGGGCACGACCAGAACGCCCCCAAGGACGACGGGAGGAAGCGGCGAGAGCTGAGCTTCGAGCTTCAGATCAGCCAACCTCCTCTGCAGTCGAGCCTGCAGCGAGTCGGCTCGCTTGGATGCCTCGCCGGAGTTCAGGCGAGCGTTCACCTTCCCTGCCTGTTCCTGGAGCTTCAGGTCAGCGGCGCGGTGGTCCCAGTAGTTGATTTCCTTCGTAAGCCGGTCCTTCACGGCGGCTTCGGTCTTGCGGATGAGATCCAGCCGCCGGTCACGTACCTCGGCGATGTGGCCGGGCACGACGTGGGCTACGGCGTAGCCGGCGGCGAGCTTTTCGAGGTCTCGTTTGATCCAGCCGCACTCGGGCAGGTCGAGGAGCTGCTCGACGTTTGGTTCGCCGTCGCGAAGCGGACGGTAATCCAGGTACGGCGCGTACTGGAGGCCGCGCGCGTTTCCCGCGCCATCAACTTCGACGTAGAGCACTTGCTTTGATACGACCCGCCGTTCGCCTGACCGAGTGAGGCTCCCGTCCTGGATGGCGTGTTCAAGATAGAAGAGCATTCGCGGGTCCTCGCCGGGATCCCGTTCGTCAACGAGAATTGCACCCCGCCGAAGCAGGTCGCGGTGTCGTTCGATGGTAAGGTCGATGGTCGCGTCAAGGAGCGGGTGGCCGGGGCACACGAAGGCCGCAAGCGGCTGGCCCTGGGGGGAAAGCAGTGACTTTTCGAAAGCGATGCGTTCGTAGCGCGCAAGCACAGGTTCGCCGATGCCTATCAGCCGGTCCCGGTTGCGGATGGGCGCCGGCACATGGGTGATTTCGAAGCGGCGCGGCTCGCGTTCGCGGGCGATGCCGCCGAGTCTCTTGAAGGCTTCGAGGAAGAAGGATTCGATGTAGTTCGGCTGGAGGCGGCGCGCCTCGGCGCGTTCCATCTCTTCACGAATCTGGTGGACTCGGGTCACATCCATGGTGTCATGTGCGAGCGCGTGGTCTTGAAGCAGGTCTCGAAGGTGAGCTGGGTCGAACGCGCTTTCGACGGCCTGGGTGAGGCGTGCGCGGACATCGGGCAGATCGCCATAGCGGATCGCCTCAACCAGGAGGTCGCGTAAGGAACTGCCCGCGAATTGAACCCTGCCCAGTACGTCGAAGACCTGGCCCTGTAGGGTTCCCCGTGCCTCCTCAAGCTTGGCGAGGAGGGTGCGGTAAACATCACCCTCACGGGTCTCTTCGGCGACCAGATTCCACAGGTGGCAGACCTCGGTCTGCCCGATGCGGTGGATGCGGCCAAAGCGTTGCTCGATACGATTGGGGTTCCAGGGGAGGTCGTAGTTCACCATGAGGTGGGCGCGCTGAAGGTTGATGCCTTCTCCCGCGGCATCCGTCGCGAGCAAGATCTGGACGAATGGGTCGTACCGGAAAGACTCCTGGGCCTTCAGGCGCTCCTCACGACCCATCCCTCCGTGAATGCGCACAATGGCGCCGCTTCGGCCCAATAGCGTCGAGATCTTTTGGTCCAGGTATGCCAGGGTGTCGCGGTGCTCGGTGAAGATGACCAGCTTCTGACGAGGCGAGGGTTCGGGCGGTTCAACTCCCGTGGCATCGTATGTCGTGCGTTCCTCGCGGAGCTGGTTGGCGATGCCCGCCGGCGTGAAGATCTCACCGAGAAGGCTAGACAGCTCTTTCCACTTGGTGTCTTGACCGCCACGCCGCACGGCAAGGGCGAGCATTTCGAGCCGCTTGAGTGTCTCAATCTCCGCCTTGAGTTCGACGATTGTCCGCGCAGCCGTGGCCTGATCGAGGATCTCTTCTTCGGCTGCCTCCACTTCGTCGTCGGGCGCATCTTCCAGGTCTTCCAGGTCTTCGGCGTCGAGGTTGGGGCCGACAGCCATGAACGACGACTCGACTGCAGCACCGCGCTGAAGAAGCTCAAGCTCCCGTTGGCGCGCCTCCAGACGTTCGCGCCGTCTCCTTAGGGATTGGTAGATGGCTTCCGGCGATGAGGCCAGCCGCCGCTGGAGGATGGTGAGCGCAAAGCCAACCGTGCCGGCCCTTTTGTCGTTCTGCAAGGCCTCGGCGCGATTGAACTCACGCCGAACATATTCGGTGACTTCCTTGTAGAGCTGCGCCTCTGGGTCCGAGAGCTTATACGGGACCGTATAGGCGATCCGCTCGGGGAACAACGGCGTCGCATCGAACTTCACGAGGTTTTCTTTGACCATGCGGCGCATGAGGTCGGACACATCCGCGGCATGGACACCATCTCGAAACCTGCCCTCGAAGCGGTCGCCGTCGAGCAGGGCCATGAACAGTTGGAAGTCCTCTTCCTTCCCGTTGTGCGGCGTGGCCGTCATCAGGAGGAAATTGCGCGTGAGGGTTGAGAGGAGCTGGCCGAGACGATATCGCTTCGTGTACTTGACTTCGCCGTTGAAGTAGGTGGCCGAGAGCTTGTGCGCCTCGTCACAGACAACGAGGTCCCAACCACAGTCCGGCGCCTGCAGTTTCTGCTGCACGTCCTCGTTTCTCGAAAGCTTGTCGAGGCGAGCTATGACGAGGTCGTTCTCCAAGAACCAGTTGCCGGTCCGGGCCGCTTCGAGCTTATCGTTCGTGAGGATATCGAACGGAAGATTGAACCGACGATAAAGCTCGTCCTGCCACTGCTCGGCGAGACTGCCGGGGCAGACGATGAGGCAACGCTGGAGGTCGCCGCGGGCGATGAGTTCCTTGATGAGCAGGCCGGCCATGATCGTTTTGCCGGCGCCCGGGTCATCTGCCAGAAGGAAGCGCAACGGCTGACGGCGCAGCATCTCCTCGTAGACGGCAGTGATCTGATGGGGCAGCGGGTCGACCAACGACGTGTGGACCGCGAGTACCGGGTCGAAGAGGTGCGCCAGGCGAATACGGTGAGCCTCGGAGACGAGCCGCAAGAGCTGTCCGTCTCCGTCGAACGCCCACGGACGGCCGCTGCCCGCTATCTCCAGTCTGGGCTCGTCATGCCGGTAGAGAAGCTCGTTGGCGACCTTCCCAGACGGGTCCTTGTAGGTAAGCTCAAGCGCCTCCGACCCATACCACTGCACGCCGACGACCGTGACGAGTCGGTCGGATAGGACGCCGCTGATAACGGCATTCGGTAGGAGTTCTTCAAGCGTGGATATGGAGGCCTCCAGACTTCGTCATCATACGCAGCGCTGGCCTACGGTCGGGCGAGTGGAGGTCATGCGGAGCGGGCGCGCTGGCGGTGGCGATGACGAAGCCAGAGGCGATGTCGCACCAGTCGTGGAGGTACTGGCGACGAGGGAGTTCGCCGCCGGGTCTGCGGTCTTCTGCCATATGTGCACCGCTCCGTCCGGTGTTGAGCGTAGTGTGGGGAACCGGAAGCGATTCGGCAAGGACGGGATGGGACGGGAGCAGCGAGCAGAGCGCCGGAAGGAGAGGCCGGGGGACCGGGAGCGACGTTCGGGCCGAAACGAATCGAAACGAATCGGCGTTTGGGGACGGTCGCGGGTTGAGACTGCGTCTGTTCGAACCCGAGACGGGCGGAAAAGGGGCTGCGTCTGTCGCAGATTGCGTGATTGCGCGCGAGGAACGAATCGAGCGGCGCGGCGCAGGGGCGGGCGTTTCGCCCGGCCGGACCCGGGGCGCGGCCGTGGCGTCCGCTTCGGCGCCAGACGGCCAGGTCGCCCCGGGCCCGCGGCCCCTCGCCTCGGGGGACGCGCGCCGCCTTCCTCGTCCCCGGGCGGGGGTCGCAGGCGGACAAAAAGAGATTTCAGCCACAGCGCGCCTTCCGCCGAAGCCTGCCGCCCGAGGCCCGGCCCGCTGGTGGTGGGCGGGTGGAAGCGGGCCGGGCGCACCTCGAAGACGGGCCGGTTCCTGGCCTCGGAAGCGGGCTCGGCGAGTTCTCCCGCCGCAGCGACTTCCTGCCAACTTCCCGCCGCAGCGACTTCTTCTCAAAGGGCGCGGGCAAAGGGCACAAAGCGGGGACGGGGCAGCGGGCGGGCCGCGGGCGTAACGGGCAAGGGGCAAGCGCACACGCACCGGGCGCCGCTCTGGGCGCGTGACGCTTCGCCGGGCGGCTGCTGTTGCCCCATGCCCGTTGCTCCGCGCTTCCTCCGCCCGCTGGCCCGCCGCTTTTTGCATCTTGCCGGCGCTTCCTGGGGTGTGCCCGGCGCCGCTTTGGGCGCGTGGCAAGCGGGGGCGATGGTGGTTGGCGCTGGCGAGGGACGTCTTGGAGTTCGGCGCGATTTGGGTACCGGCCCCGAGACGGCGCGGTGGTGGTGGGCGGTTGGGGGAGGATTGGGTTTGCCAACGGATTGCCAACGGAAATGTTGGCAGATGGGGGGAGGAGGGGGTGAATTTTGTCATGATGTGGCAGTAGTGGCGAAGCTAAAACGAACGTAAGTGTGAGTAACTGGGAGGGGGTGGTACGGGGGGCAGCGGACTTAAACTCCGTGGCCGCAAGGCATAGGGGTTCGAATCCCCTCCCCGGTACCAAGGTAGGCGGTATGAGGTTAGGAGTTAGCCAAGGCGTGGGCAGTGGCGGCGTCGGCTTCGGCGCCGATGCGGGCGAAGAGGGCGGCGGCCGATTCAGCGTAGGAATGACGGCGGCGGGAAGACGAGATCTGCGCCAGGTTGAGCAACGCGAGCGCCGTCTCATAGGAGGCGCCGACCCTGCGGACAGTCGCCAAAGACTGGCGACCGCACTCCTCGGCTTCGGAATGGCGACCGAACGCCCCGTGGAGGCGCGATTCAAGCAAGAGTGCTTTCGCTTCAAGCAGGGGAGCGCCGAGTTCGCGGGACTCGACGAGGACACGGCGGCAGGTCGTCGCGGCTTCTTTCAGGCGTCCGCGTGCGAACTCAATCTCGGCCGCCTGGAGGGTGCCCTCGGCAGCAAGGCCGCGGGAATCGGCGCCAAGCAGTTCCATCCCTTCCTGCTGGCAGCGAGCGGCGGCTTCGATCTCCCCCTGCTTCAAGCGGACGCGGGAAAGATTGATGAGGGCGAGCCCGGCGGGGACGCGTGCCTCTCCCGTTGCGCGGAAGATGGCGATAGTGGATTCGAAGAGGTCAGCGGCGTCTTCGAGATGTCCCTGGGAGAGGATGACCTCGCCGAGATTGAGATTGCCGATGGCGACTGCGTAGGAATTGCCGATCTGGTCGGCAGCCTTGATGCACTCTTCGTGGTGTTCGATAGCGAGGGGGAATTCGCCGAGCGCCTGGTAGCTGATTCCGAGGTTCCCGTGGCCGGCCATGAGCCGAGGGAGGTCCCCGATTTGTTCGTACAGCTGCAGGGCAGCCTCGCGGTGCCACACCGAATTGCGCAGGCGGCCGGTCTCGCCAAGGGCGTTCGCGAGGACGTGGTGGGAATACGCGATGCGCTCGGGCTGGCCGGTGCGGTTGGCTGCCGTGAGGGCCTTCTTCGCCCATTCGATCGCTTCCTGGAATTGGCCCTTGCGAAAGAGGGCGACGCTCCAGGACGAATACAGCGCGGCGCGAAGGTCAGAGCGGCGGGGCGGCATCGAAGTGGCGGCGGTGCGCAGCCAGCGCATGGAGCGGTCGTATTGGGCGTGGCGTTCGAACGAAACCGCTATCTTGAGGCGGAGGCGCGTGCTGCGGCCCGCTTCATCGCCATCCGGGGGGATCTCGGGCGGGAGAGCGGGCGGCAACCCTTGGGAAGGCGACACGCGGTTCCACGCTTCCAACGAGGAAATGTAGGACCGGGCAGCTTCCGAGGACCTGCCGACGACTTCACGGCAGTCTCCGATGCGTTCGAGGAGCAGGCTGCGTGGGGAAGCGGAGCCTTTGCCGAGGCGCCCGACTTCGGTGCGGGCGGTTTCATAGTACGTAACCGCGGATTCCCAGGCGTAGAGGCGCTGGGACTTCTGGCCGGCGAGGAACGAGAAACGCACGGTCTCGGACGCTTTGTCGGCGAGCCGAGCGTGATAGGCGAGGATCTCGACGATCGGTGCAACGTCGTCTCCTTGCCGTTCGTGGAGCAGGCCCATCACTCCGGCATGTAATTCTCGGCGGCGGGCGAACAGCAGGCTTTCATAGGCAACTTCCTGTTGCAGGGAATGCCGAAAGCGAAAGCGATGAGATACGGCATCAGCCACAAGGATTTCGCTGTGAAGCAACTCTTCGAGCGCATTTTCGAGGAACGGCCTATCCTCCGGCTCCAGGAGCGCGCTTAGCAGTTCCTCGTCGCATTCGGCGCCGACGACCGCGGCAAGCCGGGCGACGCGACGCGCGGGCCTTGCCAACGCGTCGAGACGGAGCATGAGCAGGGACTGGAGACGGTCCGGGAGAAGGACGTCACCGCCCCGCGTGTTGAGCCCCTCAAGGGTCAGCGCCCGTCCAACCTCTTCAATGAAAAGGGGATTCCCCTGGCAGCGTTCAACGATCGAGCGAGCCACCTGCTCATCGATGTTTTCGCGGGCAATAATAGCATCGAAGAGCGACCGTGCCTCAATTGGGTGAAGTTCGCGGAGCCGGATGACCGCGTCGGGGACCGGCAGCGCGATCGTGTTTCGGCTGGTGACGCAAACGAGGACGCGCGCCGTCGAAACGCGGGAGGAGACGCTTTCCAGCACCTCGTGGGTGCTGGAATCGGCCCAGTGCAGGTCCTCAAGAACGACGACGGTCGGCCGCAACCTGGAAGAGGCGATCAAGAGTTGGGCGAAGAGGTCGTACAAGCGGCGGCGGCGATTTTCAGCATCGAGCGATCGCAGCGCCTCGGATTCTGGGAGCGAAAGTGACAGGATGGGATTCAAGAGCGATGCGGATTCCAAGAGCGTGACGTCGAGTGCAGCGATCGCCTCCGTTGCGAGGGTCGTGCGCGTCCCCGTGTCGTGAGTGTCGGTGATGCCGAGGAGGCTGGAAACTACGCCGCTCCAGGCGCTGAACGGGATGCCAGCGGTGAAGGAGAGGGCCGCGCCGCGAAGGACCTTCCACCCGTCTCGCTCCATTTCGCCTGTCGCCTCGGTCACCAGGCGGGACTTCCCAGAGCCGGGGTCTCCCTCGATGGCGAGGATGCGTCCGGAGGCGTGCTCGCACTCCAGGGCCAGCTCGCGGATACGGCCCAATTCCGAAGCGCGCCCGATGAAACGGACCGCCTCGCCGCGAGGCACAAACTGCCGGCGTTCGGACTCGAGCCCACGGACGCGAACCGGGTGGGCCTTCCCCTTGATGGTCATGGGTTCGAGTTGACGCCAGGAGAACGTTGGCCCCGCTTCTTCGGCCGTCGTTTCTGAAACGAGGATCTGGGACTCGGCCGCGCGGGACATGAGCCTCGCGGATAGGTTGACGGCGTCGCCGAGGACAGTGTACTCGCGGCGATGGTCGGCGCCGACATCGCCACAGAAGGTGTAGCCGCTGTTGATGCCGATGCGGAGTTGGAGTTCTGTTCCGAGCGCCCTGCCCGCCGCCTGGAGTGCGAGGGCGAGGCGGAGGGCGTTCGCGGCGGCCTGTTCGTTTGCAACCGGCGCGCCAAGAAGGATGATGAACTTGACGCCGCTCTGATCGACGTCGTTGCCGGCGAGGTACCCGCCGAATTGGGCGACGGCCGCCACCATCGCGCGGACAAACTTGTCCAACGCCTCAAACGCCTCTCGGGTCCTTGCCGCCGCGATCAGTTCGTTGAGCCCGTCGAGTCGAGCGAACATGACCACGACCTTGCGATGTTCGCCTTCGACGGCGGTCGCGATGCCCCAACGCGCGAGTTCATCCGGATGTTCCGCCGGAGGGAGCGCCGGGTTGCTGCGCGGCATTCGCCAGTGCGAATCGATGGCGACGACGACTTCCTCATCGCGAAGCAGGGTTGATGCGAATCGGGCTTCGCGAAGCGTTTCGGGACTGAGTGCTATTTCGCCGGGGGCACCGAGTTTGTCAACATGTGCGAGTCCGACAATGCCGGGGCCGGCGATAACCTGCTGTAGCCGCTCGCCTGGTATTCCGACGATGGCCGACCAAAAGGTGTCAGAGTGCGCGGAGACACGCATCTGCAAACGCGCTCGTTCGTCCGCGACGCGGATGGCGCCGCCACGGCGATTTTCTCGCTGCATGGCGAGAGCTGCGGAGACGGCCCTGTCCGCGTGGTCCTCACCGCGAAAAAGCAGGAGCAGGGCGTCCCCGCCGAATTTGAGATTGTCTCCGCCATAGGGCAAGGCGGCATCCAGGAGGCGCTGGAAGTACGCGTTGATGATTTGCGTGAGCAGCTCCGCGCCCTCCTTGCCGCGAGCAGCGAGCCGCTCGGAGAGGGGAGTAAAGCCGGTGATATCTGCCATCACGAGAGTGCCGCCGATTGGTACGAACCGATCGCGCATCCAATCCGAGGCATCCCCGAGGACGAGACGCGGCAGATACGTTGCGGCGCTCGGGATCGAGTGTTCAGCGAGAACGGGTGCTGTGGTCACCGTGGGCCCCCGAAAGAGTGGAGAGACGAGCAAATCCTACGCCGTTGCGAAGGGCCGCGTGGGTGCGACGGGGAATGTGGACGATTCTCCGTCCGGACCGGTGTGAACGGCGTGATGACGGGAGTAGAATCGAGGACATCCGCGAACTCGACGTTCACACCGAGAATACACGACGGAGCCTTGCCGTGGCATATGACGAAAGACTTGCAGAGCGTATCAGGACGAGGCTAAGCACACATCCGGGGTGCACCGAGCAGAAGATGTTCGGCGGCATCGCCTTCATGATCGGCGGGAACATGGCCTGTGGGGTCGTGAAGGACGAGCTGATGGTGCGCACGGGTCCGGTGGGATACGCGGCAGCACTGGAACGCCCATACTCACGCCCGATGGAGTTCACGGGGCGGCCGATGACAGGCATGGTGTCCGTGGGCGCAGGTGGCCTCGGAGATGACCAGCTTTCTGAATGGCTAGAGCTTGGGGTGAGCTTCGCCGGCGGCCTGCCCGCGAAGGCTCCCGGGACCAGCAGGAGCAACCGGCGGAAGTCCTGAAACCCGCC
>DAOTTM010000034.1:0-9438 GCA_034437915.1 Dehalococcoidia bacterium | reverse complement strand
CCATTGCGTAGGGCTGGGCTTGTCGGCCTCCTCGCCGTGGTGGGGTTCGCCATCGGGCTGCTCAGCCTGACGTCCCGGCAAGCGAACGCTGCTCCTGCCTCGGTGGCCGGTTCGGTACTCACCGCCTGCAATGGTGAACAGAATCCGGGCGGCGCCGGTGTGCATTGCACGATCACGGTCATGAACTACGTGACCGCGGCGGGCACGCTTGCCGCGTCGCCCGCATCCACCTGGACGGTCACGAGATGCACTGGCGCGGCTGGCGAGATCTCGCCGGCGCTGCTCCCCGCCGCCACCTGCCAGACGACCACGACGCCGATCACCGGTCAGCCCATCACGACGGTACAGCAATGCAACGGCTCCGGCAGCGGCGGCGGCGGTGGGGTGTCATGCACGGTGACGGTCTCCAACCATTTCAGCGCGGCCCCCGCCGGTGTGTTTGCGGCGGCCACCGTGTACCAGTGCGTCAGCGTGCCGCTAACGCCAGGGCTCGCCTGTGACCCCACTGCGGCCAACAACACGGCCGCATCGGTCTTAACAGCTACCGTGGGCCAGTGTAACGGTTCCGGCAACGGTGGCGGCCTCGTCCCTGCCGTCCCCCTTGGCTCGGCCAACTGCGCCGTCAGCACGGGGTCTACCACGACGGTGACCTTGCCGGTGCACGTGGACCAGTGCAACGGCTCCGCCAACGGCGGCGGCTCATTCATCAAGTGCACGGCTTCGGTGACGAACGATGTAGCGCCGCTGGCGAACACGCCCACGAGCGTTCCTCCTACGACGTCGTCCACCGCTATCGCTCCGACTGCGACGTCGATCGGTACGCTCACGCCTGCTCCGACCGGTACGCTCACGGCCACGCCGACGGGCACACTCACCGCGACGCCAAGCGGTACGCTCACTGCCACGTCCACGGCCACGGCCACGCCGACGGGCACACTCACCGCGACGCCTACCGGTACGCTTAGGGCCACGGCCACGCCGACGGGGACACTCACCGCGACGGCGACATTCGTGAGCAGCACCGCCACCGGCGCGGCCACAAGCCGCCCCACAGGCGTTCCGAACGCTCCGAACACGGGCTCTGGTGGCGGTGACGGCGGCGCACCGACCTGGCCCATTACGGCCGCCGGGGCGTTGCTCGTCCTCGCTGGCGCGGCCATCACGTTCGCGGCGCAGCGGAAGGTCTGAGACGGCCTGGCCCTTCGGCCTTTCCGAGTCCCCTTCGGTATATCCCACCCCGATTGGAGCTCAGAAATGGCTAACTGGACCTCTTCCGCACGGGCTGCGTTCCGTATGAGGTGCGCGAGAAGAAGGCTGGAGCAGGTCAGCCCAGCCCACAATCGACGACGATGGCCTCGCACAGGTGATCGCCACACAGCCCCAGCGCTTTGCGGCTTCAAGACGCCGACCAGCTACCCGTTCTTGAAAGGTGAGTACATTCTCGTCTTCGAAGGACCATCGAACGGTCGCGGCGTGGCCGTCGCGGTTACCGGAGGGCGCATCGTTGGATTCATGATGAGCAACGATGTCGCTAAGGGCGGTCAGCAACTGGTCCCCGCGGGACAGGCCGACTTCCTGCTGAAGCCGCCGAAGTAGCGGTTCCATTGGGCGGAAATGATATGGCAGCGCCGGGCATTGTTCATAGCCCAACCCGCTTACATTACTGACGTGCGCGGCTCCGATTCGGGCGTGATTCCGATGCCGCGAGATGGCTGCTGGGCCAGCGCGTGCGTTACGGGCTTTTGCATGTCTACGCCCCTACCGTTTCCGGTCACAGCAAACGGCTGTACCGCAGCTCGCGCATCGCAAAGCCCGCCCGCACCTCCACCTTTTCGGCGCCATCCGCGTGCCAGTCCGCTATCTTGTAGAAGCGCCGCGCTCGGGCGTTCGTATCCAGCACCCAGAGCGAGAGGTGCGTGAAGCCCGCGGCAATCAGGTCCGCCGTGGCGCGTTCGAACAGTGCCCGGCCCATGCCCGTCCCCCAGGCTTCGCCCACGAGGTAGAGCGCGTAGGCTTCGCCCCAATCGGGCCGGGCATCCTCATCGCGGCAGGGGCCGTAGTCGACGAAGCCTACGACTTCACCGCCCAGCTTTGCAACGTACATCCCGGATTGCGGAGGAGGAGCATCGAACCATGCCCGCCATTGGCCCGCGCGCACCTCGATCGTGCGGTAGTCGAGCAACTCGTCCGGGATCTGCCCCCGGTACGCGATCGCCCACGAACGCACGTGCACATCCGCGATGGCGTCCGCATCCGCGGGCAGGGCGGGTTCAATCGTGAAGGTCATGTAGTCATTCTAATCTCTACAAAAACCGCTCACCCTGAGCCGCCCGAAGGCTGAGCACGCTGTTCGACCATGGCTCTTTGCGCTCCGTCCATCCTTCGACAGGCTCAGGACGAACGGAATTCGGGACGTTCGCCCGCGCCATTCAGCGTCGCACCACGCCCCGGCGGGCGGCCTCCACGATCACGTCGATGACGTTCGTGGCGGCGCCCTTGCGGATGCTGTCGGTGACCGTCCAGAAGGTGATGGCGCCGGGCATGGAGGTATCGCGGCGGATACGGCCGACGAGCACGCGGTCGTTCCCGGCGGCATCGAGGGGCGTCGGGTAGCTCTCCGTGGCGGGGTCATCGATGACGGTCACGCCCTTCGCACCAGCGATGAGCGCACGCGCCTCCGCAATCTCGATCGGCCGTTCGAACTCCGCCCAGACGGTCATGGCGTGGCCGAAGAAACTGGGCACACGTACACATGTGGCGCTGATGGCGATGTCTGGCGCGTGGAGGATCTTGCGCGTCTCGTTGGCCATCTTGATCTCCTCCTTCGTGTAATCATCGTCGGAAAAGAGGTCGATCTGGGGGATGGCGTTGAAGGCGATCTCGCGCTTCTGCGTGCCCGAGGGTTCGTGGCGGCCATCAAGCGCGGCCTTCGATTCGGCGGCCAGGCCATCGACGGCTGCCGCGCCCGC
Source organism: Dehalococcoidia bacterium (assembly GCA_034437915.1). Lineage (GTDB taxonomy): Bacteria > Chloroflexota > Dehalococcoidia > Tepidiformales > Tepidiformaceae > JACRBT01. The sequence goes on along the minus strand of DAOTTM010000034.1, from coordinate 6,469 downwards.
GCCCGCCACCGCCTGGTAGGTGCTGACGATGATGCGCTTGACCGGGTTCACCGCGTGGATGGGCGCGAGCGCCATCACCATCGGCGTCGTCGTGCAGTTGGGCTGGCTGACGATGCCCGTGTGCCAGTCGAGGTCCCCCGGGTTGATCTCCGGGATGACGAGCGGAACCGCCGGGTCCATGCGGTAGGCGCTGGAATCATCTATCACGAAGCTCCCGTTCGCCTGCGCGATGGGCGCGTACTCCTTCGAAGCAGCGCCCGAAGCGGAGAGGAAGACGATCTGGTCGTCTTTCGTGAAGCTGTTCGCGGAGGTCTCTTCGACTGTGATCTTCGCGCCGCGAAAGTCCATCACCTTCCCAGCGGAACGCGATGTCGCGAGCAACCGCAGCCGCCCTACGGGCAGGTTGCGCTCATCGAGAATCTTGAGGAATTCGCGGCCGACGATGCCAGCGCCACCGACGACCGTGATGTTGTAGGCGTCCAAGGACAGCTCCGGGGATGGGGAAGTACATCCATGGTAGAAGAGCAAGCGGGTAAGGTGTAGGCGGGACCTGGGAACGCCAACTACGTGTTGGACTCGGGCCTCTCTCGGTGTCCCGCGTCTCCGCGCGATACCGTGGCGCTGCCTTCGATGAGGATCGGTGAAGTGTTGCGAAAGTATCAGGCGGCGAGCATCGCGGTGGGCCGCCTTTAGCTTCGAAGCGGGGGTCGATTCGGCACGAAGCGCCAGTCGCCACTTTCGCAATTGCCCTCGTGTATGATTTCGCCCCACAGGAGCACTCCCATGACCGAACAAGAACCCGTCGTTCTCGAAGCGCGCGATGGCGCGGTGGCGGTGATCACGCTCAACCGGCCGGAACGCCACCACGCCCTCAGCGCGGCCCTTTCCGCAGCCCTCGACGCTGCTATCACCAACGCCGAAGGAGACCCCGAGGTGCGCGTCATCGTCGTCACCGGCAGTGGGACGCGCGCTTTCTGCGCGGGCGGCGACATGCTTGAGATGAGTGGCGTCGAAAAAGCGGAGCGCCCGGCCACGCCCGCCAACCCGATTGGCGCCCTCACGAAGACGCCCCTGCCCGTGATCGCGGCGATCAATGGGTATTGCTACGGCGGCGGCGCGCGTCTCGCGGTCGCCTGCGATATCCGCCTTGCTTCGACCACCGCTACGTTCCGCCTGCCCGGCGCGGAGTACGGCCTCGTCGTCGCGGCGGCCACGCTGCCCCGGCTTATCGGGGCCGCCAAGGCCAAGGAGTTGATCTTCACGGCGCGCAAGATAGACGCGGCGGAAGCTCTGGCGATCGGGCTCGTGAATTCGCTCCACGAACCGGAGCAACTCATGCCCGCCGCGATGGCGATGGCGCACACGATCGCCCGCCATTCCCCTGAAGCGATTCGCATCTCCAAGCTCGTGATCGACGCCGCCACACTCTCCGACGAGGCGGACGAAATGGAGTCTCATGCGAACCGCACTCTCCGCGGCAGCGACGACCAGGTTGCACGCTTCCGCACGGCGACGGCGAAAGTCACGGGCCGGTAGCAGGGATCCGTCGAACGAAGATCGAGCGCGCCCCCTCCCGGGAAGCCGGTCGCTGCGCTGGTGGGCGAAGGAACTGATCAACTTGGTCTACGAGTGCCAGCCGTACCGGGCCGTAGGGGCTGGGGTGGGGTTCAAAGTTTTGCAACGCCCAAGGTCCGTTCGTGCTGAGCTTGTCGAAGCATGAACACGCCGCTGCCGGATGATGCCCCTGCCCTCGCCGCCCGCTAAGCTTCCATCATGGCTGCACGATTCATTGTCCTCGAAGGTGGCGAAGGAACGGGCAAGAGCACGCTGGCGGCGGCACTTGCGCGCCGGTTGGTTGCGACAGGCGCGGAGGTCGTGCTCACGCGGGACCCCGGCGGAACGCGCGTCGGCGAACTCGTTCGCGGCCTGCTCCACGAAGAGCTCGTGCCCTGGGCGGAGACCTTCGCCTTCCTCACCGCGCGCGCCCAGCTCGTCGCCACAGTCATTCGCCCGGCCCTGGAGCGCGGCGCGGTCGTGATTTGCGACCGCTTTGCCTCCAGCACCTTCGCCTACCAGGGCTACGGCCGCGGCCTGGACCTCGTCCTACTGCGGGCCGCCAACGCCGTCGCCACGGGTGGACTCGAACCGCACCTGACTCTCTTCCTCGACCTCGACCCCGCCATCGGCCTCGCGCGCAAGCACGGCGAAGGCGAGGCCATTCGCACCGGCCTGGAGACGCTCGCCTTCCACCAGCGCGTCCGCGAAGGCTACCGAGCCCAGGCCCGCGCCGCCCCGCCCGGCGCCTGGGTCACGCTCGACGCCTCCCTCCCGCCCACCGAAGTCGAAGCCGCCGCCTGGGCCGCTCTGGCTCAATCGGAGCCGCGCGCGTAAGCAAGCGGGTGAGCGCGGGCTTCGAACCATTTCGGGGATTGAGGAGGCCCGTCACATCCACGAAGTGTTGATCGGAACCATCACGTCCTTATACGACGCCGCGCAGTAGTAGTTCCCCGTGGCACCGATCGGGCCTGCGAGCTGGCTCGCGCCGACGTAGTACGTGATCCCAGTGGTGAAGGCCGTTGATCGTCGGCGGGCTAGCGACTTCCGCGATGATCGCGGCGATCTCGACCGACTGGCACCGAAACAAGGCGATGCCCATCTGGCTCTGCTGGCTGGGGTACGTTTGCGCCGTCGTCCTGCTCGGTGGAGTCGTGTTCATCCCCATGATCGCCATGGTCCTGTGGGCGATCGTAGTGGGCGTCGTGCTGTTGAGCCGGGGCGCAAAGGCGTCCGCGGCGGCTTGACGCTGGCACCCTGGCGGGGGTCCTGGGCGCGTCGTGTAGAATGGAAACGTCACTTGATCTTCGTCGGAAGGAACATGTCGTGACCACTCCAACACCCAGCAGCGCCCACCAACGTCGACGTGTCGGGAACACCGCGCCGCCCATCGAGGACGAGTTCGTCCTCAAGCTGCGCCGCTATATGGCCGGGACCATCAATGGCCACGAAGGGCCGCTCTCCGCGGAGATTGGCGCGCGGGCGTTGCACATCGCCACGCGGTTGAAGGAACTCCTTGGGACGGTTCCGTTCGTCTCTTCGGCTGACGCGGACTCGGCAAGCATCGAGGTGCCGCTTGACACGGACCGCACACTCTATGTGGAGGTGACTGAAGGCTTCATCGAGGCCGTCACGTACAGCGACGATGGAGGGATCACTTCAATGCCTGCTGGAAGCGACGACGAGTTACTTCGAAGGGTGGCGGTTGGGCGATAGTGCCCACGGACGGAGCGGTTGTCCCCGACGCCGACGAGGTCTGTCGATTTGTTCGACCGGACGAATGGAATCGCGACGCCGGGCGACCTGCGGAGTCTGCATTCAAGGCCAGCAACAGGACGCTGTCGGTTTATCACGTCGAAACGGTTCGAGCGGAGGGCCAGCTTGAGGATCTGTGTTTCGGGTCCTTGGCTGGCGCTGGCGAAGCGTTCGTTACACCCGGACAGCTGCAAGATTGGGCCCGAGAACTCCTTGCAAACGCTTCAGAAGCCCCGAAGAACTTTACCGAGCCCGTCGCCACCTGGAGTCCCGATGACGTGCCCCCGCCCTGGACTCGATGGAAGGATGCGCACATAGATGTGAAGGCAGGCGGAAATCCCGAGCTCCCGATGGCCTATCGAATCATGCTATCCCGAAGATGCCGAGTCGTGAGGGCGCCAACGCTCCCAGGCGAAGACTCAGCATAGGGTCCCCGCCACTCGCAACTCGCCCTCCCCCGTGGTGTACACTTCGCACAACCCCCGAGGTGGTGACACCCATGGCCGATGAACCGGCGGAAGAGACCGAGCGACAGTTGTTGCGTATGGCGAACGGGGTGCGCTTCGCGTTGCAATCCACGCCCGCGCCCATCGGCCAATCGCGGCGCATCGCCATCGGCTTTCGCGGCAAGGCGAAGATGTACTACTACCCGCCCATCGATGGCCCGCGTTTGGCCACGCCGCTCGTCCTCTTCCCGTATCTCGGCATCAGCCGCCCCCACATCTTCGACCTCCGTCCCGGCGAATCGTTCGCGGAATTCCTCGGCCAGAACGGCGTACCCTTCTACCTTTGCGATTGGGGCGTCTTTGGCCCCGAAGACCGCGACATGGGCATGGACACCGTCATCGGCGACATGGTTCCCTCGCTGCTCCGGCAGGCCCTCGCTCACGCAGAGGCGGAGGCGGCAACGCTCTTCGGATACTGCATGGGCGTCCCCATGACGGCCTCCGCGCTCGCCAGGAACCCATCCTTGCCGGTCAAAAACTACCTCGCCATGGTCGGGCCTATTGATTTCAGCGTCGGCGAATTCCCCATGCAGACCGCCGAGGACAAGCTCGACGTCGATGCGATCATCGAGACCTTCGACATGATGCCCGCCGAATTCATCCGCTCCGGCTTCAAGATGCTGAACCCCATGGGCGACGCGCAGCAAGCGAAGAACCTCGCCGATAACATGTGGAACGAAGAGTGGCTCAAGGGCTACCAGGCAATGAACCGCTGGTCCAACGAATGGCAGCCGTTGCCCAAGCAGTTCTTCCGCCAGTGGGTGCGCCATTTCTACCAGGGGAACGAACTGGTAAAGGGGGAGTTCCGCGTGATGGGCGAAAAGGTTGACCTGCGCAAGATAAGCGTCCCGCTCCTCGCCGTCGCGGCGACGAAGGACGATATCGTTCCCCCGGGCAGTGCGAAGGCGCTTGTGGATTCCGTTTCAAGCGCGGACAAGCGCTTCCTCGAACTGCCCGGCGGCCACATCAGCGTCATCTCCGGCCGCCGCGCCCGCGCGGATGTCTGGCCGACCATCCTCCAGTGGCTCCGCGACCACGACGAGTAGCGATCGGCTGTCAGCGTCAGTCCGTCATCGGATGGGCGCGGCGGCTTCACAGCCCAAGTTCGACTCGATCGTGAAGCCCGGCCCGACCCCGCGCTGCCCCCCGTCCCCGCTCTCGTTGACGACCCGCCTTCCGTCCCTATACCCTCCAACCTACTTCCAGGGGAGCAGTGTGATGACAGGCAATGAGGAGCGCCCATCCGTCCGGCTGCGGCAAATGATCGATGGCTACCAGGTTTCGCAGGCGATCCACGTTGCCGCCACGCTCGGCATCGCGGACCTTCTGCGCGATGGCCGGCGCGGCGCTGCCCAACTGGCCTCGGAGACCGCCACTCACCCCAGGGCGCTTTATCGCTTGTTACGCGCCCTCGCCAGCGTTGGGGTGTTGCACGAAGACAGCGACGAGCAATTCGCTTTGACGGAGCTGGGCGAGTGCCTGAGATCGGATGCCGCCGAGCCGCAGGGAGAGTGGGCGCGCTTCATCGGAAGACCGTACCACTGGGAGACGTGGGGCCGCCTGCTGAACTCGATCCAGACTGGCGAGAACTCGTTCTCGGACGTCCATGAGGGGATGCGCGTCTGGGACTGGCGCGCAATTCAGCCCGAGGAGAGCGCGATATTCGATGCCGCGATGATGGGCATCTCGCGATCGGTGGCCCAACACGTCCTCGCCGCGTACGACTTCGGCCAGTACGGGACGGTCGCGGACATCGGTGGCGGGAACGGGGCATTCTTGGCAGACGTCCTGGCGAAGAACCCGAGTACCCGCGGCATCAACTTCGATCAACCACATGTGGTCAACCGGGCTGGCGCAATCTTCGAGGCAGCCGGTGTCGCGGACCGAAGCGAGAGTGTCGGAGGCAGCTTCTTCGATGGCGTGCCGTCCGGCGCGGACGCTTATGTGCTCAAGGCTGTGCTCCATGACTGGGACGACGACGACTGCGTGCGAATACTACAGAGTGTGCGTGCGGCCTGCGGCGCCGGGAAGCTTCTCGTGATCGAACTTGTTTTGGGCGAGCCGAATATCGAACCGCGCCCGAAGTTCTCGGATCTCAATATGCTCGTGATGCTCGGCGGACGTGAACGCACAGCAGCTCAATGGCGGGCGCTGTTTGAATCGGCCGGTTTTCAGCTCACTGCCGTCGTGCCGTCAGCAGGCGGACCCAGCGTGATCGAAGGGTCGGCACTTCGCTGACCGCTCGGGCGCAGGTATCAACCTCAACGGAATCTTCGCCACAAACGCGCCGAACGCGTCGACGACAACGTTCATGGCGAGGAGGGGCTGCGCGAGTTGATCAAGGAGAAAGTAACCCGATATCACAGGATCAGGTGGCGGGATTGCTCGGAGATCAGCTCTATCGCAACATCCCACACGGTCAGGCCCCGTTGCCGCAGGTCCGCAACAAGGTCGGCTAAATCCGGGTTGGCGGCGACCACAGCTCCGGTGGTCGGGTCGATAGCGACGAACTGTTCCGGAAATTCGGTGAGAAAACGCTTGTAGTTATCGTTGAAGAATCGTTCCCGCCGCATCACCTCTTCCCAACTGGGCGCGGCTTTTTCACTGGTCGTCATTCTGCTGCCTCCTCCCGGATGTTGATCCAATCTTCGGCG
>DAOTTM010000033.1:0-2068 GCA_034437915.1 Dehalococcoidia bacterium | reverse complement strand
TGGCGCAGGGTGGCGATGACGCCGACGAACGGTTCTTCGAGAAACTCTTGGAGGAAATCCGGCTTCATCCTGGGCATGTTGAGCATTCTGACGCGTGAACCACGGGTCTGTCGAACGCTTGCACAGGACTCGGCGTTGCGGCTGTCGCCTACCCCTACCGCCTACCCCCTACCGCGCGGCGTCTTTCGCCGTGCCGACGAGTTCGTAACGCGGGGGCACGGACCATTCGCCGGTCGGTGGGTTCTCCTGCATGCGAATCTCGGCGCGCCGCTGGTCGGCTTCGAGCTTCTTCCCCTGGTTGATAATCGTCGTGCGCTGCTTCGCGTGCTCTACGTCGCGCTGTTGCTTTGCGACGTTCGGGCGCTTCGATTTGCCGGCATACGTCTTGAGACGGCCTTCGCTCTCCAGTTGGTTGAGGTGGACGCGCACGTTGTTGTCGGCGGCGCGGCGCAGGCGCTTGTCGATGTCGGGATACATCTGGAGCATGATCTCCCAGCTGCTGAGCGCGCCGCCCCCCTCCAGGCGCTCGAGGATCTGGCGCTCACGCATGTTGCGGTGGTTCACGTACTGCTGCAGCCGCTCACGCGGGTCGTTCACGAGGGGGCCATGGCCGGGGCAGATGACCTTCAGGTTCGGGAGTTGGAGCAGCATGTTGAGTGTCGAGCGGTAGAGCCCAAGATCCCAGACTGTCGTCGTGCTGCTGCCGAGGAGGGTGTCGCCCGAGAACAGGACGCCCTCGTCTTCGATGTAGAAGCAGATGGAGTCGATGCTGTGGCCCGGCGACGCGATCACGCGCACATTGACGCCGCTGCCCAGCCTGATCACCTGGCCATCTTTCAGCAGACCAACGTCCTTCGCCGGGGGCAACTTCCCCTTGAGCAACTTGACGGCGTTGCCCGGCACGGAGATGTCCGCCTTCAGCATCTCTCGCACCCACTTGAGATTGCCGCTGTGGTCAGAGTGGTGGTGCGTGATAGCGGCGATGCCGATCTCGCTCTTTTCGACCGCCGCCAGGTAGCCGCGCAGCATCCACTTGTAACGGTCGACCGCCTCGCCGGAGTCGATCGTGAGCGACTGCCCACCCTTCGGCCCGACGAGGTAGATGGAGGTGAAGTCGGGGTGCATTGGGTTCTCGTCCGGCACCTGCACCGCACGTACGCTTGGGCTGACCTGCATCACACACCACCGAAGAGGGGATTGCGGGCGGACCGCCCGGCGCCGCGATCCTACGCTGAAACCCGCTCCCGTGTCCTCTCGTAACTTGCGATTGGAGTTGTGGACGGGGGCGAAGGCGAATTGACACGCCTCACTCCCAGGGAACAGGATGCGTCGGGCCGACGGGCTCAAGGCGGTTGCGCCCGGATAGGGTTTCACGAAGGGCCAAGGTCCGAAGGTCTTTCGGGGGAGGAAGCCATGAACATTACCGGCATGGTCCACGTCAACATCAATTGCTCAAACTTCGAGCGTTCGAGGGGTTTCTACGAGAAGCTGGGATTCCAACTCGTGTGGCAAGTGCCCGCGACGAATTCCCAAGAGGTGGCTGCGGCTGTGGGCATGCCGCCTTACCGGGTCAATGGAGGGCTGATGACCCTGAAAGGCGCCCCACATCCTGTGGTGATCGATCTGCTCGAGTGGCAGTTGCCGCGAGATGAGTCACCACCCTACCCCCACCTGTACCACTATGGCCTGGCGCGGCTGGCGCTGGCGACCTCGGACATGGACGCGGACCTGGCGACACTCGCGACGATGGCGGTCGAATTCGTCGGCCCACCGGCGCGTGTGATGGTCGATGGTCAACCTAGCGGTGGGCGATTCGTTTGCTTCAAGGATCCCGATGGCACGGTCCTCGAACTCGTCGAGGCTCGCGGTTTGAGGGACTTGCCGACGTCCCGCTGAGCCGGTCGGGGGAGGCCGATGCGACGAGACCAACCCGGCATCGGCGATTCTCCATCCGGTCCGACCCCGTGTCCTCTCGGAACGCGCTTCTCGGTTCTCGGAACTCGGCTCTCGTCTTACACTGGAATTCGCCCGCCCTCGTAGCTCAAGGGATAGAGCAACGGCCTTCTAA
>DAOTTM010000032.1:0-2474 GCA_034437915.1 Dehalococcoidia bacterium | reverse complement strand
TTGAACTGCGTCGCGTTCGCGATGCGGTCGATCTCCGAGCGGAGCTGCACAAGCTCGGTGCCGATGGAGGTGCGGGCTGCCGTGTCGTTCGTATCGTTGGCGGCCTGGACGCCCAGTTCGCGCATACGCTGGAGGATCGAGTGGACTTCGTCCATCGCGCCTTCAGCGGTCTGAATCATCGAGATACCGTCGTTGGCGTTGCGGATGGCCTGCGTATTGCCGCGGACCTGGGCGCGCATCTTCTCGCTGATGCCGAGGCCGGCTGCGTCGTCGGCGGCGCGGTTGATGCGGTAGCCGCTGGAGAGCTTCTCCAACACCTTGCCCATCTTCATCCCGGTAATGCCGAGGTTGCGTTGCGCGTTGATTGCGCTGGCGTTTGTAACGATAGATGACATTTGTCTCTTCCCCTTCTCTTGTCCTGCCCCCTCGCAGGGTGCTCGCCCGCCACAGTGTTTGGATTCGTGACCGGGTGTTCGAGATGGTTATCGTGAGGATGCGAGGCGTCATGGGGCGCGATTGAGCGTCCAAAGGGATACATTCCCGTTAACAGGGCGAACGAATCGTGGTGAAACGGTGACAAGCCGGTGTCGGGGCTGACGCCAAGCCTGTTGAGCTGATCCCGAATGCCGTCCGCGCTGCGAAGGATCGCGATGAATGCTACCGCAGGAAATTGAGGAGGGTCATATTCGCCGTCCTCCCGATAGCCCCCAGGGCAGCTTCGAGCGCTTGCGATTGCTGTTGCATCTGGAGGATCGTCTGGGCCAGGTCTGGCTCTTCAATCCGGGAGCGGAGTTGCTGCAAGTTGATGTCCGTCTGTTCCGATTGGGCGGTGACAGCATCAAAGCGGTTGATGCGCGCGCCCAGATCCGCGCGGGCGGCCAGGATGCCTTCGAGCGCGGTGTCAATTTCGGAGAGGTGGGAGCTGATTGTTGTCGCGCTTGCACCTGATTCCAGGTCCAGGCGAAGTTGAATGAGATCCGTAAACGCCGTGCCGAAGACGCCCGGCCCCGTTACGTTCACGGGGACCACATCGGATTTGGAGATTCGCCGGGTGCGTTGCCCCGCATCCCCCTGGTAGGTGATGGCCGTGGGCGGGTTCCCGATGACGGAGTATGCGGCGGTCTTCGTCTGGTGCCCACTGAAGACATATGCGCCACCGAAGTTGGTGTTCGCGACCTGCGCAATATGGCGCGTCAGTTCGTCCACCTCGCGTGCGATGGCCAACCGGTCCGTGGGGTTCAACGTGTCGGAACTGGCCTGCACCGTGAGTTCGCGAATGCGTTGAATCGCCTCGGTGGCGCCGTTCATCGCCGCCTCGGAGATGATGATGAAGGCCACGCCGTTTTCCAGGTTGCGGCGCATCTGTGTTTCGAACTGGAGGTCGTCGCGGTGGCGAAGGGCGAGCGCGGCCCCCGCGGGGTCGTCGCTCGCGCGGTTGATGCGCCGGCTCGTGGACAACTGCTCCTGTATCTTGTCGAGCTTCGATTGGGCCGACGTGATATAGCGGACGTGGGCAGTGTGCCGCGATTGCTCGGTGACACGTGTGGTGGTCATCTGGCGCCGGTCCGGTTGATGAGCGTATCGAGCATGTCATCGATGACGCTGATCACGCGAGCCGCAGCGTTGTACGCATGCTGGGAGCTATTGAGGTTGGTCACCTCTTCATCGATGTTCACGCCTGCCACGGATTGGCGCATGCCCTCGAGGTGCGAGTTGAGGAGCTCGGCCGATTCGGTCAGGCCGTTCGCCCGGTTCACATCGGCGCCAAGGACGCCGACCGTATTCGCATAGAATTCGTCGAACGTTTCCGTCCCGGCGGACATCAAAGTCGCCTGTTGGAGGTTGGCGATAGCGAGCGCGTTGCTGCCATCTCCCTGGGCATTCAATCCCGAGGCCGCGGCTATCTGTTGCGGATTCGCCACCAGCGTCGCGTTGGTCGCGATCGTCCCCGCATCCGTCCCTGTGAGGAAGTTGAGGCCGGTGGTGTTATCGAGGCCAAAACCCGCGGCATGGATAGCGTTGATGCTGCTGATCAGGCCGGCGGCCAGGGTATCGAGCTTCTGTTGGACAGACGGTATCCCCGCATCCCGCGCATCCAACACCCCGCGCAGCGTGCCAGTTGAGGACACAACATCGGCATCGTCGATGGAGAACTGGAGCTTCGTCATGCCGGGGTTGCCGACGTCTGCCACCGCCTTGACATCGCGGCTTGTGTTCCCCGTCACCAGTTCATGGCTGCCGAGGTAGACGGTGATGGTCGTATCGCCCTGTTCGGCGTAGGTTACCTGGGCGAGCCCGGAGAGCTGGTCGAGCATGAGATCTCGCCGGTCGCGAAGATCGTTGGCCCGGTCTCCGTTCAGTTCGATCTGCTTGATTTGAAGGTTGAGCGTGGCGACTTCGCTTGCGGCCTGGTTGATCTGATCACCGATTGAGGTGATCAGACGGTTGAGATCCTTGCGCTGGGTGATGAGGTC
>DAOTTM010000031.1:0-3292 GCA_034437915.1 Dehalococcoidia bacterium | reverse complement strand
GTCGCGTGCAACAGAGCGATGCGGTCTGGCGTCGCCGCCCAGATCGGCGTCTCGACGCGGGCGATATCATCGCCGATGCGCACATAGAAAAAGCACGCCTGTTGCTGGTCACTGAAGGTGGGTTCGACGCGCCCCTTGCGTTGGCTCTGGGCGCGAAAGAGCGCGCTTCGCTCGCCGTCGTGCAGCGTCGTAACAAAGAATTGCCCGTCCGACGCTGGCCATGCGACTGTTTCCGCATCGGAAAGCGCGCGCAGCGATGTGACGACGTCGCGCGCTCCGGAGGTGGAGATGTATGCCCCGACAGCGAGCTGTCCCGGCGCATCACGCAAGCGGTCCAGCGCGTCCTGGGTGCGATTCTTGAGGCCCAGGCGGATGTCCTGGTCGATGGTGGGCGAATCGAGGTCCCATGGCAGGAGCGTGCCGTCCAGGAGGAGCACCACTGGGCGGTTTTTGGTGCGAGCGCAGGCGAACTCGACGCCGCATTCGAGTTCCTTCACATCTCGCAAGAGGTTTACGCCGCCGCGCGATACGTCAGGTTCATTATCCGGGTCGGGGCCGACGTGCGCGTACGCGCCAAGCGTTGGCTCCTCAACCGTGCCGTACGGGAGGACTACGTAGCCGGTGTTGATGACGTAGCAGCCCATCGCGGCGTAACGGTCCGGGTCAATGCTCGACCCGTCCGCCGCCACCACGGTGACCGCCTCCAGGGGCCCCGGCGCGAACGCGGCTCCGGGCGGTTCGCCGTGCGAAAGTGCATACGGCTGGGGGCTCTCCTTCATCGCCGTCGATATCCTGGCATCACCCTCGACCTCGTCCGCGCTCCAGGTGGCCATGGCGGCGCCCGCTCGCTCCAGCCCCGCGCGCATCCCCTCCAGCCCTGCCGCGTACCGTGCCAACACCGATGGCAATTGGCGCGCAACCTGGTCCATGCGCAAGGTCACGACGTCGCCCGGTTCATCGCGCGGTCTCCACGGGCGCACGGAGGACGCGCGCATCGCCGACCCGCCGCGTGATGCGCTTCGCGTCGAGGTGTTCGATGAACGCCTGGGCGTACTTCCTGCTGGCGCCGAAGAGGTCACGCACCTCCGCGAGTGTGATCGTCCCGTCCGCCTCAAGGTGTGCTGTGACGCGCTGGAGCATCTCCGCGAATATCGGGGAGGCGAAGATGACGCCCGCGCCCGTGTCTTCGATGTGACCGGCGGCGGAGAGGTAGCCAAGCAGAGCTGCATCGGGCGGGTCGTCGGTCGGCGGGGTGAACCCGCCCTTCGTCAATGCCGCAAGGAAGGCATCGGCCTGCGTCTGCTGTTTGGGTGTGAGCTGTGGTTGGTAGCCGCGAGGCGCCAGGGCGGCGCCACGCTCTTCCATGCGCCCGACCTTCACTGCCTCGGCGATCACCATGTCGAAGGTGGGGACATCGAGGCGCAACAGCTGGCGCACCTGTTCGCGGGGCGCGGCAAAACGTAGCGAGTTGGCGACGAGATACTCCTCCGAGGCCGCGCTCGCCCGGCCGACGGCGGATTCGAGCCACGTCGTCGCGATGACCTTCCCTCCGCGTTCGAGGGCAGTGCCGTTACCAAGAAGTTCCCTCAAGACTTCAGCAGCGAGACTCGGCTCGATGTTGAGGACCGCCGTCGCCGTGGTGGTATCCGTCGGCCCATTCAAGAGGAGATCCAGCAAGCGTTCGCTGGCGGTGCCTTCGAGCTGCCGGATAAGCCCCGCAATAACGGCCCCGTCGTTGCGCCGGTGCCGCTTGGGGTTGATAGCAACGATGCGGCCACCGGCGACCGTGTCGTTCGATGTGCGGACCACGCAGTGGTCGCCCACGGCCACGGCGACGGGACTCGCGAGCACCAGCTGTGCCCACGCTTCTTCGCCCGGGAGCAGCTCATCGACTTCCAGCAGGCGCAATTTCGCCTCCGATTCGGAGGTGGCACTGAGCAGGGTCACGCCCGCGTCGTGCAGCAGCGGATGGGCGAGCAGCTCCGTCGCACGCAGGCGCACGTCGATGGCCCGCACGGCGCCGAGCACACCGGGCTTGGCGAGGACCATTCCCCGGCTCACTTCGTCAGCGTGTACTCCGCTCAGATTCACGGCGGCGCGCGTACCCGGTTCGAGGCGCGTCACTTTCGTCTTGTGGCGCTGCAAGCCCCGCACGCGGGCCCGCAGGCGCCCGGGCTGGAGCTCAACTTCGCTCCCCACCTCCAGCGCCCCATCGAGCAGCGTCCCCGTGACCACGGTCCCGAAGCCCTGAATCGTGAAGGCGCGGTCGATTGGCAGACGCGGCCGCCCAAGGTCGCGCTTTGCGGGTGTCGTTTCGAGCGCTGCATCGATCGCCGCAAGGAGGGATGGCAGCCCCTCACCGGTCGCGGCGGAAGTCCGCACCATCCGTGCCTTGGCCATGCTCGAACCCCTGAGGGCGTCTTCAATCTCCGCCTCCACGAGTTCGACGTAGCCATCCTCGACGGTGTCGCACTTGCTGATGACGACGATCCCGGCGGGCACATCGAGCAGGTCGAGGATGGCGAGGTGCTCCCGCGTTTGGGGCATCGGTCCTTCGTCCGCGGCAATCACGAGCAGCGCGAGGTCCACGCCACCCGCCCCGGCGAGCATGTTCTTGATGAAGCGCTCGTGCCCCGGCACATCGACGATGCTCACTTCGCGCCCGGATGGCAGCGTGAGCCAGGCGAAACCGAGTTCGATCGTGAGGCCGCGCTCCTTCTCCTCGCGCAGCCGATCCGGGTCGATGCCCGTCAGTGCGCGAACAAGGGTGCTCTTGCCGTGGTCCACGTGGCCCGCTGTCCCGATCACGTACATTTGTTCGCCATCTTACGCGAACTCTCCAACTCGGACACGCTTCGGAGAAGCGACATGAATTCCGATCCGTAGCGCGCGCGTAAGCAAGCGCTGGGATGTCCCATTACGACGGAACGTGGGCGTCCACGCAGGGTGGGCGTTAGAGTTTTGCAGGGCAACGTGCTGGGTCCCGCTCGTCCTGAGTCGTGGATGGCCTTAGGCCACAACCAGGGATGAAACGTCGGCAGGTATTGAAGCCGCGCACGTCAGTAAGCGGTGCGATGCCAGGTGACGAACCAGGGCGGGCATTGCGGACTCGCGGATGGTTTGGACAGCAGGGGACGTTGTTTCAGAGCAGCCTGTCGAAGGGCCGGTCACACTCGAACCATGGACAGCGGCGTGTTCATCCTTCGACAGGCGCAGGACGAACGGGGGTGACAGGCGGAACGACGTGAAAATCGAACCAGGACAAGGCGCACGCAAAACTTTGACGCCCACC
>DAOTTM010000030.1:0-9014 GCA_034437915.1 Dehalococcoidia bacterium | reverse complement strand
GCGGCCAAGCAACTCCGGGTGGGAGATCCCGCGGCGCCCGAGACCGAACTCGGACCGGTCGCCCGGGACGACCTTCGTGACACTCTGGAAGACCAGGTACAGCGCTCACTGGCGGAGGGCGCTGTGCTCGTCGCGGGCGGGCATCGACTCGACCGCCGAGGCTACTTTTACGCGCCGACGGTTCTGAGCAATGTCTCACCAGCGATGGCAGTGTTCACAGAGGAGACGTTCGGGCCGGTGGCTGCAATCGTACGCGCTCGGGACACGGAAGACGCCATCGCGCTCGCGAATCAGTCTCAGTACGGGCTGGGTGCTGCTCTCTGGACGCGGGACGTGGAGGCGGGCAGCCTGTGGGCGCGAGAGATCGATGCGGGGGCCGTATTCATCAACGGGATGGTGGCCTCCGACCCGCGCCTGCCGTTCGGCGGTGTGAAGCGAAGCGGGTACGGGCGCGAGTTGGGTGAGTACGGCATCCGCGAATTTATGAACATCAAGACGGTCTGGATCGGACCGGCGCGGGCCGAGGCGACGATATTGCCGGCTGCCGAGTGACAACCGGAGGTCGAGCAGGAGAGACTGAGCGTGGCGCGCTAACGTCAGTAGCGGCTTCGCGGTTCCTCGATCTCGACTTCGAAAGCCCGGATTCACCGTGAACGTTAGTGAGCTTTTCGTCCGTTGCCTGGAGAACGAAGGTGTCCAGTACATCTTCGGACTGCCCGGGGAAGAGAACCTCGATTTGATGGACGCGCTCTCACGGAGCGGACAGATCAAGTTCGTGACGACGCGGCACGAGCAGGGCGCGGCATTCATGGCGAATGTCTACGGCCGGCTCAGCACCTATCCCGGTGTCTGCCTCGCGACGCTCGGGCCAGGGGCAACGAACCTCATCACGGGCGTGGCCGATGCCTACCTTGACCGGGTGCCCCTGGTCGCAATCACGGGGCAGGCGGGCCGCGAACGCATCTTCAAAGACTCACACCAGTACCTAGATGTAATGGCCTTGTTCAGGCCCATTACCAAGTGGAACGCGCGGGTGGACCTGCCCGAAACGGTCCCGGAGATCGTGCGGAAGGCGTTTCGATTGGCACGGATGGAGAAGCCCGGAGCGACGCACATCGAGTTGCCGGAAGACGTGGCCGCGGCCACGGTTGAAGGGGCGCCCATGCCCGTCCGCCGCACGACCTATCCGATTGCCCGGCCAGAGAGCATCGCGGGTGCCATTCAGCTCCTGAAGGAGGCGAAACGGCCGGTCGTGTTGGCCGGGAATGGGGTTATCCGCCGGCAGGCTGCGGAGAACCTGAGAGCCTTCGCCCAGCGCGTCAACATCCCGGTGCTGACAACGTTCATGGGGAAGGGAGTGCTGGATTATCGCGATCCCTTGGCGCTCCCGGCAGTGGGCTTGTATTCGCCTGGGGCATCGCTCTCCGCCCTTGCTGAAGCGGACCTGGTTGTCGCCGTCGGTTACGACCTCGTCGAGTGGGCGCCTTCTATCTGGAACCACGACGCATCCCGCGTCATCGTCCACGTCGATAGCACAGCTGCGGAGCTGGACCGCAGTTACCTGCCAGCGGCGGAGGTGGTCGGGGAGATCGGCGAGAGCCTGCGAGCGCTAACCAGCGGGTTCGATGGACCGCTCGCGCAGTGGGACTGGGAGCAGTTCCGGCCGGCGACAGAGGGGATGCTCGACCCAAATCCGGATAACTCATTCCCGGTCAAGCCACTCCGCCTCGTGCACGAACTGCGGGCCGTGCTCGCTGACGAGGACATCCTCATCAGCGACGTGGGTGTCCATAAGCTCTGGCTGGCAACCCGGTTCCCGGCGGCCCGCCCGAACACGGTCGTCATCCCAAACGGGCTGGCGTCGATGGGAATCGCGGTGCCGGGGGCGGTGGCGGCGAAACTGGTCCATCCCGGGCGCAAGGTCATCGCGGTGACCGGCGATGGCGGCTTCATGATGAACTCGCAGGAGCTGGAGACAGCGAAACGAGCAGGCACTGCCTTCGTCGTTGTGGTGCTTGTGGATAACCGCTACGGGATCATCGAGCTAAACCAGAAGCGGCGCTTTGGCAGCGCGTTCGGTGTGGCCTTCGAGAACCCGGACTTTGTCGCCTACGCGGGGAGCTTCGGTCTCCCGGCCTTCAAGGTCGAGCGGACCGAGGACCTCCAATCGACGTTACGCCGGGCACTCGACCTCGACGTCCCGAGCCTGGTCGCGGTCCCTTTCGATAGCAGCCAGTCACCGGCGGCGTTGAGCTAACGCCGAATCCAGCGATGGCGGAGATTGAACACTATCGAAACAATCACGGCGCACCTCGTCCTGGAGTTATGACGGGGCGCGCCGTCAGCCTTGTCCGGCGGCGTGCCCGCCTTCATTCCCGACGCATCCTCCGCGGACTGCCGGGCCGCCGCCTCGGCTGCCGCGTTCACTCGACGACGAGGCGCGCGCCCTGATTTCCCGTGGTTCATCCTTTTTCCAACATCGACTACTTTTATAACACTGAAGTTGACAAAGTCCGGGGCTGGGTCCAGTATGGGCTCATGCAAGTGCGGTGGTCACGACAGGGTCGCGGTCACCCCCGGTCGGCGCGACTGCGAATCCGCACACAGACTCGTTTGCACAAGTAGCAACCCGAAGAAGGACAGGGGAAACAAAAGTGAACCAGGACAATACCCAATCGACGCACGTACACCACTGGATCATTGATGAGGCCCAGGGGCCGACGAGCGAGGGCCGCTGCAAGCGTTGCGGTACCACCAAAGCCTTCCGCAACTGGCTCGAAGAGACCGACTTCATCACCAACGAAGAGCACCGCACCGCGGCGTAAATGCAGGAACTGGTCAGGAACCTGTAGATTCGTCCAAAACCGCCCGCCAACTGGAGGATCAGATGACTTACGTTATTACCGACCCCTGTATCGGTACCCAGGATCAGGCATGTGTCGAAGTTTGCCCGGTCGATTGCATCCACTTTGACGAGGGCGAGGACAAAATGCTCTACATCAATCCCGATGAATGCATCGACTGCGGCGCTTGTGAACCCGCCTGCCCGGTGACAGCCATCTATGCCGAAGACGACCTTCCCGTGGATATGGTCCCTTGGACGGCCGTGAATGCCGAGTGGTTTACCGATAAGGCGGCCACCCGCGTGAAGGTCTATGCCCTTCACCCCGACTAGTCTCCACGCGCCTGGAATCCTCCTTCTTCCCGCTCGCGCATTCCTGAGACGCTGCCCGCACGCTGGCGGAGATTGAACAGCATGAGCAAATTGTGTCCAGGCGCCGGGAGCGAGTTGTCCCCGGACAACGAAAGGAGGCGCCGCCCATGGCAATGCCTGGAGGCGTCGAGACGTACAGGCACTATCCGAGCTTGAGCTCCTTCCGCCGGGACGAGCGCGAGATGGCGCGCAAGGGCTGGAAGACCGAAGGATTCCGCGTTCGGGATGTTCCGCGCTGTCCGCTCCGGCGCGTCCTGCGGCGGCCGTCACACGTTGAGGTCGATGCACACTACATCCGAGCGGGCTGGCCTGGCCTCGCCGAACACTGAACCCGCGTGTGACTCCTTGCGTACCGGGTTCGCGCCCTGGCGGCGTCTCGAAACCGCGGTGCGGAGACCACAATTCCAGCACCGCGAAGGAGATATGGCAATGCGATGGTTTGACTGGATCCGCCCATCGAAGTGCGAGATTGCCGACTGCTTGGAGCCGGCGGCCAGGTCCGCGTATATTCTTGCTTCGGCGCGGGCATGGATGTGCACAGCTCATGCTGCCGCCTTGGACGTGGGCTCGCCGCTCAAGACGAAGTCCCGAACCCCATGACTGTTACCCACACTACCAGCGTCTTCGCCGAATCTCCGGTTGGACCCGTCGGAGACGGGTCCGCGGTGGAGCGCTGGCTGAACGAAGGAGGCCGGGACGTGCAACCCGAACGAGAACGCAGAAGCCCAGAACCCGCAAGGCTAGCCGGTAAAGCTGCCGTGTCGGCCCGCGCCCTGGGCGAAGCGGGTAGCGCCTTCGCGTGTTTCGCCGGAGTCGATGACTTCGCGGCCACGGCGGGATTCGTCGCGGAGGGCGTCATCGAGGGGGAAGGTCCACTGTTCGTAGGCTGAAAGGCGATCGCTGCGAAGGCAGATCTGGGGGAAGGCGGCGATCTGTTGGGCGAGTTCGACCGCCGCGGGAAGGGCCTGTCCCTTCGGGACAAGGCGGTTGGCGAGACCCATGCTCAGGGCTTCATGGCCGGAGACACCGCGCCCCGTGAGGATCATGTCCATGGCGTGGCTCATCCCGATCAGGCGCGGGAGGCGGACGGTGCCGCCATCCATGAGGGGGACGCCCCAGCGTCGGCAATAGACGCCGAACACGGCGTCCTCGGCGGCGACACGCATATCACACCAGAGGGCGAGTTCGAGGCCGCCAGCGACCGCGAAGCCTTCTATCGCGCCAATGACGGGCTTCGAAAGGAGCATGCGCGACGGTCCCATTGGGCCTTCGCCGCGCGGTCGTTCTGGGCCGGGGCGGCCTTCCGAGACGGCCTTGAGGTCCGCCCCCGCGCAAAAGACACCGTTCGCGCCGGTGAAAACCGCAACTGCGAGCGCCGCGTCCGAATCGAAGCGCGTGAACGCCTCGGCGAGCTCCCGGCCCGTCCAGGAATCGACGGCGTTGCGGACCTCCGGGCGGTCAATGGTGACGATCGCGATGTTGTCGCGGGTTTCGTATCGGACGGGCATTCGACGCACCTCTGTTTGAATGAGATGTGGCGATTATGGGCCAGTCGCCAATGCTTAGCCACAGGGCGATCGTCAGACCGCGACCTCGCCGCGTTCGCCCGTGCGGACGCGGATCGCTTCTTCCACGGGGATGACGAAGATCTTGCCATCCCCGATGTTGCCGGTGCGGGCGGCGTTGACGATCGCGTCGATCGCGCGTTCGACGGCGATATCCGGGACGACGACTTCGACCTTGACCTTGGGCAAGAGATCGACCGTGACCGTTTCGCCACCGCGTCCTTGGTGGACGATTCCGCGCTGGGCGCCCCGCCCCGTCACCTGGATGATGTTCATCCCGTGGAAGCCGAGGTCGTCGAGCGCCTCCTTCACATCGTGGAGTTTTTCGGGACGGATGATCGCTTCAATCTTTTTCACTGGACCCTCTTTCCGCCCGGTCCCTCCCTGGAAGGACCGGGGCGTCACTGGTGAACGCGTCGATAACCGTTGACCCGTTAGGCCCGGCTCGGCTTTGCGGGTGCGGTTTGGGCAGTATAGACCGCGGGCGGGGCGGGCAGTATTGGGCCGGGCGAAAGCGGTACGCCGCTCTCGTCCGAGGTGTAGGCACGTTCGCCGTGTTGGGTGACATCGAGGCCGAGTTCTTCCTCTTCCTCGGTGACGCGGATGCCGATCGTCATATCGATCACTTTGAGGAGGATGAACGTGACGATGAAGGAGTAGGCGCCGATCGCGCCGATGCCGATCAGGGCATCGGTGAGGCGGTGCCAGTTGCCATGGAAGAGGCCATCGGCATAGGAAAGCCCGCTGACCGAGGCGTTTGCGAAGAGGCCGGTGGCGATGGCGCCCCACATGCCGCCAACGCCGTGGACCCCGACGACATCGAGGGAGTCATCGAAAGCGAGCTTTGCGCGGAGGCGGACGGCGAGGTAGCACAGTGCGCCGGCCAGGGCGCCGATGGCAAGGGCCTCCATCGGCTCGACGTAGCCCGATGCAGGCGTGACGGCCACAAGGCCCGCAACAGCGCCGGCAGCAGCGCCAACGACGCTCGGCTTCCCACCGATCCACCAGCTCAGCAAGGTCCAGGTGAGACCCGCAACGGCGGCGGCGACGGCGGTGTTGACGAACGCATAGACGGCCTGGGCGTTGGCGCCGCCCGCGCTGCCCGCATTGAAGCCGAACCAACCGAACCAGAGGATGGCCGCGCCCAACACCACCATCGTAATGTCGTGGGGCTCCATCGGTTCGTGGCCATAGCCCTTGCGCTTGCCGAAGACGAGGACGGCGGCGATAGCGGCAAAGCCCGCGTTGACGTGGATAGCGAGGCCGCCCGCGAAATCGAGCGAGTTCAGGCCCTGATCGAGCTTATCCACGTTCGAGCTGAAGGCGCTGAGCCAGCCGTCATAGGCGAACACCCAGTGGGCGACGGGAACATAGACGAGCAGCGACCAGAGGGCCGTAAACAGCAGGAACGGCCCGAACTTGGCGCGTTCCGCGAAGGCGCCCGTGATGAGGGCGGGGGTGATGATCGCGAACATGAGCTGGAAGGCCATGAAGAGCAGGTGGGGGATGCCGTATCCGTAGATGGCGCCGTTTGGCCCGCCCGGCTCCGCTCCCACGCCCTTGAGGCCGATCCAATCGAAGTTGCCGATGATGCCGCGGCCGGAATCTGGCCCAAAGGCCAGCGAATAGCCCACCACTACCCAGATGACGGCGACGACGCCGGTGGTGATGAACGACTGCATGATCGTGGCGAGGACGTTCTTGTTGCGGGTGAGGCCGCCATAAAAGAAGCCCAGGCCGGGTGTCATAAAGAGCACCAGTGCCGATGCGGCAAGCATCCAGGCGATGTTGCCCGAGTCGAGCGGATTTTCCATGTATTGTTTCCCCTCCGGTGAAGCAGGGCCGCGTTCGCTGTGGCGTCCCTGACGACGAACTCTATGGATCCGTGGTTTCAGCTGGATTTCGGGTTAGTTACGAGCGTGTTTCGGCACCAGCGTGAGGCGAGCAGGGAACGGATGAGTTAGGACATGGAAGTCCTGTTACACGGGAGCAGCGCTGCATCGAGGCGGGTGGCACAGCCCAGCGTGAACCTCGCTTACGCGCGCTACAAATGGGGGGTGGCGGTCAAAGTTTTGCGGACTGAGTGTAGCCAGATTGACGAGAGTGACGGACCGAACCTACCGTCCGTAGCGCGAG
Source organism: Dehalococcoidia bacterium (assembly GCA_034437915.1). GTDB lineage: Bacteria > Chloroflexota > Dehalococcoidia > Tepidiformales > Tepidiformaceae > JACRBT01. Next base: position 2,099 of record DAOTTM010000030.1, on the reverse strand, counting down.
CGTGAGCAAGCGCTGGGATGTCCAGGCTTGCGAATCTGGTTAGGCAGTCGATCCGCTTGGGCGCATTCGCGTTCCACGCAAAACTTTGAACCCCACCCCTATAAGTGGATCTTGCTGGTCGCAGCCCGGATCACATCGCCGACGCGCCACATTTCGCGATCGGCGGGGTTCGGGGTGAGATAGCGGACGACAACGCAGCCACCGAAGTGGGCAACGGGGTCGGGGTGGTCGTCGATGACGAAATCCGGGCGGACAGTGATTCCCATGGGAGCGAGCATGCGTTCGTAGTGGGTCAGCGGCTTTTCGAAGCAATCGAACACGAGGTGTTCGAGCGTATGCTTTTCGACTATCTCCCAACGCATTCCGAGACCGGACCAGAGGTAGATGATGTGCCCGGAGTCCTTTAGTTCAGTGAAGAGTTCTCGAACACCTGGGCGCAACGCGTTGAAGGTATCGATGATGGTGTGATCGACATCGAAGTAGATGTTCACGGCGAACATCGTCAGCCGCGAACTCCTCGGTGGCAACCGCCAGCGGGCGGGTAGGAGCAAGCGTATAGTTCTGGCTCGGAGGAACGCCCTGATGGTGGATATACGTGAACTCGCGGACAAGCTCTGGACCGGCGCTATCGATTTGCAGGATGCGCACCCGGTGCACGCGCGCTTCCCCGAGGGACAGGAGTTGCTCCCCGGCGTCCTGTATTACAAGGGCATCGCCAGCGCGAACACCCTCGACACCGGCGAGGCCCTCGTCATGCTCGATACCGGCGCCGCCCAGGACACGAAGCCGCTCTTTGACGTGGTCCGCGCATGGCGGCCGGATCGGCGTCTCGCTGCGGCAGTCTTTTCGCACCACCACGTGGACCACATCTTCGGCGTGGCGCCGTTCGAACAGGAAGCGGACGAGCAGCGTTGGGCGCGACCGCTGGTCTATGGCCACGAAGACCTCAACCGCAACTTCGCCCGCTACAAGAAGACGGCGGGCTGGAACACGGCGATCAACATCCGCCAGTTCGCCATTCCCATGGAGCGCTTCCGCTGGCCGGAGCAGTACCGCTACCCGGATGTGACCTACACGAACCGGATGACCTTTCGCAGCGGCGATTGCACCTTCGAGTTGCACCACGGGCGCGGGGAAACGGAAGACGCGACCTGGACCTTCGTCCCCGAGCGAAAGCTTCTCGCGCCGGGAGATCTCTTCATCTGGGCGACGCCGAACGCGGGCAACCCCCAGAAAGTGCAACGCTATTGCGGCGAATGGGCGGCGGCCTTGCGCGAGATGGCGGCGCTGGGCGCGGAAACGATGCTCCCCGGCCATGGGATGCCGATCTTCGGCGCGGACCGTGTCAACGCAGCGCTCACGGACACGGCGGACCTGCTCGACAACCTCGAAGGGCAAGTGCTCGCGCTCATGAACGCGGGCGCGACCCTGGATCGCGTCCTTCACGAGGTGACGATCCCGCAACACCTCATCGCCAAGCCGTACTTGCGCCCGGTCTACGACCATCCCCAGTTCATCGTGCGCAACGTATGGCGCCTGTACGGGGGCTGGTATGACGGCGAGCCGGACAACCTCCTGCCCGCGCCGAGGGCGGAGCAGGCGAAGGAGTGGGTCGCGCTGGCGGGCGGCGTCGATGCCGTGATGAAACGGGCGGAGCGGCTGAAGGATGAGGGCAACTTCCGCATGGCCTGCCACCTGATCGAATTCGCGGTCATCGCGGACCCTTCTCCGAAGGTCCATGCGCTGCGAAAAGAGATCTACGCGGCGTATTCGGCGGTGCAGGAATCGAGCATGGCGCGCAACATTTTGAATCATGCATCCCTGGCGAGTGGGCAGCAGAAGCGGGACCTCGCGGGGGAATATTGAGTCTCAAGAGCCAAGGTCGCAGATCGGGGTGAAGAGTAAGCCAGTAAAGATAACCGCGAAGGTCAGGGTGGGCGTCAAAGTTTTGCGTGCGCCTTGTCCTGGTTCGATTTTCAGGTCGTTCCGCCTGTCACCCCCGTTCGTCCTGAGCCTGTCGAAGGATGAACACGCCGCTGTCCCATGGTTCGAGTGTGACCTGCCCTTCGACAGGCTCAGGGCGAACGGAACTCGGCACG
>DAOTTM010000029.1:0-9653 GCA_034437915.1 Dehalococcoidia bacterium | reverse complement strand
GCTCCCGGAGACGAGCATCGACGACAGGATTCGTTGAGACGTATGCTTGGAGACATGCGAACACTGATCGATGTGGATGATGAACTGCTTCGCCAGGCGCAAGCCGAGGCAGCACGTATGCAGACGACGCTCACGGCCCTTCTTGAGGACGCCCTGCGTGAGAAACTGAGCCGTTCAGACCACACGGTGAGAAGTCTCGCCTTCGAATTGCCGGTTTGCCCGGTCCCCGAAGGAAGATGGGGCCTACAGGCTGGATTCGCATGGGAAGAGCTTCCGTACCTGGACGATGACGGTGGCTCCGGCCCGTGGTGATCCCGGATGTCAATATCACCGTAGCGTCGTTTCGACCCGATCACACACACCACGACCCAATGCGCCGATGGCTTCAGGCTGCAAGCATCGGCCCGGAACCGCTCGGCATCTTGGACTTGGTTTTGAGTTCAATGGTTCGGATCACTACGAACCCGAACTTTATGGGTTCGGCTGCGAGCTTGGCGGATGCTCTTGCCTTCGCGGAAGCACTCAGGGCCGCACCGAGTGCGGTCGTGGTGCGACCCGGCGCCCGACACTGGCCCATCTTTCGCGAGCTATGTCTGGCCACCGGGGCGCGCGGAAATCGAATCCCCGATGCGTACCTCGCGGCAATCGCAATTGAGGCGGACGCCGTATTCGTCACTGCCGACCGCGGATTCGAAATGTTCCCCGGCCTCCGTTCGCTGGACCCGCTTGGGGATTGATGGCCAGCTTGCATGCGGACGGTCTACATGCCTTCGCCGAGCGAGGCGCACGGTTCGCCAGACCAAGAGACGGGAGAATGTTCGCCGTGACACCGAACGTTGCTGGCGAATTCGACATGTTTGATCAGCTCTTTCCTGTCGTGTATATCTGTTGTAGAGGCCGGAGGAGACGTTGTTGAAAGTGCAACGGTGGGGCAACAGTCTTGCGGTGCGTATTCCCAAGGCGGCCGCGGAGCAGGCGCGGATGGGGGAAGGAACGGTGGTGGAAGTGCAATTCGTGAACGGTTCCCTGGTGCTGACCCCGGCGGAACCGGACGAAATGACGCTCGTGAGTCTTCTCAAAGGTGTTACCGACGAGAACATTCACGGGGAGGTGGACTTCGTAGCGCCAGTGGGTAAAGAAGCATGGTAGGGGGTCGCGACGAGTACATTCCCGACCGAGGCCATCTCGTGTGGGTTTCGCTCGATCCCACGCGCGGTCGTGAACAGTCCGGGCGTGGGACCGTGGTGATACTTTCGCCCCGGTCGTATAACGGTCGGGTTGGGCTGGTAGTTGGGTGTCCGGTCACCCGCTCGGTCAAGGGCTACCCGTTCGAGGTGAGGCGGCCTACCGGAGTTATCCGTTTCACGCTCTGCGCCGGAACGTCGAAAGCGTGCGCGCGGACGAGTGGGACGTGCGCCCCGCCAAGTGGAGCATCGACGAGTTCGGCCCAGGGCCTGAACTTTCGGTGTGCGAGTCGCCGCAGTTGCTCCCGTGGTAGAATGCTCCCGCGAACGGAACTGACAGCTTGTTCGCCAACTACCGCCAAGTGAGGATTAACGATGGAATTCCGCGAGACGCCCACAATCGCAGCCTTTCGCCAGGACGTACGCAACTGGATCGACAACGACCTCACCGCGGACGAGCGTTCCGTCGATGCCCGTGGCATCACGTCCGATGAGAGTTACGGGCGCGTCCTTTCCGTTCGCAAGAAGCTTTCGAACAAGGGCTGGGCCGCGCCCGCCTGGCCGAAAGAATACGGCGGGATGGGCGCCACCGTCCGACAGCAGGCCGTGTTCAACGAGGAGCTCTCGTACCACCGCGTGCCCGGCCCGGACTTCATCGGCATCAACTACGTCGGCCCCACGCTCATGCTCTACGGAACCGACGAGCAAAAGAAGCGCTTCCTCCCGGCCATCCTCGCGGGCGACGAAAAGTGGTGCCAGGGCTATAGCGAACCGGGGTCCGGCAGCGACCTCGCTTCCCTCCAGACGCGCGCCGTCGTCGATGGCGACGACTTCGTGGTGAACGGCCAGAAGATCTGGACCTCCGGAGCGCATCGTGCCGACTGGATCTTCATGCTCGTGCGCACGGACCCGGACGCGCCAAAACATCGCGGCATCAGCTACATGCTGGCTGATATGCGCTCCCCGGGCATCAACGTCCGACCGTTGGTGAACATGGCTGGTTCGCACGAATTCAACGAGGTCTTCTTCGAAGACATGCGCATCCCCCGCGCCCAGCTTGTCGGTGAAATGAATCGCGGCTGGTACGTCGGCATGGCCACGATGGATTTCGAACGCTCCGCCATCGGTGGAGTGGCAGCGAATCGCCGGGACCTCGAAGACCTGGTTGATGAGGTGAAGGCGCGCCGTGGTCGCGTAAGCGATGTCCATCGCACCGAGGTCGCCAGTCGCCGCGTCGAGATTGACGTGACCCGCCTCCTCTCGCTCCGAATCCTGTCGATCCAGGAAGCGGGCAACGTTCCGAATCACGAAGCCTCGATCGCGAAGCTCTTCACCACCGAGCTCAACCAGCGAATCGCACTGACGGCCCTCCACGTCCTCGGCATGGACGGGCAGGGTCCGCGGACAGAATCGCACACCAAATGGAGTCAGCAATACCTGCGCAACGTTTCGGCGACGATCGCGGGCGGCACAAGCGAGATCCAGCGGAACATCATCGCGACACGCGGCCTCGGGCTCCCGCGCGGGTAAAGTTGGCGTTCGCTTGATTGGAGTACAACAGTGAAGTCGAACTTTATCCAGACCCGTGACCTGCGTATGCACTACCTGCAGGAGGGCACCGGCGAACCGGTGATCTTTATCCACGGTTTCCCGGAGACATCATACGAGTGGCGTCACCAATTCGCGGCCCTGTCCGGACAATACGCGTGCTTCGCGCCTGACACTCGCGGCTATGGCCAGACAGACAAGCCGGGCATCCGCGTGAGCCGACAGTTACTCGCGCAGGACATCGTCAACTTCATGGACTCGCTCGGCATCGAGAAAGCGGCGGTCGTTGCGCACGATTGGGGCGGCATCATCGGCTTCAAGTTGGCGATCGATTGGCCGGAACGCGTTAGCCGCATCGCCCTGTTAGACACGCTTTGCACCGTTTGGTCGCCCGGAGGCGTGCACGGTTACTGGTTCAAGGCCGCGCCATATCCCGAAGAGCTGTTCGCGAAGCACCACCAGGGGTTCATCGAGACGATCTTCGCCGGCGGTGCGAGCGTCCCCTTGACCGGCAGACCGTATTCGCCCTGGGGCGGCGGTGGCGGCAAGCGCTGGGCGACGGACGAGGATCTGGGCGAATACGCGCGCGCCTTCGCGGACCCCATGAGCCACTTCCACGCTATCTCGTACTACCGTTACGGGCTCCCATTCCACGTCGTCACGACGGACCCGACGGCCACCCGTGGCGAGCGCTTCCAGTTCCTATCGGAGCCGGAGGTCGCCGCCATGTGGCTGCACCCCGAGGGACTTGAGAAACACCCCCTCCACGCCAACTACATGGATTATGGCCCCGAGGACCGACACAAGACGTTCCCCAACCCGGCGCTCTGGATGTTCGGGAGCTATCTTGCGCGGTCACGCGGCACGGGCGGGGCGGAGCGTCCGCCCGATGCTATCCCCAGCGGCAATCCGTTCTCGGACCAGTTCGCGCGCTACTTCCCGGACTTGCGGGGTCGGAGGATAGATGCGGGCCACTTCTTCCCCGAGGAGGCGCCCACCGAGACGAACGCCGTGCTGGCGGACTTCCTCGCCGGCCGGATCTGAGTCGACGGACGAGGTTCTCGCGGAGGTTCGAAGATGCGGAGGAAGGCGCTGGTGAGCGTTCAAGGTGCGAACTGAAGGCGGCGAGTGATAGGATATTTGCATGACCAAGCTTCTCGATCAGGCTTTTCAGGCGGCGGGTGCGCTCCCCGTGGAAGCGCAAGACGAGTTGGCCGTGTGGTTCCTGAAGCACATCGTAAATGAACGCAAGTGGGACGACGCCTTCGCCCGATCATCGGACTTCTTGGCCGAGCTTGTCACTGAGGGACTGGAAGAATCGGTGGCGGGGAAGATCGTTCCCCTTCATGAGGTCATCTGAATTCGCTGACCACCGCACGGTTTCGTCGTCTTTTGGCTTCACAGCCAATTGACGTGCGGAGACAGGCAGCGGCGGCGTTCTCCCAGTTCCAGCGCGAACCTTTTCATAACACCCTACAGTTCAAGCAACTCCGTGGTCAGCCGGGACTCTGGTCGGCAAGGGTCGGCGAATTTATCGCGCGTTAGCCACGCCCGAAGATGAGCGAGTAATCTGGCTTTGGATTGGGTCACATGCCGAATACGAGGCGGCAATTGACGGGCGTTCGTTCGGTCGCTGATTGCTGGTTGCTGGTGTGTCCGCACGCAGCGTGGCCTGCGCCGTGGCTGAGGTTCCATGCGGAGAAGGGGATCGACGAGAAACGGCCCGGATCTTGCAACAGATCCGGGCCGCGACAGTTCGGTAGCCGGTTCAGCCTACCTGGTGAGCCAGGCGAACTGCTGGGGCTTGCGGCCGCTTTTCGCGCTGATCATGATGTTGACGATGCTCGGCTTGGTGGTGGCGAGCGCTTCCTTGAGCACGGGCTCGAGCTCTTCGGGGCGGGTCACGAAAAAGCCCTTGCCGCCATAGATCTCAGCCATCTTTTCGTAGTGGGCGGAGGGTGTGTAGGCGGACGGAGGGACTTTGGTCGGGTCCAATTCGTCTGGGCCGCCGCCGATGCCGTTGTTGTTGATGATGATGAAGGTGATGTTCAGGCCGTAGCGGGCTGCCGTCTCGACTTCCATGCCGCTGAAGCCGAAAGCCGAGTCGCCTTCGATGCAGACGACCTTCTTGTCGGGGTGGACGGCGGCGGCGGCGATCGCCTGGCCAAGGCCCACGCCCATCGTGCCAAAAGTGCCCGCGTCGAGGCGGTGGCGGGCGTGGTAATTCGGCAGCATCGTGCGACCGATGTCCATCGTGCTGGCGCCTTCGTTCTGGATGATCGCGTCTTTGCCGATGAGGTCGCGGACGGTGCTGAAGACGCGATAGTAGCCCATGGGCACGGAGTCGTCCTTCGTCATCTCTTCCACGGTGACGGCGTTCTCCGAGATCTTGTTCTGGATGCCGGTGCGCCAGGTGGTTTCGGCGGGGTAGTGCCAGGGGCTCTTTTCGAGCGACGCGTTGAGTTGGCCTGTGATCGCCTTGGCATCGCCGACGAGTGCAACTTCGGTGGGCACGTTGGTGCCGATCTCTTCCTGGTTGATGTCCAGTTGGATGATGCGCACGTTCTCGTTGAAGCGGGGCGGCGCGCCGAAGTGCAACATCCAGTTGAGCCGGGCGCCCATGAGGAAGACGACATCGGCGTTCTGGAGGATGTAGGAGCGCGCGGGTGCGGCGGACAGTGGATGGTCGTCGGGCATGACGCCCTTGCCCATCGGCGTGGCGAGGAACGGGAGCTGCGTGCGTTCGATGAACTCGCGCACTTCGTCTTCCGCGCGGGAATAGGCGGCACCCTTGCCCACGATGACGAGCGGCCGCTCGGCGCTCTTGAGGGCGGCGATGGCCTGTTCGATAGCGGTGTCCGGGGCCTGGGAGCGGGCGGGATCCGGGCAGCGCGGCGGGAAGGTCAGCTCCGATTCCTCAATGCTCCCGGAAATAACGTCCCCGGAGAGGTCGAGGTAGGCAGCGCCGGGACGTCCGGAGATGGTCGAACGCACGGCCTGTTCGACATAATATGGAAGCCGGGCGATGCTGTCTGGCCGGGCGCAATACTTCGCGTAGGGGCGAGCGGTTTCGATCTGCGGGGCCTCCTGGAAGGCGCCTTGGCCGTTCTGGTAGGAGTCGTTCGCGCCGCCGATGAGGATCATCGGCCAGCAGTTGGACCAGGCGTTCGCCATACCCGCGATGCCATGGATCATGCCCGGGCCGGAAACGCCAAGGCAGACACCAGGGCGGCCGGTGAGATAGCCGATGGCCGCGGCCGCATAGCTGGCCGCCTGTTCGTTGCGAAAGCCGAAGAATTTGATGCCCTCTCGCTGCGCCTGCATCGCGATCGGGATGACGGGGATGCCGACGATCCCGAACATGTACTCAACGCCCTGCTGCTTGAGGCTGCGGGCGACGATTTGCGCCCCGGTCATGGTTGCCATAGGTGTGTCTCCAGTGTGTTAGGTGGGTGAAGCCGCATCATACGGGATGTTTCCCAAACCGTCTGGAGACCCGAGTGAGCGGTGGGATCCGCGGCACGAAAATGGGGGATTCGGGCCGAAACCGGGCCTATCGGGCGGGGAAGAGGTCGGCGACGAGCGTGCGCAAGCCGGGCGCGATGTCAGTGGCGTCGAGTTCATCTGCGGCGGTGAAAATGCCCGGTCGGGCGTCGGCGCGATAGACCTGGGCTTCGCGTGTTTCGGGAAGGAGCACCCAGACGACGCGGACCCCGGCGCTGAGCCACTCCTGTGCCTTTTCGCGCACATCGTTCAATCGGTCGATAGGAGAGACGACTTCTACGACGAGGTCGGGAGCGACGTTCATGTAGCAAAGATCATGCTTGGGGGCGCGCTCGTTGAGCATGAACGCGGCGTCAGGGCACCGAATTCGGCCTGGATCCGCGAAGATGCGGAAGCCGAGTTCCGAACCGAAAGCCTATGGTTGCCCGACTCCGCGACCTCGAACAGGAACGCCGTGGCTGCCACAGTCACACGGCTGGATTGGCTACTCACGTTTCGCTCCCTTAACTCGCCGTCGAGCAGCTCGAAGTGGCTCCCGTCCTCCATGAGGAGGAGCTCTTCGGGGGTACAGGCCTGGGCTGGAGCCAATGTCATCGCGTTCTTCCTGGGGGCAATCGTACCAGACGTCCCAAGGCTTGGGGTCTCGGCGATCGCGCGCCCAAACCGCGATGTCCGTATCCTCTGACTCGCAGATGGAGGCTCAACATGAACTGGACCGCGGAACCGCAAACCGCGATGGGTGTGACCGAACGACCGTTCGTCGTGGAGCGCGGGGGCGACCGTATACCGGGCATCCTCTGGACGCCTGAAGACGCCATGCACGGACTCCCGCTCGTCCTGGTTGGGCACGGCGGTTCCAGCGACAAACGGAACCCCAACGGTCTTGCCCTGGCCCGCCGATTCGCGCGCCACAACGGGCTTGCCGTTGCCGCGATCGACGCCATCGACCACGGCGAGCGAGGATCGATTCGCTCGGACACACCGAACAGCCCCGAGTACGCCGCCATCTGGCAGCGTCCGGACACCTTCGACAGGATGGTGGTCGACTGGAAGGCGGTGCTCGACGCGCTCGCCGGGCTACCGGAGGTCGATGTCGATCGGGTGGGTTATTGGGGCTTGTCGATGGGCACGATGCTCGGGCTTCCGTTCGTTGCCGCCGAACCACGGATCAAGGCGGCCGTCCTGGGGTTGTGTGGCCTTCGCGGGTCCAGTGTGATTCGCGGGCGGACCGAGGTGCGGCACCGCAAGGATGCTCCGAACGTTACCTGCCCCGTGCAGTATTTTCTTCAACTCGACGATGCCCAGTTCGATTTCGACGGCGGGGTCGAGCGGTTCCGGTTGTTGGGAACCCCGGACAAACGCCTCTCCGCATACCCCGGCGCTCACGCCGAAAAGCCCCCGGAGGGCGCTGACCTTTCGCGGGCATTTCTCGCGGAACGCCTCAAAGCCTGACTGTCAGACCGCTTCGAGAGCGCCCCAATTCTTGCCCTGCTTCACGTCCACCTTCAGGGGGACGTTCATCGCGAGGCTGGCGGGCATGATGCGCAGGGCGAGTTCGCGGATGGTGTCGCACTCATCGGCGGGGCATTCGAAGATCAGTTCGTCGTGGACCTGGAGGAGCATTCGGCTGCGGAGTTGACGCGCGCGCAGTTCCGCGTCCACCTTGATCATGGCGACCTTAATGATGTCCGCCGCGGTGCCCTGGATGGGCATGTTGATCGCCTCGCGTTCGGCCGCGCTCCGTACCTGGAAGTTGCTGCTGTGGATCGCGGGAAGGTAACGCCGCCGCCCGAACATCGTCTCCGCGTAGCCCTTCTCCTTGGTGAAGGCGAGCGTGCGCTGCTGCCATTCGGCGATGCCAGGGAAGTTCGCGTAGTAGGTGCTGATGAAGATCTCGGCGTCGTGGCGCGACATGCCCGTGCGCGAACTGAGGCCGAATTCGCCCATGCCGTAAGCGATGCCGAAGTTCACCATCTTCGCGGTGTCGCGCATCTGGCGCGTGACATCCCCTGGGGCGACGCCGTACACGGTCGCCGCGGTTGCACGGTGGATGTCCTGGTCCGCGAGGAACGCGGAGATGAGGCCGTTGTCCTTCGTCACCTCGGCGAGCACACGAAGCTCGACCTGGGAGTAGTCGGCGGCGACGAACCAGGGGTCGTCGAAGCCCGTGGGGATAAACGCCTTGCGGATATCGCGCCCCGCGTCCGTGCGCACGGGGATGTTCTGGAGGTTGGGGTTCGTGCTGCTGAGGCGGCCGGTGGCGGCGACGGTCTGCTGGAAGTCGGTGTGGATGCGGTTGTCGTCACCGACGGTCACGGGGAGGGCGTCGAGGTACGTGGACTTGAGCTTCGTCAGGCCGCGGTATTCGAAGATGAGGTCGATGATCGGGCTGACATCGCGCAGGTTCTCGAGCGCGCGTTGGTCGGTGCTGTAGCCATGCGTCATCTTGCGCGTCTTCGGCAGCCCGAGGTCCTTGAAGAGCACGTCGCTGAGCTGTTGGGGGCTACCGATGTTGAACTCGTGGCCCACGAGGTCATAGACCGCCCGTTCGGCGCGCGCGATGTCCGTGACCATGTTCTTGCCGAGGTCGCGCAGGACGCTGATGTCGATGGAGACGCCGTGGGCTTCCATGCGCTGGAGCACGGGGACGAGCGGCATCTCCATGTCAGCGAAGAGGGGCCACTGGCCGCGTTCGTGGAGTTGTGCTTCGAGTTGGGGGCGAATGCGGAGAAGCATGTCCGTTTGCTGGCAGGCGAAATCGCGCACGGGCTCCATATCGGCGAGGGTCAACGGAGTTGCCTTCTTGCCCGTCCCCGTGATCGTGGTGACGGCGGTCATCTCAATCCCAAGCCGTTCGTTCACCAGCGGGCCGAGCGTCGAGGAGGTTTCGCCGAGCAGGAAGGCGCCGATCGCGACATCGAAGTCGTAGCCTTCGAGCGTCATGTTGTGGCGCTGGAGCTGGTGCATGTGGTACTTCGCACCATAGGTCGTCTTCGTGACCGCGGGGTCTGCGAGTACGGGGCCAAGGATTTCGCGAACCTGTTCTATCAAGACCTGTTCGATCGAGCCATCGAGCCGGGGGGCGTGGCCAACGGGGACGTACCAGCCATTTCCGGGCGCGGTCGAGAACGCCAGGCCGAGGAGCATCGGGTGGACGGCGTCTCCCGACGTTGAGATGGCGGCGAATGCGAAGGACCCCGCGACAGTGAGTGTCGCGGCGAGCGACTCGAGTGCGTCCTCGGTTCCAACGACCGAATAACCCGTCTCGATGCTAGCGGCCGCTTCCTTCTGCGCGGTGGGCTGGACGCCGAGGACCTCGTTCAGGCGCTGGGCGAGGACGCGGAACTCTAACTCACGGAAAAGCGCGGAGACAGCCTCACGGTCGAAGTCCTGGACTCGGCAGGATTCGAGGTCGAA
>DAOTTM010000028.1:0-7030 GCA_034437915.1 Dehalococcoidia bacterium | reverse complement strand
TACCTCATCGACACGTACGGCCCCGACAAGATGGCAGCTTTGATGGCGCTCACCAAGAAGCAAACGCGATTCGATGTCGCGCTCAAGCAGACGTATGGCTTCGACATTTCCTGGTTCGAAAAAGAGTTCGTCGCGAAAGTTATCACCGGCGGTGGGCCGCAGGCCGCGCCAACGTCACGCCCACAGCAAACCCAGCCAACGGTCGCACCCACGCAACGTGGCCAGCAACAGGTATTTCCTACGCGCGCCCCCACCGCTGCCCCGGCCCCCGCTCTTGTGAGCGATGATGGCAACGGCGCCGACAGGCTGACCCTTGGACTCGTGGGCCTCGCCGGCCTCTTCGCGCTGCTCGCGGTCTTCTTCTACTTGATCTCCATGATGTTCGCGCAGAACCGGCAGACGGCCGCCGCCGCGCTCGGTCCCGCGCCAGCACCGCAAGCCCAGGATGAGCCGGACGGCGATCGTTGGCGGCCTCCCCCCGGCGATGCGTAGGTTCCGCTCCCCCGCAGACGCAATGTCCGGTCGCGAACCGCCCCCTCAGGCGTCTGCCCTTGGCGTCATCTCATCCAGCAGCCGCCGCGCTGACGCGTCAAAGCGCGCCGGGTCGTCGTATGAGCGCGCGATAAGCATCGCACCCTCGAGCGTGCTGACGAGCAAACGCGCCATCTCCGCCGGGGCGCCATCGAATCGGAGGGTGTTCGCCTCCCTGCCCTGTTCGGCCACCGTCGTCAGCCACTGCTCATTGACATCGAAGAATCTGCGGATCTCCACCTGGATTGACGGAGGGAGGGTGGCGTATTCCGCCGCCAACATGCCGCACAGGCACATGCGTTCGTCGCGGATGACTTCACCGTAGAGCTGGACGTAGCTCTGAAGCTTTTCGAGCGCGCTCGATTCCGCGGCGCCGATGCTTGCCAGGGCCGAACCGAACGACTCTGTGTACCGCACCATGAGGCGGCCGCCCAGTTCGGCCTTGGTGCGAAAGTGGTAGTGGAGCGTCGCTTTTGTCACACCGAGTTCAGAGGCGATATCCGCGTAGCTGAAGCCGTTAAACCCGCGCGTTTGGACGAGACGTTCGGCAACATCGAGGATCTGAGCCGCCGTCCCGGTTTGGGGAGCGATTGATGGGACGCGTGACATGCGGAGCATTCTACCATCGTAGCAGAATCAGGGCTTGACAATCTATCTACTAGTTGGTAGAACTTCGTTGGACGCGACCCTCTCGGCTCGACGTCACAACCGAACAGGAGTACCCCACCATGCAATCCACGGAACACAAGACCTTCGCATCGCCCGACGAAACGCGAGAGTTCCCCCACGGCAAGGTGGAACTCATGAATATCGGCGGCGGCGCTGTCGGGCGACTCATTCTGCAACCTGGCTGGCGCTGGTCGAACGACGTCAAGCCGGTCGCGGGGACGAAGAGTTGCGAAGCGCCCCACTTCCAGTACCACGTCAGCGGACGCCTCGGCATCCGCATGGACGACGGCACCGAGTTCATTGCCGGACCGGGCGACATCACCTCCCTCCCCAGCGGCCACGACGCCTGGGTCGTCGGCGACGAACCCGCGGTCATGATCGATTGGTACGGCGCGAGCAACTATGCCCGGTCGGCATAAGTTACACGCCGAGCGCTCTCGCCACCGTCTCTAGCGCCTCGAGCGCCTCGTCTGTCGAGGCGAGGAGGATGTCCGAGAGCGCGACAATCTCATCGACCGTCTCCGAGCCCGCTGAGACCCCGGCGATGAGCACGGAATGTCCGCCGGACGCGCCGAGAACCCTGGCTGCGCGGAACATCGCGGCATCCGTGATGTCGTCGCCCATGCAGAGGATGCTCTTCGCCTTGAAGTGATTCACGAGCGCCGCCAGGGCAACGTCCTTGCCGCCGTTGGCGTTGGGCAAGACCTCCAGCACCATCCGGCCTTCGCGCAACCGCAACGCCTCAGGCAGAACCATGAGCGCCTTGCGCAGCGCCGGTTCGAGTTCGGGCGCCTTGCGGAAGTGGAACGCGGTGGAAATCGCCTTGCGTTCGATATGCAGAAACGCGCTCGGAACGTCAGACATGACCTGCTGCTCGACTCGTTCGAGGGCGCCGGCGAGGGCGACGCGGTCCAATCCCGGCAACAGATCGTGGGCGATCGACGCCTCCAACCCATGGCTGCCCACGACGACGACGTTTTCGCCCGTGACCATGCGGCGCGCGGTGTTCAGGTCCCGGCCGGTGATGACCGCGACCTTCGCGGCCGTTGTCAGGCGATCGAGCACCGCCAGCGCCGCCGGAGGGACGCGCGCCTGGGACGCGCTCGGAACAATCGGCGCAAGGGTGCCATCGAGATCCGTAGCGATGAGCAGTGGCCCTCGCGCCGCCGCCAACTCCTTGAGCTTTGCCCGCGCATCCAGTGTTAGCACTGCGTTCCCTCCAACTCCGTGAGAAAGCCTGCTGCCCACGCCTGGGCGCTCCGGGCGCGCACCGCCGCTATCAGTCCGCCTGAAATTCGCGCCGTCCGACGTTCGACGGCTGCGGTGACGATGTCCGACGTTTGCTCTACATCCAGTGGGTCGATGGCGATCAACCCATCCTCAGCCATGTCCCGGTATGCTGAACTCACGCCCGCTCCACGGCCGACGAGGATCGTGGCCCGTTCGGAAGCCGGCCGATGTGATTGCGCCAGCACCGCCTGCAAGGGCACCAGGTTCATCCCGTCCGAGAGAGACGATGTGAAAACCACGTCGGCCTCGCTAAGCAGGGCCAGGACATCGTTCCAACTCACGCCCACGCTCCGATAGTCGAACGTCCCACCGGCGCCTCGTACAGCATCGGCGGCGGTCTCGGTAGCGTACCAGATCGCTGTGCCGAGCGATTCGTATCCAGCCACTCCCGGCCGCGTGGGTGCGCTGATGCCCAGGTAGGCGAAGCGGCAGCCGCGTTCCGCCGCGCGGGCCAGCACGCGATGCCGTTCGGGGATCCCCTTTGTGTAATCAGCCCGTTCCAGCGCGACCACGAGGGGCAGCCCCGGAGCGCGGGCCGCGCGGATGGCCTCCGCGGTCTTCCACGACGCGCCCAGTGGGTTGCCATTGTCGGACGCCTGGACATCGATGCCGACGGGAATTGCGCGGAGGGAGACAGTCCGGCCTTCGTGTACGAGCTGTCCGCCGCGGCCACCTTCGGCGCCCAATGTTCGCGCCACGGCGCGAAACCGGTCGAGGTCCTCTTCGGTCTGAAAACCAACCAAGTCGGCGCCCAACACGCCCCGGCACCATGCACTGAAGCATTCCCCCGCACCATCCGCCAGGTACCGCTGGGCCTTTTCCAACGAAGGAAATGGGGTGTGTAGAAAGAAGCCAATTCGGTCGCGAAACCCAGACTGTCGCAACATCGCGGGCACCAACGCGAGCTGATAGTCGTGGACCCATGCGGTTCGCCCCGGTTGCTCGTCCAGGGCAGCGTCAGCGAACGCGCGGTTCACACGTTCGAACGAAGCCCATTCGTCGCGCGTGGTCGGGTGCGGTTTGGGGTAGTAACCAGTCAGCGCGGGCAAATCCAGCTGGGAAAGGTGCAAGAGCGGCCAAAGAAAGGCGTTCGACACCCGCGAATAGTGCGCGTCCCATGTCCAATCTTCGAAGAAGAGTCGCTGGTGCTGTAGCGGGCCGAGATCGGTCCCGATTGTCTCGCGCCCGGAGCTATCGACATACGCGCGGTCCGCGGACCCCCGGCCCGCACCGATCCAGACGCTGTCGCGCTCGCCCAGCCCGGGCGCCACAGCGGCGCGGAGGGCCGCAACCAGCCCACCCCCGGACGGCGAAGGCGGTTCAGCGCTCCCCGGCGGAAGGGAGTGGTCGATGTATGCCCGGTTGGCGAGGATCAGCCCGGCGCGAGGCCCCATTCCGCAAGTATAGGCAGCAGCCTGCGAACGGCGGTCATCAACCGGGCAATTCGCGTACAATCTGCCGAACCAAGGCCCGAAATTTGCCTCGCCGAAGCGCCATGCACCCTCAAGAAAGGTCCCGCTCATGCCAGGTGGTGCACTCCACGATGTCGTTGTCCTCGAACTCGCCACAGGAGTTGCCGGTCCCTACTGCGGTCGCCTGCTCTGCGACCTGGGGGCGCAGGTCATCAAAGTCGAGCCGCCACGGGGCGACCGAATACGATCCCAGCCGCCACTCGTCGGCGGGGAGAGCGCCTTCTTCAACTGGCTCAATGTCGGCAAGCTCGGATTCCGCGCTTCGTTCGATTCCGACGCACTCGAAAAACTGATTCGCCCCGCCGATGTGGTTCTCCACGACCTCGAGGGCGAAGAAGGCACTCGACTTGAGGACGCGATCCGAACAATCAAGCCCGCGGCCATCGTCGTCTCGCTTTCCCCATACGGCCGCAGCGGACCACGCGCTGATTGGCTCGCGACGCCGCTGACCGAATGGGCGACGAGCGGGTACTTCTACAACGCCGGCGACCCCGCCCGAGAACCGCTCGCCTTGCCCGGGTTCCAGGCCGAATTTCACGCGGGTGTGCACGCCGCCATCGCCGCGCTGGCGGGCCTCTGGCATGCGCGAGGAACTGGCGAGGGCCAGGACATCGAGATCTCCCACCAGGAAGCAGTCCTCAACGATCACTCCTGGCTGACGACGATGTGGACGCACGAGGGGAACGTCCAACGGCGAACCGGCAGCCTCTTCGCGAAGTGCGCCGATGGCTTCGTCTTTCTCTTCCATCTTGCGCCCTACCCGAACCTCTTTCTTCTGATGGAGCGATTCGACCTCCTCGAAGACGAATCACTTACCTCGCCCGCTGGCTGGTGGCCGCGTTTCCCGGAGATCTTCGCTGCCTTCAGTGAATGGGCGGCGACCCGCACAAAGCAGGAAATCTATCACGCAGGCCAGGAACTGCGCATCGCCATCAGCCCGGTGAACACGATGGCGGACGTGGCCGAAAGCGAACAGCTCGGCGCGCGAGAATGGTCCCGCACCGTCGAAGCCGGTGGCAAGGCCCTGGTCGCTCCCGGCTTTCCCTACAAGCTCGCGGACACGCCCTGCGAAAACGACGGGCACGCGCCCGCCATCGGCGAGCACACGGCGGCAATCCTTGCTCCCGGATTCAGGTGGGCGAACGACGGTGTTGCTCTCGGGGCACATCCTTCAGCTGCGGCGCCCCCGACGAGCGGGCCGCTGAAGGGCCTCCGCGTTATCGAAGTGACCGCGAACTGGGCCGGGCCGATCGCCGGGCGACACTTTGCCGATCTCGGTGCGGATGTCATCAAAATCGAACTTCAGACCAAGCCCGCGAGCCGCTCGCTCATCAATCTTGGTGGTGACCTCTGGCCGGAGCACTATCACCGCGCCGGCTACTTCAACAAGATCAACCGCAACAAGCGCGCGATCGTCCTCGACCTTTCCAAGCCCGAAGGCAAGGCCGTCTTCATGAAGCTCGTTGCGAAAGCAGATGTTGTCATCGAGAACAACGCCGCGCGCGTCATGGCGCAGCTCGGCCTGGGCTACGACGAGCTGAGCAAGGTCAACGCAGGCCTGGTGATGTGCTCGATGGCCGGGTATGGCGCCACAGGCCCAGAGCGCAACTATTCGGCCTATGGCAGCAATATCGAGACATCGAGCGGACTCGCCAGCCTCCTCGGCTACGGCCCGGACGAATTCTTCGGCACGGGCAGCTTCTACGCCGACCCCGTCACGGGGAACCACGGCGCGGTCGCCATATTGGCCGCCCTGCATGCGCGCCGGGCGTCGGGACGGGGCCAGTGGATCGATGTCTCTCTCCTCGAAGCGGTGCTCCCCTATTTCGCCCAGCCCTTCCTTGAGCACGAGGTGACGGGCGAGGTTCCCGTGCCCAACGGAAACGCGTGGGGCGCGGGTCTGTTTGGCGGTGCCTTCCGCACCGCTGGCACGGATTGCTGGCTCGCTGTCAGTTGCCAGACGCTGGCCCAACTGCAGGCGCTCGGTGCGGTCATCGGCAAGGCGGAGTTCTTTGCAGGCGCCGCCGAACCGGTGGGCGCGACGGCGATGGGCGCGCGGTCCGTGCTCGAAGCCTGGCTCGCGACGCGAGACCATAACACCGCCGCCGAAATCCTGCAGGCCGCGGGCGTCCCCGCGGCGCCGGTCATGGCCAACTGGGAAATCGTCACCGACAACCACCTGAACGACCGCGGCTACTTCGTCTCGGTCCGACATCCGCGAGCCGGGACCAGTTCGTTCCCTGGTTTTGCATGGCGCTTCGAAAAGACACCGGCCACGATCGCCCGCCACGCGCCGATGTTCGCGGAACACAATCACGAGGTCTTCACGAAGCTTCTCGGTATGTCCGAGGCGGAGATCGCCAGCCTCTACGCGGCCGGGGTCACGGGCGACGCACCGATCTACGCCGCCGGTCCGAGCCTGTAGATGTCCGTTGCCGACTCCAGCAGCATCGCAGTCTTTGCCCCGGGTCTGGACCTTCACGTCCCGCCGGATTGCCGCCAGATTGAGACGCCGGGTGACCTCGCGGGCGCGCTGCGCGATCCCCAGGGCCTGGCCGCGATGGTCGTGTGGGGTCCAGCAATTCCAGAGAGCGCTGTCGAACGTATGGCCGATGCCATCCGTGCGTCGGGAATCCAATGCATTGAGGTCCGCCCCGAACGCTGGGATGGCCGAACGCCGTCGCCCCTCAGCGCCGCCTGCCGGGGCGTCATCAGCGGATTCGGCATAGCGGGCATCCTCGCTGCTCTCGACTTCTTGCGGGCTGAACTCCGCCGCCCCTAGCGTCGTTCGCCGAACCCCTCACCTCTACTCAGTACCGCTCCACGGACAACGGTATCTGAATGATCGTCGGCGTCCGTTCGCCCTGAGCCTGTCGAAGGGCCGGTCCAACTCGAACAATCAGCAGCGGCGTGTTCATCCTTCGACAAGCTCAGGACGAACGGTTTCGTTCGCCAAAACGGTGCGGTCGGGACGAATTCCGAAATGAGATACCAATCTCATTGAGACGGTACTCAATACCGTCCCGGTGTGAGGTAGAACTGATATGGGTCGAGGCGGCGCAAGAGCG
>DAOTTM010000027.1:0-27352 GCA_034437915.1 Dehalococcoidia bacterium | reverse complement strand
TCAACGAGCTGTATCGTGGCGTGACGCCCCGGCGCTGGCGGCCAAAGTGGCTGGCGCCCGTCCCAGAGCCGCTCAATGTCAGCGGGTATTTCGGCGAACAACGTTCGTTCAACGGCGGCCCCGTGCAGGGACATCACGGGGGCACGGACTTCGGCTATGCCGCGGGGACGCCTGTAACGGCGACGAACGATGGCACGGTTGTACTTGCGGAACGCGTGCGCGTGCGCGGGTACTGCGTCGTCATCGACCACGGGGGCGGCGTGTTCTCGCTTTACGGCCATATGCAATCGCTCAACGTGGTGGCCGGTCAGAGCGTCTCGCAAGGCGACGCCGTGGGGCTTGTCGGCTCTACCGGGCTGAGCACGGGACCCCATCTGCACTGGGAATTGGCGGTCGCGGGCGTGCTCGTCGACGGGTTGCGCTGGTTGGACGGGTCTCAGCGCTTCTAACGCCCGCCGTAGTGGATCCTCCCGATTCGATATGGCACGCTGAGCGGACGTTATGGAGCGGCGTCGCGAACGGCTCCGCGATGGCATCCTAGCGGCCACCAATCATGGCCAGGGGAAAATTCTCTTGCTGACGCCAGGAATGAAGACCGCCCAGCGACTCGCGTTGGTCACTGTCGCCGCGACGCTGGTGCTCATCACAGTAGGCGTCATCGTGCGGGCCACGGGTTCCGGGTTGGGCTGTCCCGATTGGCCGCTCTGCCACGGTGGCGCGGTTCCGCCCGGGCAGAAGCACTCACTCATCGAGTTCTCCCATCGATTCGCTGCGATGATCGTCGGCTTCCTTGTTATCGGCACCGCCGTGCTCGCCTGGAAGACCTATCGTCACGCCCCGTTGACTGTCTGGGCCGCGACTATTGCCGTGCCGATGGTGGGTTTCCAGGGCGTCCTTGGGGCAATTACGGTGAAGCGCGAACTGCCGCCAGAAGTCGTCGCGACCCACCTCATCACGGCGATGCTCGTGCTTTCCATCGAGTTGTTCGTCGCGCTTTCGATGTACCTCGAAGATCCTGACCATTCGAAAAGCGCGCTCGTGCGCGTTGGCCGCCAAATCTCGGTTACGGGGCGGCTGGCAGTCGGTGCGGCATTTTACCTGGCGACGCTGATGTGGGTCGGCGCGTATATGGCGGAGAGCGGGGCAAGCACGGCCTGCAAGAGTTGGCCCGCCTGCAACGACTCGATCCTCCCCGCGAACAACAACCAGGAGATCACGCACATGCTCCATCGCTATCTCGCAGCCGGGTTCATCTTCCTGCTCGCTCCTTTCATAATTTCCGCATGGAAGCGGCGCGGAGACCTCCCGGCCGCACGCTACCTCGCAATCGCCGCGGGAGTGCTCTATATCTCCCAGGTGACGGTTGGCGCCTTCAACGTATGGTTCACGTTCCCGGACGTCCTCACGGTGACACACACCGCGATCGCGACGCTCGTGTGGTCGGTCCTTTCTACCGCAGCCATCATCTGTTTCTATGTGCCGCAACTCGCGCGGGCCCGGTTTCGCGCGGAAGCGGGGGCGCCCGCATGACCGCCAACACCGCTGGCGTCATGGCACGCACCTCGATTGGGGCGACTGTCCGCAATTACGTGACGATCACCAAGCCGCGCGTGATCTTGCTGCTGCTGATCACGACGGTTCC
Organism: Dehalococcoidia bacterium; assembly: GCA_034437915.1. Lineage (GTDB taxonomy): Bacteria > Chloroflexota > Dehalococcoidia > Tepidiformales > Tepidiformaceae > JACRBT01. Next base: position 25,710 of record DAOTTM010000027.1, on the reverse strand, counting down.
GCCCATGGTGGTGGCGCAGCGGGGTTGGCCCTCGAACTGGCTCGTGCTGGCGACGCTGATCGGCGGAACGCTCTCGGCCGCAGGGGCGAACGCTATCAACTGCTGGTACGACCGCGATATCGATGCGGTCATGCGGCGCACCCGTAGTCGGCCAACGGTCACGGGGGAAATTGAGGCCTCGCACGCGCTCGTATTCGGGATTGCGCTGGGAGTCCTGGCCTTCGCGTTTCTCTGGGCGACAACGACGCTCATGGCGGCGACGCTGTCTGGTGTCGCGTTGCTCTTCTACGTGTTCGTGTACACCGCCTGGTTGAAGCGGCGCACACCGCAAAACATCGTCATCGGCGGCGCGGCCGGCGCCTTCCCGCCGATGGTCGGCTGGGCGGCGGTCACGGGCGATATCGCACTCGCCTCGTGCGTGATGTTCGCGGTCATCTTCTTCTGGACGCCGCCCCACTTCTGGGCGCTTTCGTTGCGATTGAAGGATGACTACGCCGACGCGCGCGTGCCCATGCTCCCCGTTACGCACGGGGTCGAAGTGACGCGCCTCCAGATCCTGCGGTACACCGTGCTGCTTGTGGTCGTCACCCTGCTCTTGTTGCCGGCGGCGAGCCTGAGCTGGATCTACCTTGGCTCGGCCCTCGTGCTTGGAGCGACGTTCTTTTGGGGTTCGTTCCGACTCTGGCAACAGAAGTCCTCGATCGAACCGATCACGCTCTACAAGCTCTCGATGCTCTACCTCGCGCTCTTGTTCGTGTCGATGGGCGTGGATGCAGCCGTCTTCGGTTAGCGCCCTCTCAGGCCAGGTCAGCACTCGCCCTGAGGTCTCGTTCGCGTTCGAGCGCCGCGTCGAGCACCTTCGTCCGGCGTTCTTCGTGCCGAATCCATCCGAGCGCCAGGCAGACAAGGGCGACGAAGAAGAAGAGATCGCCGAAGACCCACATGCTGCCGCCCGCGAACTGCTGGTCCGTCAGCGGAGAGGGACCCCAGGTGCGCTCAAGGTTCGCGTAGTGGTCATAGAGCACGTTTCCGGAGCTATAGAACGCCAGCCCGAGAAACGAGTTCTGGGGCATCTGGAGGAAGACGTAGAGCATGCGCACGGGGTGGTTCATGCGCCAGGGCGTTGGGTCCGCGCCGATAACCTGCCACCAAAAGAGCAACGCCGCCAGGAGATACCATGCGTGTTCGAAGCGGTGAAGCCAGCTGTTTTCGAGGGCGGCGTTGTAGAGCGGTGAGAAGTGCGAGATCCACATCGTCCCGGCGAGGAACACCCAGGCCACGACGGGGAAGGTGACCGCTTTGATGACGCGGCTGTGCAGGATGGGCAGCAGCCAGCGCTTACGTGCCTGGGGCGAAGCCACGCGGAGGGCAAGCGTGACCGGGGTGCCGAGCAACATGAGCGGGGCGGCCACAAGCGTGATCAACATGTGCTGCCACATGTGCACGGAGAGGAGGTCCCCATCGTAGGCGGCGATCGGCGACAGGGTCGCAAGCAGCAGCACCGCCAAACCGGAGAAAAAGAACACCGACCGCTTCTCGGGGAAGGGAGCCTTTGGGTGGGCGCGATTCACGCTGCGGACAGCCGCGAAATATGCCCACGCGGCGATGAGCGCGGCAGCCATGACAAACGGTTCGAACTCCCATGCAGTAAAGAGGCTGCTGAACGTCGGTTCGCCGCTAGCGGAACCATGGGCGAGGGTCAGTGTCGGGGACAGGGCCCCGGCCACAGCCAGGACATATACCCAAAGACGCGGAGACCGGGACATCGTGCCGTACCGCCACTTCTGGGCTGTCATCACCCCTCTCAGTCTCGCACACGAAGGCAAGCGGACAAGGAATCGTCCTGTGTCAAGGTGCGGTTGATCTTTCGTCTTCCTTGACGCCCATGGACACGGGATCTATAAATTCGGTTGCGAATCAGTTCACAAGCGTGATCTGACAGCGGTGCATGCGCTCTGCGGGCATGCCCAACGCGGCCAGAGGGAGACGAAGGGTACATGCGCAAACCAGCCACGCGGCACTGGCCTTTCCGAAAGCTCGCCACCCTCGTCCCTGTCGCCCTGATCGCCATGCTGTCGGTAAACGTCGCCCTGGCGGACTTCGGACAGCCCAACGGCATCACGAACGAAGCCAACAAGATGCACGACCTCTATCTCCTCGTCACGGTGATGGGTCTCATCGTCTTCGCGCTGGTCGAAGGCGCCCTCGTCTTCGCGCTTTTCCGCTTTCGCAAGAAAAGCGACGAACTGCCATCGCAAATGCATGGAAACAACCTCGTGGAGGTCCTTTGGACGGCGATCCCCATCGTCATCGTCGTCACGCTTTTCGCGTTCGCATTCCGTACCCTCGTGGATATCGAACACGACAGCCGTGAGGAAGACCTCACCGTTTGTGTGCAGGGATTCCAATACCAGTGGCAGTTTGAGTACCGGCTCAATGACATGGGGACCGGCACCGACCCCAAAGCCGCCGCCGCGGCCAAGCAGATCAAGGGGAACCCCTGTGAGGTCGCGGGCAATCCCGCCGATATCACGGTGATTGGCAAAGCCGGCCCGGAAAACGAACCGACACTCGTCATCCCCATCGGAGAACGCGTGGAGTTCCGGCTCAAATCGACCGACGTGATCCATTCGTTCTACATTCGCGATTTTCTTTACAAGCTGGACGTTATTCCAGGGAGGGATAACAAGTTCACCGTCACGGGGAACGAAGAGGGCACCTTCTTTGGGCAGTGCGCCGAACTCTGCGGACTCAACCACTCGTTGATGCGTTTCAAGGTTGAGGTGATGTCGCGGGAGAATTTCAACAAGTGGGTCGCCGAACAGACGGCGGGGACAAAGGCAACGCGGCAGCCGTAAGGCGGCCGCTGTTCGCGAAACGAGCTGGAGGCGATATCCGCCGCCAGGACTGAGTTCGGCACGGAAGCCGGAGGGGGAGAGACTTATGGCCAGCATCGCAGTCCCGAAGTCCACGGGATATGAACGCCCCGCCATTCTTGATTGGCTGACAACAGTCGACCACAAGAAGCTGGGCATCCTGTACTTCTACTTCACGATGTTCTTCTTCGCCGTCGGCGGCGTCCTCGCCCTCCTCGTGCGCACGCAGCTCGCCGTGGCAGACAACGCGTTCGTCAACAACAATGTCTACAACCAGATCTTCACGATGCACGCTTCGGCGATGCTCTTCCTGTTCATCATCCCGGTTTGGGCCGCCTTCGGTAACTACATCGTGCCACTTCAGATTGGGGCGCCGGACATGGCGTTCCCGCGCATCAACGCGCTTTCGTTCTGGCTGCTCCCGCCGGCGGGCATCATCATGTTCTCCGGGTTCTTTGTGGATGGCGGCGCCGCCCAGGCCGGGTGGACCGCCTATAGCCCGCTTGCCCGCACGCTGGGAACGGGCATGGACCTCTGGATCATCGCCGTGTTACTGCTCGGTATCTCGTCGACGATCGGCGCGGCGAACTTCCTCGTGACGATGTTCCGGATGCGCGCCCCCGGCATGACGATGTTCCGCATGCCAATTTTCTGTTGGACTGTCCTCGCAACGTCTATCCTCCAACTGCTGGCAACCCCCGTTCTGGCGGCGGCGCTAGTGATGCTGTACATCGACCGCAACTACGGCGGCTCGTTCTTCGACCCGAACGGCGGTGGCAATGCCGTCCTCTGGCAGAACGTCTTCTGGTTCTACTCGCATCCGGCCGTCTACATCATGATCCTTCCGGGCATGGGGATTATTTCCGAAATCCTGCCGGTGTTCTCACGCAAACCACTCTTCGGCTACAAGGCCTTCGTCTTCGCGACGATGGGCATCGCCGGCCTCGGTTTCTCGGTCTGGGCCCACCACATGTTCACCACGGGCGCGGTCCTCAAGCCCTTCTTCGCGTTCATGACGTTCATGATCGGCGTGCCAACCGGCGTGAAGATCTTCAATTGGCTGGCCACGCTCTGGAAGGGTCAAATCACCTTCGAGACGCCCATGCTTTTCGCTCTTGGGTTCATCAGTATGTTCCTCATCGGGGGAATCAACGGGACGTATAGCGCGGCTGTGCCGGTGGATTTCGCGCTCCATGATACGTACTTCGTGGTCGCGCATATTCATTACGTGCTCTTTGGGGGCAGCGTCTTCGCCGTGTTCGGCGGGCTGTACTATTGGTTCCCGAAGATCTGGGGACGAAAGCTGAATGAACGGCTCGGGCAAGTGCACTTCGCGTTGATGTTCATCGGCTTCAACCTCACGTTCTTCCCGATGCACCTCCTCGGCCTCGATGGCATGCCCCGGCGCATCGCCACCTACTCGGCCGACCACAATTGGGACTTCCTGAACTCGTTATCGACCGCCGGGGCGTTCATCATTGCCGTTTCGATGATCCCATTTCTCATCAACGTGACGATGGCGTTCCTCCGCCCCAAGGACCAGCCCAACGATCCCTGGGAGGCGAATACCCTCGAATGGTGGACAACGTCGCCGCCGCCAGTACACAACTTCGATGACATTCCGCCGATCTATTCAGAGCGCCCGCTCTGGGAATTGAAGCACGGCAAGGGCGCCGACGCCTCGCACCACTAACCGTCGTACACGAAACATCACAACCGTCAGCAGGAGATTTCAATGGCCGCACACGGCGTAGCGCACGAGCGAAAGGAAGGGCTGAGCAATGGCATGCTCGGCTTCATTCTCTTCGCCGCATCGGAAGTCATGTTCTTCGGTGGGCTGTTCGCGGCCTATTTCATCGCGCGCGCCGATTCGCCCTCCTGGCCCCCGGTAGAACTGCTGTCACCGGAACAGATCGCCTCGGGCGTGAAACTGGAACTGGAATTCACGCTGCCACTGATCGCCACGATCATCCTCGTGACGAGCTCGTTCGTTATCCAGTGGGCGGTGATGTCCATCGCCCGCGGCAATCGCACCGGCCTGATCTGGGGCCTGTTCATTAGCATCACGCTCGGGCTCGTCTTCCTCGCAATGCAGATGTACGACTACTCGCAGCTACACTTCAGGGCTGACGACACGATCTACGGAACAACCTTCTTCACGCTCACGGGCTTCCACGGCGCGCACGTGGCCGGCGGCGTGATCTTCATGGGCGTCATCCTCGCGCGGTCCCTGGCGGGGCAATTTTCGGCGAAACACCACGAAGCCGTGGAGGCGTGCTCGTTCTACTGGCACTTCGTCGATGTGGTCTGGATCGCGCTTTTCGCAACCCTCTACATCTTTGGCGGCGCATAAGCCGCGGTTTTTCGGGAGAACGCACGAAAATGAGTCACCACAGCGCTGAATCGGCACACGAAGAACCCGGCGGAGTGCATCTACCGGACCCGAGCATCTGGCCGATCGTTGCCGGCTTCGGCGCCCTGTGTCTCGGTGTTGCCCTCGTCTGGTGGTCCCACAAAGGTACGGACGGCTTCACGGGGCCGTTCCTTGGGGTGGCCTTCACGCTTACCCTGCTCGCGGGCTTTGGGTGGGCATACCAGGACGGCGTGATGAAGCGCAAAGTCGAGGCAGGCATCCACGGCGATCCCATGCCCACGAGGTTCACACAAGTTCTGGCCTTCGCGCTCGCGGAAGGCCAGCTTTCCGCCGCCCAGGAAAAGGGTGGCGTGCTTCACGCCATCGCGGCCTCCGACAACGCCCTCCATGACCTCGCGGGCTTCCAGGACCTTCGCATCATCGCCACCCCGGGTGGCGCGGGTCCCGCCCAGGTCCTCGTCGAAACGACGTGGGCAGCGCGCGAAGGGCTCGCAACATACGAGGAATCTCGCCGCACGATCCTTGACCTTGTTAACTCCCACGCCGGACAGGTGTTACCCGGTTCCGTGCAGGTATTCGACATGGATGTCGTTCGGGACACGAAGGACGTCTCCGTGAAGTTCGGCATGGGTGCTGCAATCGCCCTGCTCGGATCTCTGATGGTCGGTGGCCTGATGGTTGGCGCTGGGCTGAATCTGTTTGCGAGCGACGAGACCGCCGCCGAAGGGTTCGCGCCCAGTGACGGAGGCGGTGGGGCGGTTGATACCGGCGCAGTCAAGGCGACCGATAACAAGTTCGACAAGGCGACTCTCGAAGCGCCACCCAACACCGACGTAACCTTTACGTTAACAAACGTCGGCAGGACAAAGCACAACATCCATTTCTTCGACAAGGAGAACGGAACGACGCTCGCGCCCGGCGCCGAAGGCAAACTCATTGACGGCGGGCAGACGGATAAGGTGTCGTTCAAGACGCCTGCGGCGGGTTCGTACTTCTTTCACTGCGACCTCCACCCGACTGAAATGAAGGGCACACTCGTTGTGAAAGACGGTGCTCCAGTGCCGGGTCAGGCCGCTTCAGCCGGCGGAGGCGCAGCTGGGGACAACGCGATCGGAGCAACCGACAACAAGTTCGATAAAGCCTCGTTGACGGCAGCGGCGGGCAAAGAGTTCGTCGTCACCTTTAATAACAAAGGCAAGACGAAGCACAACCTCCATTTCCTCGACAAGGCAGGCGGTAAGACGCTTGCTCCGGGAGCGGAAGGCGCGATCATTGACGGTGGGAAATCAGAGACCCTGAAGTTCACCCCCGCTTCGGCAGGGGAGTACTTCTACCAATGCGACCTGCATCCCACGGAGATGACCGGGAAGTTGTCTGTCAAGTAGCGACGGCCAAGCCTCCCACCGCGAACACGGGCGCCGAGTGGCGCCCGTTGTTTTTGTCGCGCCGTATGCAGCCGCCGCTTAGTCCATGGCGCCGTCGGCCATCAGTTCGACGAACTCATCGTCACTGAGCCCGATCAGTTCCTTGTACACGTATTCGTTGTCCTCTCCCAGGCAGGGAGCTGCTTTCGTGAGTTCGCCCGGCGTCAAAGAGAGGCGAAAAGCGGGCCCATCGTATGTGCGCGCGCCCATGGTCGGGTGGTTGAGCGTCCAGTAGTGGCCGCGATGGGCCAGCTGGGGGTCGGCGTGCATTGCCTCCGGAGACTGCACGATGCCGCAGGGCACGCCAAATTCCTGGAAGAGCCGCACGACCTCTTCCGTCGTGAACAAACGCGGTGGCGGGCCTTCTGGCGCGTCTGAAGGTGGGGGAGGCGTGGGCACGCGCGGGTCGTAGGTGTAATCCTCGAACCAGAACTGGATGTGGCGGTCGACCTCCTTCTCTTCGTTGAGACGGGCGGCCTTGCGGCGCATGCGGTCCATATCGCACCACTCCGGCCGACCGAGGGCCGCCTTGAGGCGTTCCCAATGCTGCTCGGTTTGGCAGGAGACGACCACATAGCGGCCGTCCTTGCAGCGATACGCGTTATGTGGACAGGCGTCGAAGTCGTGGTTGCCCATGCGCGTTTGCTCGTGGCCGTTGACGGTCCAATCGAGCACAGCCGTGCCGAGGGCGTGCACCGCCGCATCATACTGGCCAAAGTCGATGTACTGACCCTTGCCCGTGCGCCGGCGGTAGTCCAGCGCGGCGAGCATTCCAATCGCGGCGAAGTGCGGCACGAGGAAGTCGGTATACGCGATGCCAGTGCCGATCGGCGGGCCGTCCGGCCATCCCGTGAGGTGGTTGAAACCGGCGGCGGCCTGCAAGACGTGCCCAAAGCCCATGTAGTTCGCCCAGGGGCCAGTTTGGCCATAAAGCGGCATGCTGACCATCAACAGGTCTTCGCGGCCCGCGGAGAGCGTCTCATAATCGAACCCGAATCGCGCCATGGTGCCGGGCGTGTACGACTCGGTGACGATGTCGCACTTTTCGACAAGGCGCCGAACCAGCTCAGGCCCGCGGGCATGCTTGAAATCCACCGACATGCCCAGCTTGGAGCTGTTGAAGTTTGCGAAGTACCCGGAGTTGTCGATGCCAGGCGTATCGTTTATGAACGGGGGCGCGCGCCGCAACGCCTCCGGGTAGGTCGCGGATTCGATGCGGATGACTTCCGCGCCGTGGTCCGCCAAATACTTGGAAACGGTCGGACCGACGCCGACCCAGGCGAAATCAGCGACTCGCAGACCCGCGAAGGGTTTCTTCAGTTCGGGGTCCATCCTCTACACCACCATCTTCATCTTCAGTCGGCGCAGCTCCGCCTCCGAAAGGCCGAGAATGTCGCCATAAACCTGCGCGTTATGTTCGCCCACGTGGGGCGCACGACCGCGCTGAGCCCATGGCGTTTCGCTAAGAATGAACGGCGCACCGGGGTAGATGAACGACTCACCGATGTCTTCGTGCTTGACGCGCACCCAGTATTCGCGGCCCGCCAGTTGCTTGCTATCGACGATTTCGCGCGGGCTGAAGACAGGCGCCCAACCAGAGCCACGCGCCTGCGCCTCGGCCACCAGGGCTTCCTTGGCGCGCGTGCGGCAAAACGCGCTGAGAGTCCCTTCCACGTGTGTGCGCTGTTCCGGGCTCAGTGGAAGGCCTGTAGCAAGCCGCGCCCGCCATTCTTCGCCGTCGAGGCCGTTCGCCTCGTCGGACTCGGCGAGCCAATCGATGACCGGGCCGCACTTCGGCCCGACCAGTCCGCCAATGGCGAGGGCAGTGACCCAGCCGTCGCGCGTTTCGTACAGGTATCGCGGCCCAACCATGCCCCCGACGTTACGGCCCGTGCCAGGCCCGGACGCGTTCACACGGCGGATGTCCCACGTTTGTTGAGCGTTGTCCATCGCATTCGCCACTGCTTCCTGCATCGAGACATCGACGTGCTGGCCGCGCCCGTCATTCACGCCGCGCGCGTAGAGCGCCGTGAGAGCGCCAACGCAGCCCTGGATGTTCGCCTGCGTGTACGCCTGGGGCGCGAGCGTCCGCACGGGTCCGCGTTCGGCGTCGCCGTTGAGGTACATGTGCCCTCCCATGGCGGAGCCAACAAGATCGGTCGCCACCCAATCCTTGTACGGTCCCGTTTGCCCGAACGAGGTTATTGAAACGACGACGATCCCGGGGTTCACCTTCGCCAGCGCCGCGTAGTCGAGGCCGACAAGGGCTGACGTTCCGGGCGCGAACGTCTCCACGACGATGTCGGCGTTTGCCACGAGTTGTCGAACGAGGTCGCGGCCCGCCTCCAGCCGCAGTTCGGCGGTGACAGAACGCTTACCCGCGTTCATCGTCCACCACCAGAGGCTGGATTCCGGGCCCTGTTCGCCGCGGAAGAACGGCCCGTTGCTGCGCGTAGCATCGCCGTCGCGCGGTTCTACCTTGATGACGTCGGCGCCAAGTTCTGCGAGGAGACGCGCACAGAGCTGGCCCTTCTCGTCGGCGAGATCGAGGACGCGATAGCCTGCGAGTGGGCCTGTCGGGTGGGGGAGAGGTGTCGGTGATTCGTTAGGCATATCCACGCTTAGTTCTACCGTGTTGTGGCCCGTGGCTCAAACGGGCGCCGGATCAACCGCTGCGGGCGAGCACGTCGGAGGGGGAATCGAGACCGTCGAGGTCGCCATCGAGGGCCCCTTCGATGCGCCGCAGGAGGTTTTCCAGCCCCCAGCGCTTCGCAGCGGAGACTAACGCGACGTTCGCAGGTGGCGCCCCCGCGCCGTGGACGAGGGCCCGCGCCTCATCGAACGATGTGACCGTCTTCGCATCTTCGTCTCGCAGTCGGTCGACCTTGTTCAGCGCTAACAACTGGGGACGGCCCTCCACGCCAAGATCCTTGAGCGTTTTGTCCACGGATTCTGCGTGCTGAAAGGCGTTCGCGTGCGAGAGGTCGACGACGTGGAGCAGCAAATCCGCCTCCTGGAGCTCCTCGAGGGTCGCGCGAAACGAGGCCACCAGTTCCGTGGGTAGCTTCTGAATGAACCCGACCGTATCGGTGAGCAGCACGGTTTCGCCGGAAGGCAGCTTGAGGCGGCGCGTGACCGGATCGAGCGTGGCGAAGAGCTTGTCCTCGACGAGCACGTCCGCGCCGGAGAGTGCGCGCATCAACGTCGACTTGCCGGCGTTCGTGTATCCAACAAGGGCCACGACCGGGATGTTGTTCCGCTGGCGGTTGCGGCGATAGAGCCCCCGCTGCGTGCGCACTTGGTCCAGTTCATCCTTGATCTTGGAGATGCGACTGCGAATGAGGCGGCGATCGGTCTCGATCTGGGTCTCGCCGGGTCCGCGCGTCCCGATGGCGCCCTCCATCCGCTCCAGGTGGCTCCACTGGCCAGCGAGACGGGGCAAGAGGTACTCCATTTGCGCGAGGGACGTCTGGAGGCGTCCTTCGCGGGTATGCGCGCGTGTGGCGAAGATGTCGAGGATCAGCGCGGTACGATCGATGACCTTCGTGCCGAGGTCACGCTCGAGGTTTCGCTGCTGCGAGGGCGAAAGTTCGTCGTCGAAGATGACCACGTTCGCGCCGAGTTCCTTGCTCGACTCCCTGATGGCTTCGACCTTGCCTTTGCCAACGTAGGTGGCGACGTTCGGGTGCTCCAGCTTTTGCGTGGTCCGGCCCACGACTTCCGCGCCCGCGGTGCGAGCGAGTTCCGCGAGTTCTTCGATTGATTCGTCGGCTGTGAGCAGTTGGCCACGGAGATCAGCAGCGACGAGATAGGCGCGGTCGGGGGTTGCGGCGGTCGAGTGGAATTTCTGCATCCACCGTCATGATAGCGGCTTTCCGGAACAGACCGATTTCGCCCTTCCGCCAGACCCTGTGAGGCACCTCATTCACAGGATTGCCAACCCAGCGCTTGCTTACGCGCCCGCCACGGATTGCATCGATATCGACAACCTGAACCTCGGCGCGCGCCGGTGCTATACTCCGGGCCGCAAAGAACAGCTACAGGAGAACCGTCAGATGTCATTGGCAGGAAAGGTCGCCCTCGTCACGGGGGCAAGCCGAGGGATCGGTGAGGATGTGGCGATGCACCTCGCGCGAGCCGGCGCCACGGTCGTGGTCGCCGCCCGAACGGAGGAGGTGAAGGACGCCCGCTTACCCGGGACCATTCACTCCGTCGCCAAAGCAATTGAGGACGCCGGGGGCAAAGCGCTCGCGGTGCGCATGGACATGCGCGAGCCGGAGAGCATCGCGGATGGCGTGAAGCGCACGATCGATGCCTTCGGTCGCCTGGACCTCGTCGTGAACAACGCCGCCATCCTCGTGCCCGGTACGCTGGAATCGATCCAAACGCGACACATCGAACTGATCTGGCAAGTGGACCTGCGCGGACCACTGATCCTCATGCGCGAGGCCGTACCGCACCTTCGCGCTGCGGGCGGAGGCCACATCATCAACGTCTCATCGCGCGCTGGCGTGTTCCCCGGTCCCGGCCCATATGCGGAAACGCGTTCGGGCGGTTCGTTTTACGGGATGATCAAGGCGGGGCTGGAACGCTTCTCGCAAAGCCTCGCGATGGAACTCCAGGGCGACAAAATCGCCGTCAACGTGCTTTCGCCCCAGGGCCGTATCAATACGCCGGGCAACGCGTTCGCCCAGAACGACATCAACAACCCCAACCTCGACTTCGAACGTGCCGAGGCCATGGGCAAGGGCACCGTCTGGATCTGCGAGACAACGCCGCCGTCATTCACGGGCAACATCCTCTTCGACGAGGACTTCTGCAAGGAGAAAGGACTGTAGAAAGTATCGGAGTGGGGAGTGCCAGAGTATCGGAGTTGCGCGTTCTTCACCCCGATACTCCCCACTCCGATACTGGTCTTACGCTGCTTCCGCGGCGCGCTTGCCAGCGCGGCGGAGCGACGCGCTGGTCTTGTGCAGGTGGACGAGCACCTCTTTGTAGGATTCCAAAAGGCCGGTGGCGTGATAGGAAATGCCGCGCTCTTCGCAGAATCCGCGAACGACGGCCTGGGCACGGTTCAAGTTGTTGCGGGGCATGTTCGGGAAGAGGTGGTGCTCAATCTGGTAATTGAGGCCGCCATACCAGAAGTCCGTCAACCAGTGGCCGCTGACGTTGCGCGCTGTCAGGACCTGCTCCCGGAGAAAGTCCAGGCGTCCATCGGCCGGGATGACGGGCATGCCCTTGTGGTTCGAAGCGAAAACGGAGCTGTTATAGACGCCGAAGGTCGCCTGGTGGATAGCGAAGAAGGCGATGGCAAGCAGCCAACTCCCCGTGGCGAAGAGCAGGGCGCCATAGAGGATGACGTGGAGGGCCATCCCGAAGGCCTGGAGCCAGCGCTTGTCGGCATCGGCTTCGAAGAGATGCTGAACGCTGCTCATGCGCATGTTCAGCGCCTGGAACGGGAGGAGGGTGAGCAGAACGAACGCCTGGATGGCGATGACGGGGCGCAGCCAGACCGGCCGGTCCTTTATCTGATCGACGGAGAACACGAGCATCGAGAACTGGATGTCGGGATCTTTGTCGATGTGGTTAGGCGTCGCGTGATGCTGGTTGTGCTTGATGTTCCACCAGGAGTAGCTCACGCCGAGGAGCACGTTCCCGAAGACGAAACGAGCAACGGCGTTCGAACGGCTCCCGCGGAAGCCCTGCCAATGACCGACATCATGAGCGAGCAAGGCGATCTGCGTAGAGACAAAGCCGAGGAAAACGGCGCTGCCCAGCAGGATCGGCACACTGGTGGTGAGAACCGCGATTGCAAGCGCGATCGCGAGCAAGCCCAGCGCGATGGCTGTCTTAGTGTGATAGTAGGTGACCTGGGGTTCGAGGAGACCCTGTTCCTTGACGAGCTTTTTTAGCTCGCCGTAATCGGACGTTGGTGCGGAACGGACGGGCAATGACCACGGCTTTCCATTCCTGCACGGGCGTTTGCCGCCAGGAACGCGATAATTCGCGAGACTCGCTGAACACGAAGCCTGCCCAAGAACCGTATCACAGAAGCCTGTTCGGGCCACGTAAGCAAAAACCCTGATCATCGGGCGCGGCGCCTTCTTCAAACGACTGCCACGCCCTTGGCGCTCGCAATGGGCAACATCGTAGAATGCGCGGTTATGGAGCTCCTCTCAGGGATCCGTTTTACCGTGCGGTCGTATGGGCCGGCCGCGGCCTACGCGGGTTGGTTGCTGCACGAGTTCGGCGCCGAAGTTGAACACACGACAGCCCTGGATCCGGAAGGGCTGGGCGCGTTTCTCGGACAGGGCGCGACGACCCAGGGCGAGCCTCCGATCGCGACCGCGCATGGAGTCACGCTTATAACCGACGCGCCGGTCACAGATGCGAATCGAGTAGCCCTCGGGAGGCTGGCGGAAATCGCTCGGGTCGTTTGGATAACGCCCTGGGGCCTCGATCCTCCATGGGCGGAATTGCCCGCCACGGACCTCGTCCTGCAGGCCGCGGGGGGATGGATGTCGGCCGTTGGCGACCCCGGCCGGGAACCGCTCGGGCCACCGGGCGCCCAGGGACGCCTCACGGCAGGCCTCTACTCCGCCATCGCCGCATTGGCCGGTCCCGAGGTTCCGGCGGGTATCATCGATGTCGCTGTCGTCGAGGCGGTCGCTGCCACGACGATCTACGAAGCCGTTGGCTACCAGCTCCACGGAATCGCGCGTGCGCGCGCCGGCAACCGCTTTAGCCGCCCCAACTGCACGCTCGTGACCCTCCCCTGCCTGGACGGCCATGTGGGCCTGCACATAGCGCTGCACCGGCAGTGGCTCTCCACCTGTGCCCTTATCGGACATCCCGAACTCTCAACGGACCCGCGCTTCGCGGACCCACTGAGCCGGGCGGCGAATATCGAATCACTGGACAACGACTACCTGCTGCCGTGGCTGTCACAGCGGACGCGCTGGCAGGCGTATCACGAACTCGAAGGCGCTCGCGTGGCGGCGTCCGCACTTCCCGACATCGCCGAGGTCCTCGCGTCGCCCCAGCTTGGAGCGCGCGAGGCGTGGGAAGAGGTCACCACTCCCGGCGGCCGCACGTACAGCGTGCCCGGCCCCCCGGCGCGGATCACTGCGGTGACGGCGAGCGTTGCCACCCCGCGCAAGCCGGGCCCGTGGAAAGAAGGCGCGCTTCGCGTTGTGGACCTTTCGATGGGCTGGGCGGGTCCGCTCGTTTCGCACATCCTCGCCTCATTCGGCGCCGACGTAATCAAGGTGGAGGGTCCCAACCATTTCGATTGGTGGCGCGGCTCGCGGCCACCGGGCGATGACCCATCGCTGGCATTGCCGGAGCGGAGTCCCGTCTTCAACACCGTCAACCGGGGAAAGCGCGGTGTCGCCTTTGACCTCACAACCGAGCAGGGTAATCGCCTGGCGCGTGACCTCATCGCGACGGCCGATGTCATCATCGAGAACTTCGCCCCGGGCGTGCTCGAACGGCTTGGGCTCGGGTATGAACTCATCGCCGGGGAGAACCCCGCGCTTATCATGCTTCGCCAACCGAGCTTTGGCTCGACGGGGCCGGAAGCGGCGTACGTGGGCTTCGGCAACACGATCGAGGGGATGTCCGGGCTTTCATCCCTGATCGGATACGCCGGGGGCCCGCCGATGATGATGAGCAACGCCTTCGGCGACCCGATCAGCGGGCTAAATGGTGTGATTGCCGTGCTCGCGGCCCTGGAAGCGCGCAAACGCGACGGCACGGGGCGACTCATCGAGGCGAGCCAACTCGAAGGATTCCTGCCGATGGTCTCGGAGGCGCTGATGGAGTACCAACGCACGGGCGTCCTGCGACCGCGCGATGGGAATCGGCGCGCGGGATCCGCGCCCTGTGGACTGTTTCCGTGCGCTGGCGAAGATCGTTGGATCGCGATCGAAGTGAACACCCAGGCCGCCTGGAAAGCGCTCACCGGAGTCATCGGCGAAGCATGGGCAATCTCGCCCGAATTGGCCACCAGTGACCAACGGAAGGCGGCCGAGGAAACGCTCGACCTCCAACTCGCCAAATGGACCGCGGGTCAGGACCGGGATGACCTCGCCCATCGCCTGGCGGCCGCTGGATGTCCGTCGGCCGCGATGAACGGCGAGACGGACATCTTGGCCTCCGATCTGTTACTGACACGCGAGTTCTACACGCCGCTGGAGCGCGCCCACGTGGGCACCCTGCTCTACCCGTCTTTGCCTATTCGAACCGGACAAACGCGATCCGGCGTGTCCATACCCGCGCCGACGTTGGGCCAGCACACCGCAGAGGTGCTCACCGCCATGGGCGTGAGGCCAGAAGTCCAGGCCAAGCTCCGTGAATCCCAGGTCATCGCCTGACGCCACTCCGATACTCCCTACTACGACACGCTTTAATACACGTCGAACAGATTGAAGCGCGGGCCGTCCTTGCAGCAGAGCTTGACTCCGTGCTTCGTGAACACGGCGCAGCCATAACACATGCCCCAGCCGCAGGGCATGTTCTCTTCCATCAGGATCTCGGGCCGCTGTCGGCGGCCGTTGTGGCGTAGGACATTTGCCAGGCTTTCGAACATCGGATTTGGTCCGCAGGCATAGATGCGGCTCGCCCACTCCTGGTATTTGCCCAGGTGCTGCGTGACGAAGCCCTTCGGCCCCGCGCTCCCGTCCTCCGTGACGACGACATACTCAACTTCGCGCGGCCAGGCGCTTCCGGGCAGCAGCGAGCTTGCGGAACGCGCGCCCATCATCGCCACGACCTGGTGCCCGGCGGCGACCGCGCGTTCTGCGGTGTCGATGAGAGGCGCTACGCCAACACCGCCGCCGATGAGCAAGAGATTGCCCGGTTCATCAGGTAGGCGGAAGCCGTTTCCAAGTGGCCCGTAGCAACGGACGGCGTCCCCTGGGCGGCGGTCCGCCAGCCATGCCGTGCCTTTACCAGTGCGGGCATAAAGGATCGCGAAGCGGTCGCCTTCAAGCCGGTAGTAGCTGAAGGCGCGCGCGAATAGCGGGTCGAGTCCCTCGATGCTGCAGTGGACCATCACGAACTGGCCGGGCTCCGTTCCATGGGAGAGCCCCGGGGCGTGCAACCATATCACGAAGGCGTTTTCGTACGTGGGCTCGTTGGAGATAACGCGGGCGGTTTCGATGTTCATCGCGCGATGTACTCCGCGAGGGTCTCGACCGAGTACTCAGCGCCGCGGGTGAGGGCGCCGATCGCCGCGCCAGCCGTATCGAGCGAGGTGAAGCAGGGGATGCGCTTCTCCGCCGCTGCCCGGCGGATGTGGAAACCATCCCGCAGGGAACCCGTGAATCGCCCTTCGGTGGTGTTGATGACACATTGCACGGAACCGTCGTTGATAACATCAACCACGTTCGGGTGGTCGCCTGTGAGCACCTTCGTGACGGGCGTCACTTCGAATCCCATGGCGCTTAGCATCGTGCTCGTGCCCTCGGTCGCGAAGAAACGGTATCCCGCCTTCGCCAACTGGTGGACGAGGGGCAGAGCGGCCGCCTTGGTCTTGTCGGCGAGACTCAGGAGGATTGCCGCGTTGGGCTTCAAGGCGATGTCGGACGCCATCAACGCCTTCGTGATCGCTCCTTCGAACGTGCGATCGATGCCCATCACTTCGCCGGTACTCTTCATCTCCGGGCCAAGGTGCGTATCCACGCCGACGAGCTTGGACATGCTGAACACTGGCGCTTTGATGGCGACCAGGTTGCGCTCGGGCCAGAGTCCCGTGCCATAGGGCTCGTCCTTCAGCTTCTTGCCAAGCATCGCACCCACGGCCAACTGGACCATCGGCACACCGGTCACCTTCGAAAGGAATGGCACCGTACGGCTGGCGCGGGGGTTTACTTCAAGCACGAACACCTTTGGCGCTTCGCCTTCTTGTCGCGGCAAGACAATGTACTGGATGTTCGTGAGGCCGATCGCGCCCATGCCAAGGACGATGCGTTCGGTGTAATCGCGCAACGTCTCCTTCTCGTCGGCGGCGAGATGCATCGGTGGGTAGACGGCCATCGAGTCCCCGGAGTGGACCCCGGCGCGTTCGATGTGCTCCATGATGCCTGGGATGAGGACCGATTCGCCGTCGCAGATCGCGTCCACTTCGACCTCGGCGCCATCGAGGAACTTGTCGATGAGTATGGCGCGACCCTGGGCGGCCTCTTTTGCGTTGCCGAGAAAGGTCACCATTTCCGTGGCGTTCTGGACGATCTCCATGGCCCGTCCGCCGAGCACGTACGACGGGCGCACGAGCACGGGGTAGCCGATTAGCTGGGCTGTCTTGAGGCCCTCTTCGAGCGTCATGACCGCGGCGCCGGGCGGTTGAGGGATTCCCAGGTCCTGCAGGAAGCGTTCGAACAGTCCGCGGTCTTCGGCGGTGTCGATCGCCTCCGCGCTCGAACCGATGATGGGCATGCCCGCCCGGCGAAGTGGTTCAGCGAGATTGATCGCCGTTTGCCCCCCGAACTGGACGATGCTCGCGGGCAGATCGCCCTCGCCACGTTCGTTTTCGATGATGTCGCGCACGGCCTCTTCGTCGAGGGGTTCGAAATAGAGGCGGTCGCTCGTGTCGAAATCCGTCGAAACCGTCTCGGGGTTCGAATTCACCATGATGGAGCGCAGGCCCGCGGCCTGGAGCGCCCAGGCAGCGTGCACGCTGGCGTAGTCGAACTCTATCCCCTGTCCGATGCGGATGGGGCCGCTGCCGATGACGACGGCTGCTGGACCAGGCCGTGCCACCGCCTCGTTCTCCTGCTCATACGTGCTGTAGAAGTACGGGGTGACGGCGTCGAACTCGGCAGCACACGTATCCACCATTTTGTAGACCGGCCGCAGACCCCACTCGTGCCGCAGCTCCCGTACCTGCTCGGGCAGGCGGTCCGCGAGTTGGGCCACCATCTCGTCGCTAAAACCCATCCGCTTCGCATCGAGGAGCAGCTCCGGGTGCAGCGCCTCATTCAACAAACGGCGCTCCATGCTGACGATGTTCATGAGGCGATCGAGGAACCACGGATCGACGCTCGTCTCTCGCGCCAGGTCCATGGGATCGCGGCCCCGACGGAGGACCGCCATGAGCGCCCAGAGGCGCTCGTCCGTGGCGTGAAGGGGGTATTCGCCTGTGGCGCGCCATTCGGGGCGTTCCCAGAGGAGACTGCGGCCACCGATTTCGAGCGAGCGCACGGCCTTGTTCAAGGCCGCTTCGAAGCTGCGGTCGATCGCCATGACCTCTCCCGTCGCCTTCATCTGTGTCCCGAGCTTGCGATCGCCGAGGGCGAACTTGTCAAAGGGCCAGCGCGGGATCTTGACCACGCAGTAGTCCAGGGCGGGCTCGAAAGCGGCTGTGGTCCGTTGTGTCACGGCGTTGGGTATCTGGTCGAGCGTTTTGCCGCACGCAATCTTGGCCGCCACGCGCGCGATCGGGTAGCCGGTCGCCTTCGATGCGAGGGCGGAGGAGCGGGAGACGCGCGGGTTCACTTCAATCACGTGGTACGGCAGCGGCGCGTTCAGGTCGCCGCCCCAGTCGTGCACGTCCTTGCGCGGCGCAAGGGAGAACTGCACATTGCAGCCACCTTCGATGCCAAGCTCCGTGATGATGCGCAGGCTCGCCGAGCGCAACATCTGGTAGTCCTTGTCGCTCAACGTTTGCGACGGGGCGACGACGATGGAATCGCCCGTGTGCACACCCATGGGGTCCAGGTTTTCCATGTTGCAGATGGTGATGCAGTTGCCCGCGCCGTCGCGCATCACTTCGTACTCAACCTCTTTCCAGCCGAGCAAGTTCTTCTCGATCAACACCTGGCCGATGGGGCTGGCGGAGAGACCGCGTTCGGCGATAGTCCGCAGTTCATCCATCGAATACGCCAATCCGCCGCCCGTGCCGCCGAGCGTGTATGCGGGGCGAATGACCACGGGCAGGCCGATCGTCTTGGTAGCCTCCACACACTCCGCGACGGTGTGACAAATTTCGCTCTCCAGGACCGGTTCGCCCAGTTTTGACAGGAGCTCACGGAAGAGTTCGCGGTCCTCGGCGCGGCGAATGCCCGAAAGCGGCGTGCCGAGCAGGCGCACGTTGTACTTTTCGAGGATGCCGGCGTTGGCCAGGTCGACAGCGAGGTTCAGGCCGGTCTGGCCGCCGATCGTGGGCAGCAACCCCTCGGGGCGTTCGCGCGCGATGATGCGTTCGAGCACGGGCACGGTCAGCGGTTCGATGTAGACCGCGTCGGCGACATCGAGATCGGTCATGATGGTGGCGGGGTTCGAATTCACGAGGATGCTCCGAACGCCCTCTTCGCGCATGGCTTTGCATGCCTGCGTACCGGCGTAGTCAAATTCCGCCGCCTGGCCGATGACAATCGGACCGGAACCAATGATGAGCACACTTGAAGGTTTCACGGCGCTTCGACTATGCCCCTTTCAGTGGTGGAAATATCACGCTTGGTTGCATGGCGAGCCAACCAGGAATGTCGGCGTTCAGCGACGTTCTCGTGTCGGTTGCAGCATGTCCGATATCAGGCGACGGACGGGCCGCAACGAGAATACGAGCAGCGCGAAGGGGGCCCAAAGGAAACTCGCGATCGGCCACAGGAACAGCAGCGAATCCACCGCACCCACGACCATGCCGACGATTGACGGCGTTATGTAGTGGTCAGCGCGGTGGCGGTCGTCGCGCAGGAGCAGCACGCCAATGAGCGCGACAAACCCTCCGCTGAGCACCAGCAAGCCTGCAAAGACGCGCGCCAACACTTCTCCCGCGTCATTCGCCGTGACGTTCGCGTTCGTAAAGGAAGCGGCGAGGAAGACGGCGGCCATCGTCCAGGCCGCCGCCGCGATGGCGAAGAGGAAATCCGGGATACCTGTAGCCGGCCGACGTGGTCGCGGGGCGGCCGGGGATGGCGTTCGTTCCTTGGCTGCTTGTCGTGTCATTCCCGGCCCAGTGGCCAGCACTCCTTCCCTCACAGCGGGAGTTCAAACGTCATGTCTGGGTTGCGCAGAGGGACCATCGCGCCGATGCCCGAGAGGAAACTGAGCGCGGGTTCATTGCCATCTGGCAGCCGCCCGCGGATGCGGCGATATCCGCGTTCGCGCGCGAATTCGATCAGCTCTTCCGCCAGGTTCGTGGCGAGTCCTCGGCGGCGATAGTCCGGGATTACCCAGACGCCGAGCAGGGCGATATCCGGCTCCATCGTGTTGAAATCGATGCCGCCGAACGCCACGGGGATGCTGCCATCGAAGACGATGTACAGCCCACCCTGGTCGCCCAGCCGTTGGATCCACTGGCGTGCGCGCTTTTCATCCCACTCGCCGGGGAGACCGCCATTCTCGGCGTCCCGGAGGCCGCGGATGATGTCCGCGATCTCGTTGGCGTCGTTGGCTGTTGCGCGCCGTTGTTCCGTTGCCCGTGTCATGCCACGCCTCCTCGGACCATCGCCATGAGGTCCACAAATCGGTCAAAGATTCCCATGCTGTCCAGGGGTCCCGGACACGCTTCCGAATGATACTGGATGGTGAGCAGCGGTTCCCGGTGCATCGCAATCCCTTCGATTGTTTGGTCGTTGAGGTTGAGGTGCGAGACGTAGGCGTCGCTGGAAAGGCCGCCCGCATCGACCGCGTAACCATGGTTTTGAGCCGTGATCGTGACTTTGCCCGTGAGCACGTCCTGGACGGGGTGATTGCCGCCGCGATGGCCAAAGGGCAGCTTGAAGGTGCCCGCTCCAAGCGCTTTGGCGGCCACCTGGTGGCCCAGGCAGATGCCGAGGATCGGCGCCTTGCCGATCAGCTTCCGCGTCTCAGCAACCATCGGCTCAAGCAGCTGCGGGTCTCCCGGTCCGGGGGAAAGCACAATTCCGTCCGGGTTCATGGCGAGGACGTCCTCCGCGCGGGCATGAGCCGGGAAGACGCGGACCGCGCAGCCGCGGTGCGCGAGCGAGCGCATGATGTTGCGCTTCACGCCGCCGTCCAGCAGCGCCACCTTCATTCGTGTGGGCCCGTGAGGAGCTTCGTCCCAGTCGTAGCTGGCAGCGGTCGTAACCGTGTCCACCCAGTTCGTGTCGTCATAGCGCGGCATGGCACGGACGCGCTCCAGCGCCTCGGCCGCGACTTCGTCGGTCGTGACCGTTCCGAGCATGACTCCGTGCTGGCGAATCCTCCGCGTGACGGCGCGCGTATCCACGCGGTCTAACGCAACGACGCCGCGCGCGCGGAGGAAACCGGAGAGCGTCTCCGTGGACCGGGGGTGGCTCGCGAAAGCGACCGCCTCACGCACGATCAGTCCCGTCGGCTGGATACGCGACGACTCTTCGACCTTCTCGTCGATGCCATAGTTGCCGATCATCGGATAGGTGAGCATGAGGAGCTGTCCCGCGTACGAAGGGTCGGTGAGCATCTCCTGGTAGCCCGTCATGGACGTGTTGAAGACGACCTCGCCATCGGCGTGGCCCTCCGCGCCCACGGAGCGGCCCGTGAACACGGTGCCATCGGCAAGGACGAGCAGCGCTTCAGACATGCGCGCCCTCCCGTTCATCGACAACGGCACCCCCGAAAATCGTCGAGCGGATGCGACCGACGAGTTCCAGTCCGTTCAGCGGCGTGTTCTTGCCCTTGGAGGCAAAGTCAGCGGTGTTCACGGTCCATCGCGCCACCGGGTCAAATACGACGATGTCCGCAGGCGCACCCACAATGAGCCGCCCGAGGTGGGGGATGCGCTTGTCGAGACCAAAAGCGCTGACAGGGCCGCACGTGAGCGCCGCGAGCATCCGGTCCAGCTGAAGTTCGCCGCGTTCGACGAGCAGCATGAGAGTACCCAATGCCGTTTCGAAGCAGGCGATGCCCGGCGCGGCCTGGTCGAACTCGCAAAGTTTGTCTTCGATCGCGTGGGGCGCGTGATCCGTGGCGATAGCGTCGATCACGCCCGCGTTCAGTCCCCGGAGAAGGGCGCCACGGTCGGCCCCGGTGCGCAACGGTGGATTGATCTTTGCGTTGGTGTCATACGCCGGTGCGGGACCGCTGCCGAAGACCGCATCCTCCGTGAGAAAGAGGTGGCTGGGCGTCACTTCGCAGGTCACGCGGACGCCACGCGCCTTCGCATCGGCGATCAGTTCGACACCGCGCGCGGTGGTCACGTGGGCGATATGTATGTGCGCGCCGGTCGCTTCCGCCAGGGCGAGGTTGCGACCGATCGCCGTGACCTCCGCGGCGGCGGGCTGGCCAGAGAGGCCGAGACGTTCGCTCACGCAGCCTTCGTTCATCGCGCCTCCCGCGTTCAGCTCCGGGTCATCGCAGTGTTCGGAGATCGGAAGGCCGAGGGCGTTGGCGAGGGCCAGCGCGTTCCGCATCAGGCGGCCATCAGCGACCGCGTTGCCATCGTCGCTAAACGCAACAGCACCGCCATCAGCCATCTCGGAGAACTCCGCGATCACCTTCCCGGCGCGACCGCGCGTTATACAACCGATGGGCAGGACGCGAACTCGGGCGTCGCGCGCAATCAGCCCGACCAGCGCTTCGAGGGTGCTTGCATTGTCCGGCGGCGGCAGCGTATTTGGCATCGCGCAGACGGTCGTGAAGCCGCCGCGCAAAGCCGCCAGCGTCTCCGAAGCGATCGTGCCCTTCTGTTCGAAACCGGGCTCGCGCAGGTGGGCGTGGAGGTCGACGAAACCGGGCGCCACGATCCAACCGCGCGCGTCGAGAGTGCGTGCCCCCTCGGCAGTCAGTCCGGCGCCAATCCGTGCCACGCTTCCGCTTTCGATGAGCACGTCGACTTTCGCGCGAAAGTCGCTGGCAGGGTCGAAGACTTCGCCGCCGGAGATGATGATGCGCTCGCTCATGCGTGCCTCCCGGCGGCCAGGAGGTAAAGGATGGCCATTCGCACGGCCACCCCGTTGGTGACCTGTTCCTCGATCACGGAGGCGACGCCGTGCGCCACGTCGGGAGCGATCTCGATGCCCTCATTCATCGGACCCGGGTGCATCACGAGCGCGCCGGCATTCGCCAGGCCGAGGCGGCGGGCGTTGAGCTGGTATCCCCGGATGTAGTCGCGCAGGGAGGGGATGAGGCCACTGTCCTGGCGTTCTTTCTGGATGCGCAGGGCCATCACCACGGATGCCCCATCGAGCGCTTCATCGATGCGAGTCGTGACAGTGACCTCCCCGGATTCGTGCCGTCCGCCGAGCGTCGTGGGCAGAAGAGTCGCCGGGCCGCAAAGCGTGACGCTGGCGCCCATTGCCAGCAGCGTCCAGATATTCGAGCGTGCCACGCGGCTGTGAAGGACATCGCCGATGATCGCAACCTTCTTGCCTTCAATGCTGTCGCCCATATGGCGGCGCATGGTGAAGAGGTCCAGGAGGGCCTGCGTGGGGTGGGCGTGCATACCATCGCCACCGTTGATCACGCTGGCCTTCGTGTGCCGGGCGGCGAGATACGGCGCGCCTGAGCTACCATGGCGCATCACGACGACATCCGCGCCGATCGCTTCGAGCGTGCGCACCGTGTCGATAACCGTCTCCCCCTTTTCCACGGAGCTGCCGGACGCCGTCAGGTTCACGACATCCGCGCCCATCGCCTTCGCCGCCACTTCGAAACTGGCGCGCGTGCGCGTGCTCTGTTCGTAAAACAGAGTCACGACTGTCGCACCGCGAAGCGTTGCCACCTTACCGATCGGGCGCCTACGCACCTCGGCCATCGCCTCGGCGGTGTGCATGATCAGCTCGATTTCATCGCGCGAGAGGGTGTCCGTATCGAGCAGGTCCTTCGCCTTCCAACTGGTGGGGGGCGTGGGCGCGTCGATAGCCTGGGTTTCAGGGTCACGCAGTTCCAACACGCGCCACCTCCAATCCGGTGAGGAAGACGCCGTCCTGCCCGTCCGTCTCGAGGAGCATCACATCGACCGTCTGGACGAAGGCCGTGGGCAGGTTTTTGCCGACGAAATCCGGGCGTATCGGCAGCTCACGGTGCCCACGGTCGATCAAGACCGCGAGCCGCACGCGCCCGGGCCGTCCGAAATCGATGAGCGCGTCCAGCGCGGCGCGGATGCTCCGGCCGGTGAAGAGCACGTCATCCACGAGGACAACTGTCTTGCCATCGATCGACCCGGGAATCTCGCTCGGCCGCAGCATGGGGGGCGTACCCAGGCGCGCAACGTCGTCGCGGTACAGACCGATATCGAGGCGTCCCACTGGTACGGCGGTGTGTTCGAACTGTTCGATGGCGGCGGCGATACGTTGGGCCAGCGGATATCCGCGGCTAAGGAGACCGACGAGCACGAGATGTTCGGCGCCACGATTACTCTCGATAATCTCGTGGGCCAATCGACGCACGGTGCGGGCGATTTCGTCCGGGCCAAGGAGCTGTTCGCGGGGCATCAAAAACGCCTCCCCGGATCTGGGCAGGCGCTGCGGGCATGTGCGTGTACGAATGGTCGCGCCATGGCGCGCCTCCTCCCTTATCAGCCTCGCGGGACTGTCTTAAAGGGTCTTCAGCACCGTATCGCAGGAGGGCCGGGAAGGCAACAGGAATCGAGAGAATCCAGCCCGTTCTTCACATTCACCCCGAGGCCGCGTAAAGATCGGTCATGCTACTCTGGCGGCACCACGAATAACCTCCAGGGAGACTCCAGAATGCCTCGCAAGAAGGTCACGATTATCGGCGCGGGAATGACGGGCGGCGCGATGGCGCAACGCCTCATCGAAAAGGACATCTGTGACGTCGTCCTCCAGGATGACCCCCAGTTCGCGGGCACGATGCACTTCGGCAAGGCCCTGGACGAATCCCAGGCCGCATCGTGGCAGGGCTTCAGCAGCCGCATCAGCGCCACCGACGGCTGGGACGAAACGGCCAACTCCGACGTCATCATCTGCACGGCCGGCGCGCCCCGCAAGCCGGGCATGAGCCGCGAAGAGCTGCTCAACGGTAACGCGGCGATCGTCCGCGCGAAGGTGAGCGCCGCCGCCAAGGCCTCTCCCAACGCTGTCCTCATCATCTTCGCGAACCCGATGGACGCGATGTGCCATGTCGCCCTCAAGGCGAGTGGCTTCCCGCGCGAACGCGTGCTCGGCCAGGGCGGCATGCTCGACAGCGCCCGCTATCGCTACTTCGTCTCGGATGCGCTCGGCGTTTCGCCGCTCGATGTCCACGGCTACGTGATCGGCGGCCACACCGACACGACGATGGTGCCGGTCGTCTCCCAGACGCGTATCGGCGGCGTCCCGCTCGCGGACCTCCTCCCTGCCGAACAAATCGCGGCCCTGGTCGCGCGTACGATGCGTGGGGGCGCGGAGATCGGCGAACTCTACAAGACCGGTAGCGCCTACTACGCCCCCTCGACCGCAACCGTCGAGATGGCCGAAGCGGTGCTCATGGACCGCCGCCGCCTCATGCCCTGCAGCATCTACCACCAGGGCGAATATGGCATCAAGGACGTCTTCTCCGGCACCGTCTGCCAGCTTGGCGAAGGCGGCATGCAGCGCACCTTCGAGCTGCCGCTAACGGACGACGAACGCGCACGCGTCGTCGACGCCGCCGAAAAGACGAAGGAGCTCGTGGGGCTGATCACGGAGTAAACGTAAGGCGCAATGGCGTGGCTACGCTCCCCTAAGGTGGCCCTGTCAACTTTCCCGGTGCATTATGCAAACTCATGGGCAGGCCATGAAAAGCAGGAGTGATCAATGCCCAACATCACAGGGATCGCGCACGTCGAACTTTCTGTTCGTGACCTCGATGCAAGCACCGAGTGGTACGCCCACGCGTTCGGGTTCGAAGCCGTCTGGAGCGGCACGGATGCCGAGCGTGAACTCGTATCGCGGGCAATCCTTCATAGACCGTCGGGGATCGTCCTCGGGTTGATGAAGCACGCCGATTCTGATGGTTCGATCTTCAGCCCCAACCGCACCGGGCTTGACCACATCTCCTTCGCTGTCGCCGACCGGGACGAGATGGGACGCTGGCTGGCACATTTTGACCGGCTTGGCATCGCGTACTCACCGATCACCGAGGTGGAGTGGGGCGCCCAGTTCACCGTGGCCGA
>DAOTTM010000026.1:0-6473 GCA_034437915.1 Dehalococcoidia bacterium | reverse complement strand
ACAAGATCTGGCCCGTCTGGCACGGTGAACCCGTCAGCGGTATCGACTTGGACGACATACACACACACGTCTTGCGCTCCGGCGACATTTCGGTAGGACTGCCGAAGGCGGTTTATTGCATTGGACTGCGCGCCGATTTCGTTCGGGATTGGCAGACCGCCGTCGGCCACACTGACTACGTACTGCGGCGCGGCGCCAAGCGTGACGGTGATGCCAAGAGAGTCGAAAAGATCCCGCGTCTTCTCGAACGCCGAAGTCAGCAATGCTTCGGTGTTCGGCCCGGCGGCACTCGCGAGCACGCGGAACTGAAGAACAATTGTTTTCAACCTGAGTCACCCTGTCTCACGGATAGTCAAAATGAGGCGTAGTCACGACGAAAGACACTCTTTGTGCGCCGACCAGAGTCTGGAATCTAAAGATACTCTTGCCCGAGTTGTCCCAGTAATGGTCGATCGGCTTGTTTTCAACTAACGGTGCGTCCAGCGGGGCAATCAGTTTGGCAGCCGCATTCGCGGGAGCACCCTGGAGCGGTGGCCAGTTTTGCGGTGCAGGACCAGTTAACCAGCGATCCGGATGTTCGAACTTGCCGATGCTATCGAGACCCAAAGATCGGTCGAGCGCATACATCATCTCGCGAAGGAAGTTTCGCTCCCTCGATTCCGCTTCCGTTACAGGAAGGCCCTTCCATTTCCACGGGTAGATGTGACTTGCTCGATTCTTGGGGACATCACCAAACCAGTCGTTGTCGATGTGCGCAACCGACGTGGCCGGTGGGACCGCTCCGGGCAGGGCGATCCCCAGCATCTCTGCCACGCCCGAAAGCCGGAGGGTCGCGAGGATCGTCGAATACACAAGGCCCGTCGGTCCCGGTGGTAACGCCGTGATGTAATGGTTTGCCTCCGCATTGGGAGCGGTTCGAGGCCATCCCGGTGTGCCCATCCATGCCCACCCGAGTAAGCGCAGGAGCTTCAACGATTCCCAGCGCCCTTGAGGTGTGGAATGAAGCGAATCAAGGCCGAGGAAAGGTGGGGGTTGGTGAGCGTTCGCAGGCCCGCCGGGATAGCCAGGAGGCATCTCAATTCTCCGGTAAAGGATTGGCCAGCAGCTTGGCACCGACCCCGGCGCATGTCAATATGCTTGGCGAATTCTTTGCTTCCAACGTGATGAATCTCACACAAAGGCCGCCCTTCAGCGCGCCAGGTGGCGGACGGGCTAGCGGCGATACACCTGGTAGATGCGGGTTGGGCCGGAGAAGCCCTTGAGCGGCACGCCGCCGCGGTCGATGAACCGGAAGTGGCCCTCCGGTACGCGTTGCCGCGCCAGTTCCGAGACGAGCACCTCGCCCGCTTCGGCGAGCGCCCAAATGCGTGCGCTCTTCGTCACGGCGATACCGAAGACATCGCCCCGCGCGGCTACGCCTTCGCCAGCATGCACTCCTACCGCCACGCGGAGTATACGGTCGGATTCACCAGGGAGCGTGAGCGGGAATCGGGACTGGATCTCCAGGGCACATCTCAAGGCTGAAGGCGTATCCGGGAAGGTCGCAAAGTACCCGTCGCCCGTGTGCTTGACGATGCTGCCGCCATGAAGCGCTATTGCGCCTTCGACGGTCTGATTGTGCAGGGAAAGCAGTTCATAATAGCGGTCGTCGCCCAGCGCCTCGTTCAGAACGCTGGAGTCGTCTATATCTTCGAACAAGAAGGCGAGGTCCACCGACCGCCGTGCGCCAAGGTCTTGCGCGCTTGCTGGGCGTCTGGCCGCCACGTCGATCCCGTGCTGGTCGAGGTACACAGCTGCACTTTCGGCGGTGGCATTGCCCGTTCGTCGTAAAGCACCTTCGAGCACGCTCCGCACGGTTCGTTCATCCATGACGAGCTCGTTCGCGATAACCGCCACGGATTTCCCGGCGGCAAACGCGGTGAGCACGAGCATCGCGTCTTCTGTAAGGCCGCCGGGATAGGCTGGAGCGGGGAACCTGGCTTCCAGCGCGACCCCGTTTGACGTTGCGAGCTGAAGAGCGTGCCTATGAGCGCCCCATGCGCCCAATTCTTCGAAGATTGCCAGTCCTTCGGCGATTGATGTCGCCGCGGCCGCGCGGTCGCCGACACCCAGTTCGGCGCGGCCGAGGTCGGTCAAGGCCATCCCCAATTCGGCGCGCGCGCCCGCTTCGCGGCACTCCGTGAGCGCGGTTTGAATGAACGCCCTGCCTTCGTCCGGGCGACCGTCGAGCACTTCTGCCACGCCCACGGCACGGAGAATGTTCAGTGGGGGTGAATGTGTGAACCGTAGGCCCATCGCATGCGCTTGGGCCAACACCGCCAACGGGTAGCCATCGGGAAGGGGCATCCCGGCAGCGGCGCAAACGTGCGGGACGAGGGCGACCACCCCGAGCGAATTGGCGTCCACACCACGTCGCCAGGGCAGGGGGCCGGGCAGGGACCGTTCTACGGCATGCTCGGGCGTATCGAAGAGCATCGCGTACATCCAAGAGGCAGAAGCACCGCCCCAGGGCTTCCATTCTTCAAGCGCGTCACGGCCTGCATCGAACCGGCCAGTCATGAATCTGCCCCACGCCAGCGTCGAGAAGACCATCGGGCTGACCGGGCGATATTCCGACCGCTTCAGGCAAAGGACCGCCTCTGCCGAGGCGCGCTCCGTTTCGTCGAAGCGCCCATCGAGTGCCGCTGCTGACGCGGCCGCGGCGAGCGCGGTCGCCACCTGTCCCCAGTCTCTGGCGATGCGACTTTCCCGTTCGCCTTCCTGGGCTGCGGACCGGGCTGCCCGCAATTCCCCACCGAAAACGTGAACTATCGCCAGGCGCACAGGCCCCCAGGCTCGCGCGGCCGGCGAATCGAACTCGCGCGCGAATCGCTCCGTCGCCCGGAAGGCATTGACCGCGCCCGCGAGGTCGAATGCCCTCAGCCTGGCAAGCCCGAGTGAGACGCCCGCATGTGCGCCGGCCAGGGCATCGCCGCTCAGTTCCGCGAGCCGGAAGGCCTCTGCGGCTGTCTGCAGATCAGCCGGGTCGCCCACGAGCCAAAGGGCGCTGGAAAGCTCCGCCAGGACTCTCGCCCGAACGGCGGGGAATCGCTCTTCGTCGGCTACGGCGAGGAATTCTCCGAAGGCCGACGGGCTCAGGCGGGCGCCGGTGTAGGTGTACGATTTCGCCCATCCGACGAAGGCCTGGCCCCAAAGTTCGATGTCTCCCGCGGCCCGGGATCGAGCCATGGCGCTCCCAAATCTCTGGCGGGCCGCAGACGTGTCCCCGTTTCGCCCGTGTGCGAGGCCGCAGCGGCTCTCGAGGTTCGCCAGCTCAACTGTCCCAAGCGTAGCGACGTACTCGATCAACGCGAACGCTCCTTCGTAAAGCCCGGCGGCGCGATCCGACGCGCCAAGGCCCGCTGCCGCGTCAGCTGCTTGGACCAGTGCCGGGCCCGCGGATTGGGCAGGAGCTGCACCGCTGGCGGCAAGGTAGTGAAACCCGATCTGCACTATTGCCGCCGAGTCCTGGCGCCCGGATAGCTCCAGTCTCTGCGCGATATCAACGTGCAACCGTTTCCGCCGTTGCAGAAGAATGCTCTCTGCAAACGCCCGCCGAATCGATGGATGGCTGAAGCCCAGGCGCGAACCGCGCTCGCCGACTAGATGGATGCGCGCCGCATGGTCCAATGCAGCCAGGATCGTATCTTCGTCTTGCCCACTCGCCGCCACCAGGTCAACAACCGAGAACTCCTCGCCGAGCAGGCTCGCGAAGACTAGCAGGTTCGCGACGTCGGGCGGAGCGGCGGCGATATTTTCGGCGGCTTCGCGCGTCAAGTCGGGCGCCGCCTGAACCTCCTCCACTCGTGTCGAGGACACTAGCCGACCCGCCTGAACCGCGAGAGCCCCTCCGCGGGCGAGCATTTCAAGTGATTCAAGAATGAGCAACGGGTTTCCCGATGTGGCCTCTATGAGATCGGTCAGCAGGCGGGGAGCGCTTTGGACACCGCAGGCTTCCTCCACAAGCGCCGCAGCGTCTATTTCCGGCAGCCCCGTGACGTTGATCCTCGTGACGATGGGCTCGCGGGCGAGCCGCTCGATAACGGAAGCCGTTCGCTCATCGGTCGGCTCCCGCACGATCGCCACGATCATCGCCCGCACCGGCCGCTGCCGCTGCTCGTCACAAAGCGCCAAAACAAGAAGATGGATACAGGACAACGCACCACCGTCCGCCCATTGCAGATCATCGATCACGAAGAGCACAGGACGACGCCGGGCGAGGGCAAAGAAACCGTTCGGAATGGCACGGGCCAGTTCCGCCCGGTCCGGGTCGTCTGTTATGTGTCGTAGCCCTTGCGAATTCCAGAGATACCCCGCCAATGTGGCGGCGGCAGGCCCAAGGGTCTCGGCATTGAGCATATGCGCACGGTTCAGGTGTTCGGCGAAATCAGTTGAAAAGGGCATGAACGGGACCGGGCCGTCCTCCACGCAGCGCCCCGAGATGACCTGAAAGCCGGTGCCGGTGGCGATGGTTATCGCTTCCCGTGCGAGTCGCGATTTACCCATGCCCGCCTCGCCACACAGGATCACGACCTGCGGATCCCCGCGTCTGGACTTTTCGAGGGCTGAGCGGATCAAGCCGATCTCCCGCGTCCGCCCCACGAACGAGACTTGCGACGGCGGCGCGACGGCGATCACACCTGAACCTGAGGAGGTACTCACTGCGTCAGTCTACCCGTGGTGTAACGCGCCGAACATCCTCAGGCTGAAATCTCCGATACTCGCCACTCCGATACTCGCGGCGCCTAGCCGCGCGGCAACCCGAGGCCGCGGGTGGCGACGATGCCGCGCTGGATTTCGCTCGTGCCGCCCGCGATCGTCGAGCTGACGGCCTGCAGGTAGCCGAGGCCCGATGCCTTGGCAAGCGCGCCGTGCATACCGGCAAGGTGCATCGAAAGGTTGGCGATGCGCTGGCTCAGCTCGCTGCTGTACATCTTGCAGATGCTCGCCTCGTAGTTCGGGATCAGCCCACGCACCTGCATGTTGACCACACGGTAGCTCAGCATCCTCGCCACCTCCGCCTCGATCCAGCGATCCGCGAACTCCGCCTTCACCTTGGGGTTGCGGTCGAACGAAAGGCCGTCCTTGCCCGCCTTGGCGTTGCGCATGAGGCGTTCGAGCTGCTTGCGCACGCCGACCGCGCTGCCGATGGAGCTGCGTTCGAAGTCGAGCGTCGTCGTGCCCACGTACCAGCCCCGGTTTTCGTCGCCGATGCGGTTCTTCACGGGCACGCGGACGTTATCGAAGAAGACCTCGTTGAAGCCCTGGAAGCCGGCCAGGTTCGTCAACGGGCGCACCGTGACCCCCGGGTCCTTCATATTGAGGAGGAGGTAGGTGATGCCGCGGTGCTTGGGGGCGTCCGGGTCGGTGCGCGCGAGCATGTACATCATGTCCGCGAACTGCGCGCCCGTCGTCCAAATCTTTTGGCCATTGACCACGTAGTCGTCGCCATCGCGGGTGGCGCGCGTCTGGAGGCTGGCGAGATCCGAACCGGCGCCTGGCTCGCTATAGCCCTGGCACCAGATCACTTCGCCCTTGAGGATCTTGGTGAGGTGCTCTTCCTTCTGCTCGTCCGTGCCGTGTTCGATGATCGTGGGGCCGATCATCATCACGCCGAAGCCGCCCACGTTGCCGGGCACGCCAGACTCCGCGAACTCTTCGTTCATCACGAACTGGTCGACGACGGACATGTCGGCGCCGCCGTATTTCTTGGGCCAGGAAGGGGCGATCCAGCCCTTCTGCGCGACCTTTTCGCGCCACTCCTTCATCGCGCCCATGCGCCCGAAGAGGCCGCCCTCGCCCTGGTCCGTGCCCCCCGACTTAAACGCCGCCGGGGCCGCCGTATCAATAAAGGCGCGGACTTCCGTGCGCCAGGCTGCTTCGTGTTCGTTGTCGCCAAGATTAATAACCACAGGAACCCTGCTTTCGGGATTGCGAATATGCTTCCCATTCTCCGCGACCGCCGCGCCCCCCGCAAGCGAACGCGATTCGGGAATGTGCGTGGCCTCGACGCTGCCGACGCGTGAGAGCACGGGAACGCGCCGCTTGCTCCCGCGCGCGGTACTGATCGCGTCGCTGCCGTTGCGTAAACGCTCTGGGCCTGGGTTCGACTAATCAGTACCGCGACTGCGAAGGAGCGGCGGGTCCCCCTGAGCGTTCGTTTGATTCACGTCGATTCCTGGGTCCGCCCGTCGTTACCTCGCCTGTTACCTTGTGTGCTGAATGAAGGATGATCTCGACCTGCTCGAAGAGGAGCTCTTGCAGGATCCTGCGACGCGCGAGGCGTACGAAAGGCGTCGCCCCGCGTACGAGCTGGCACTGAAGTTTGTGGCGATGCGCGAAGCACTCGGGCTCACACAGCGCCAGCTGGCCGCCCGTGCCGGGATGACCCAACCAGAGATCGCCCGCATCGAAGCGGCCGAAATCCAGCCCAC